>JAAVGZ010000016.1 GCA_014799985.1 Helicobacter sp.
ACCCTCACGCTTTTTAAATGTGCGTTGCACTTGCATATGTCATAGTCCACAGCGCTTCGTCTATGTTAATATGAGAACATAGACGTGTGCGCTGTGGCTGGGAATATAGAATCATGAGCAATGGAGAATCAAAGATTGCAATCTTCAAAGCGCGGCTGTGCTGTGGCTTCGCCATAGCTTTGCGCGCGCTTTTTCTAGTGATTCGGAGGTGCGACTTTAGTCGCACACTCCCTTTTGTCATTGCGAGCATTCGTAAGAATGCGTGGCAATCAACCGTGTATGAAGCTAGAATCATGGGAGATTCTATGCCGTTCGATTGCTTCGCTTCGCTCGCAATGACAAAAATGGCGCATGCAAAATTTTCCATTGTCATTACGAGCGTCCGCTAGGACGCGCGGCAATCAACCGTGTGCGAAGTTAGAATCATGGGGATTCTGTGCTCGTTGATTGCTTCGCTAACGCTCGCAATGACACAAGAACATGTCATTGCGAGCGAGCACAGCGAGCGTGGCAAACAACGAGCAACAAATCCCAAAGAGAATCCCAACATGTTCGATTGCCACGAGGCTAGCGCTTCTCGCAATGACAGAAGCCAAAATCACTGCGGACGCGCGCAATGACGCAACATTGTCCTTTTGAACTCGCGTAAGCGAGCAAAGAATCTCAAACCGCAAAAATCCAAAGAAATATTTCAGTTTATCATACCAGCATGACGATTGGAATCTTCAGACATGCGACTTAGTCGCGCACCCTCAATCATCGATAACTTGCGAGCATATAACGCCCGATTTGCCGCTTCCAATGGCAATGGGTACGTTTTTGCCACCAACAAAAACGGCAGGCGCATTTGAACAAACAAACTCGCGTTCGCCGCAACGTGCGACCCAATAGCTGGGCGTAATCCACGGCTCTCCATCGGGAAACACGATATTTTCCTTTCGGCAGCCAATCTCTGCGGCTGTTACCCTGCGCTGATAGTCGCAACCCGACATCAACAAAATGGCAAAAATTGCAAAAAATAAAGCATGGATTTTCATCATTTCCCCTTTGAAAAATATCAATATGATACCAAATCAAGCTTAATTTATCTTTTGTCGCGCATGGAATCGGCGACATCAGAGACGCGCTTAACTGCCCTCAATATGCGCGATTGAAACCGCAGCTCCAACATCGTTGCGAGCGAATGTACGAACGTGGCAATCTAGCATGTTGAGCGTTCAAGAACGGTCGATTGCTTCGCTAACGCTCACAATGACAAGGCGAACTAGACGCACGACTAATGCCGCACATGCAGTTTCAAAACATCGCAACTCAAGCCCAAACATTATCGAGCAGGCGCACATTTTCGACAATCACAGCCATCACAATCAAACTTGCATTATTTTGTAAAATTTCGACCTCGTTAAGCGCATAATCGACAGCCATCAGATAATCAATTTGCAATGGAGCAAGAATCGCGCGTGCCGTTGCAAGCAGGCTATGCGCGTCTCTGCTGCCTTTGGCAATGGCGTCTTCGAGCGCCTTTGTCGCACGCGCAATCTGCAAGGCTTGGCAATAACCTTTTTCGCTCAAATAAGCATTTCTTGAGCTCAAAGCCAAACCCTTAAAATCACGCACAATCGGGCAGCCCACAATCTCGATGTCCCAAAACAATTCCGCGACCATTTGCCGCACAATCAGCAGCTGTTGCGCGTCTTTGCGCCCAAAATAGGCTCTGTGCGGCTGCACAATATGGAACAGGCGCGCGAGCACATCGAGTACGCCATCGAAATGCCCCGGGCGCGCCGCACCCTCGAGCACGCTCGACATCGGCTTTGGCGCGACAATCTTCACGCCGTCCGCGAACGCATAGAGCTCCTTTGCGTTGGGTGCAAAAACGGCATCGATGCCCTGCTTCTCGCACAACGCGCAATCGGTCTCGAGCGTGCGCGGATAGCGCGAAAAATCCTCGTTTGCGCCAAATTGTCGCGGATTGACAAACACCGAAACCACGCGGCGCTCGTTCTCTTTTGCGCGCTCCATGAGCGACACATGCCCAGCGTGCAACGCCCCCATAGTCGGCACAAAGCCGATGTTCAAGCCCTTTTTGCGCCATTGCTGCGCAAGATTTTTCATTTCTGCAATATTTTGGATAAAATACATCTTTTACCTCACAATTCCTGTAATTTGATTTCAATCTCTCCCTTTTTGCTTTCGAGCACGATACGCGCATCGCTGCTGACCAAAACGAGCTTCGATGTGCCGCAATAGATGCGCCCGAGAGAATCGAAATGGAGCGTTTTGTGTGTCGCCGTGCAACCCTTTGTGTTCCACACAAAACGTACATTTGTGATTCCATATTTTTGCTCAATCTTGAGCCTCTCATCGCGAATATCGCGACATTCAAGCGGTAAATCACCATAATTATACCAGGAAAGGCAAGCTCCATTGACAGGATTCCGTGCAATACTCACAATCCCCATAGGTTTGTTGTCAATCGAGCCATTTTTTCGCGGACGTTTTGCAAAAATTGAATATGTTGTGCCAACATATCCCTCAACCTTGTTCGAGATTGTATGGAATTGCAAACGCCATGCCTGCATGTCTGCTGCGTTCACCTCCGCTTGGGCTTGGGAATCCCATGCCTGATTGAAATTGCGCAGCGCCTGCCTCTCGTCTTTGGTGGCGAGGTTGCGTGTGAAGCGCAGGTCGTTCACAATCTGCATTTTTGCTTTTGCAAGAGAATCATCAGTAATCTTTGGCAGCACAAAGCCCAAAGAGAGCAACAAGAGCACAAAGAGCATTTCGATGAGGCTAAACGCGCCAAGTGGTCTATTCATAGAGCTTGCGCAACCGCGAATCGAGCGGGTCCATCAGATGATAGAGAATCGGCACGACCAAGAGGCTTAGGAACATCGCAATCAAAAGCCCGCCAATCACGGTGATTCCAAGCGGCGACTTGAACGCCGAGCCCGCGCCGCTGCTGCTTGCGAGCGGAATCATGCCAAACACCATCGCGAGAGTGGTCATGAGAATGGGACGCAAGCGCTCCTTGCCCGCGCGCACAATCGCCTCACTGTGCGCGATTCCCTGCTTGACATGCGCGTTGGCAACATCGATAATCAAAGTCGCGTTCTTGCCCACGAGCCCCATGAGCAGCATAAGCCCCATCAGGCTAAACAGGCTCAAGTTTTCGCCAAACAGCCACAGCCCCAAAAACGCGCCCGTGAAGCTAAGCGGCAGGGTTACCATAATAATAAAGGGTTGCAAAAGAGATTCATAAAGACTCGCGAGAATAAAATAAATTAACACTGCTGCGGTGAGCATGGCGACAACAAAGGCTGCGGTTGTCTCCTGCAAAAAGCGTCCATAGCCCTCGATGACATAATGCGCCCTGCCCGCCAGCCAGCCGTTTTCGCCGCTCGCATGCGCCTCGACAAACGCGACTGCATCGCCAAGCGTGAAATCGGGCAAAAAGTTTGCCGCGACGGTGATGCTGTGCTGCCTATCGTAACGTTTAATCGCCGTAATGCCCTCGCTTTCCTCAAAATGCACGAGCCCTTCGAGAAAAATTGTTTCATTTTTTGCATTACGCAACTGCAATGCATGTAAATTGTCAAGATTTGCGCGCCTAGAATCCGCATTGCGTAAAATGATGTCATATTCCTTGCCATGCTCCTTGTAGATTGAGATTTCTTGCGCCCCGCTGAAAGCATTGCGCAACGCGAGCGCGATGTCAAACGCGCTAATCCCCAGCCGATTGGCTTCGGCTCTGTCAATGCGCAACGTGATTTGGGGCTTCTGCGGTTGCGCGTTGGTGTGCACATCGGTCATCTTTGGGTGCGCGCTCAAAAGCGCGATGAGCGCTCGGGTCGATTGCTCGAGCGCGGCATCGTCATAGGCAGAAATGGCGACCTGCAAGGGCGAATCGTCATCACCGAGGCTGATGGGCGGAATCTCGACAAGGTTAATGCGCACATTAGATTCATCGGCAATCTTTACGAGATTCTCGCGCAAGCTGTTCATAATCTGCTCCTGCGGCAGGCGCTTTTTTCGCTCAATCAGCGCCACGCGAATCTTCGCCTCGTGGATTTTTTGCTCGGCGGTGTAGCCGATGAGCAGCAGGCTATAATCCACGCCCTCGTGCCTATCGACCTCTTCTTGCACCTGCAACCCCAGCCGCTGCATCGCCTGCAACGAAATGCCCGGCTTCGCGATGATTTTGATGTCAAACTCGCTCTTGTCCTCGCTGGGCAAAAACTCGATGCTAAGGCGCGAAAGCACAAACAAAGAAAGCATAAATAGCGCGAAGACGCACAGCAGGCTCGCGAGTTTGTGGCTCAAAACGAAACGTAATAATAATGTATACGTCGTCTCGAGATTCTCGAAAAAGCCTTGCGTTGCGACAAAGAAGCGCGAGGGTGGGCGCTCGCGCAACAGGCGCGAGGCGAGCATGGGCATGAAGCTCACTACAACGACAAAGGAAATCACGATTGCCACGACCACAGAGAGCCCAAACGAGGTGAAAAAGCGCCCGACAATGCCGTCCATATCGGCGATGGGCAAAAACACGGCAAGCAGCATCGCCGAAATCGCCACGAGCGCGAACAGAATCTCATTCACGCCCGCAAGCGCCGCTGCGCGCGGCTTTTCGCCGTTTTCGATGCGGCGGTGGATATTCTCGACAACGACAATCGCGTCATCGATGATGATTCCAATCGAGAGCGTGATGGCGACCATTGTAACGAGGTTGAGATTGAGCCCGAGCAGCTGCATGAGCGCGAATGTGCCAAAAATCGACACGGGAATGCTCAAAGCCGCGACAAGCGTCATCGTTGTGTTGCGCAAAAACACAAAAACGACAAAAACAGCCAAAAATGCGCCAAAAAGCAGGTCAAATTTTACAGCCTCAATCACGGTTTTGATGTAGGGTGTGCTGTCGCTGACGATTTCGAGCTGATAGCCGCTGCTTAGCTCGAGCAGCTCGGGATAGAGCGCACGCACAGAATCGGCGATTTCGATGTCGTTTGCGCCCGAGAGCTTCTGAATCTCAAATAAGATTCCGCTCCCCGCAACGCCCTTCATCGCGCTTGTGGCGCTCACGCCGAGCGCAGAAAAGCTCCGCGCCTCTTGCAATCCGTCCTCGATTGTCGCGAGCTCGCCGAGCGCGACACCATTGCCGACCATGATGCTCTGCAAATCAGCCAAGCTATGCACGCTCGAATCGGTCAGCAAATCGATTTCATTTTCGCTGCGCACAATCCTGCCGCCGTCAATCTCGACATTTTGCACGCGCACGCTGTTCGCAATATCGGTGTAGCTCAAACCATACTTATTGAGTAACATTGGGTCAGGCAAAATGAAAACCTGCCGCTGCAAATAGCCAACGAGATTCACGCGCCCAACACCCCTTAGGCGCTGGAGCATGGGCTTGATGACATCATTGGCATGGCTATGCAATTGCAAGAAATCATGCGCGCTCTCTTCGGGCAGGCTCAAAAACAGCGAAATCACGGGCGCGCCGCCCACATCGAATTTCTCGATAATCGGCGAATGCACATCGCTAGGAAAACTCGCTGTCGAGACTTTGTCGCGGACATCGTTTGTCGCTTCTTCGATGTCTTTTTCAAGCTCAAATTCAACAACCACGACACTCACTGAATTTGCACTTGTCGATGTGATTTTTTTCAGGTTGCTAATGCCGCTCACGGCTTCTTCGATTTTGTCCGTTACCTTGCTTTCCACACTCTGCGCGTTCGCGCCCGGATAGATTGTCGTAATCGTTACGACAGGAATATCGACATTGGGATAGAGCGAGACGCTCAAAGAGGCAACGGCGCGGATTCCGAAGAACATAATCGCGCACATCGCCATAAAAGTCGCAATGGGATAGTTGAGTGCAAAACGCGACATTATGGCTTTCTCTTTTCGATGAATCCATCGCCAAACGCACCGCTAGCAAGCGGCAAATCGGGCGCTAGCGCCTCTGCCTTTGCCTTGCGCGAGCCCGAATCCACGCTTGGATAGACCTTTGTAATCATGAGTGATTGGCTTGGATTATAGAAAAAGACATCACCAGTCGCGACCTTGCCAAAATGGCTCGAATCAAACTCAATGACGAGCTTTTTGGCGTTGCTTTGCAGCTCGAAAAGCGGCGAGTTGAGCGCCACAACGCCGTTGCCAACCTCGGTGCTTTTCTTGCTAATCACGCCCGCAAACGGCGCTTTGAGCGTGAGATTGTCGAGCAGCTCTTCTTGCAAAAGCAGCGCTGATTCCGCGCGCGCAAGCTCGCTGGCGAGCGACTGCGTCTCGAGGCGAATCTTGTCTAGTGTGTTACCATCGATGACCGAGGCGGATTTCTCGTAACGCTCAAGCTGCAAACGCGCAAACTCATGTTTGGCGCGCAACGCTTGGAGCTGCGCACGCGCAATCGCGACCTGCGCCTTTTGTTCCTTGTCGCGCAAAGCTAGGAGCAGCGCGCCCTCTTGCACATAGTCGCCCACATCGACAAGGATTGTCTCGACCACGCCGCTCGCCTGCAACACGAGCGTGGATTGTTGCACAGGGACGACACTATATGTCGCATAGATTCTTTGCTCGGCGAAGCCAAAGGTGAAAACGAGAAGCAAAAAGAGAGAGTGTAGGGGTTTCATTGGATAAAGTCCTCCAGCTTGCCGCCGCTCGCAAAAATCATCTGTGCTTTTGCCATTTCATAATCTAAGAACGACTCCTCAAAAGACGCGCGCGCGGCAACATCTGTCGCAAGCGATGTCAGGTATTCGGTGTGCGAGATGAGCCCCGTTTGGAACTTCTTTTGTGCGTAGCAATACGCGATTCGTGCGGACTTTGCCTGTGTTTTTGTCCATGTGATTTTTTGGCGCGCATTCTCAAGAGCATTTTGGGCAATCTTGACTTGGTGGCTTTGGTAACGCAGCTGATGTTGGTATTGCGATTGTGCGCTAAGGTATTCATAGCGCGCCGCCTCACGCTCTTTTTGCACAGCAAAGGTGTCAAACAGCGGAAACACGACTTGCAAGCCGATTGTGGCTTGGACACCATGCAGCTCGGAATCGTCAATCGTGAGCGCGAAAGGCAATGTCGGGAGCTTTGGGATATAAAATTTATCGAAATGATAATATCCCGCGCGCGCGAAAACATCGACTTTGGGCAGATAATTATACGCGCCGATGCGCGCATGCAGCGCGTCAAGCTGCTTGTCAAACGCGCGAAGCTCGGCGGAGGGCGATGGCGTCAGAAGTAGCATAGATTCCGCTTGTGCGCTCGGCGAATCATGCAACAAAGGCAGGGCGATTTGCGAGAAATGAAAGCTTGGCATGGGCGCTGTGTCGGGCAGCTCGCAAGGGTTTGAATGCGATTGTTGACTGGGTGACACAACATCGGCAAAGGGCTTTTGGGTGAGCCACTCGAGGTTTTCGCTGTGCGTTTGGGCGAGCAAAATGGCACTGTTGCGCTGGTAGGCATTTTGGGCAATCTGCGCGCGCAGCGCCTCGAGCGCGTCTAGCCCGCTTAGCCCGTTCTCATAGAATCGCTCCAATCGGGCGAGATTCGCCTCTAGCTCGTGCTGTTGCGCGGCGAGCGCCTGCAAGAGGCTCTTTGCCTTGAAATAGCCATAATAATGTTCGATGACTTGGAGATAGAGCTTTTGGCGCGTGGATTCCTCGTTTTCAACGCTGCTTGCAAGCAGCGATTCTTGCGCCTCTTTGGCGAGCGTGCTGCGAAAGCCATCGAAAAGATTCCACTCGGCTTGCAGCCCGAGCGTCAGCGTGCGATAGGCTTGGAATACGGACGGCTGGTTGGTCTGTTCAGCCCCCACGCTCGCGCCGATTTTTGGAAAAAACGCGGCTTTCAGAGAATCTTTTTTTGCCCTTTCTTTCTCAACGAGCCAAACAGACGCCCGCAGCGGCTCGCTTTTTTGGACGGCGGCAAAAAGCGAACGCAAGCTCGCTGTTTCTTCGGCAAACGACAAAGCAATGCAAAAAATAAAGATTACCAACGCACGCACACATGAATCCTTACATTTTGCGCATTATAGCATATTTTCTAGCGTTTGGATTCCTCGCGCGTTGGTCGCTGCGCGCAAAATGTGCGCGACTAGGGTCGCACTTTCGATGTTGCTTTGCGTCATTGCGAGCGCTAGCGTTGCAAGCAAACGGCATAGAATCCTCATGATTCTAGCTTCGCACACGGTTGGTTGCCACGCTCGTTACACTCGCTCGCAATGACGATGGATATTTTTGTATGTGCTATTTTGTGTCATTGCGAGCATTCGCTAGAATGCGAAGCAATCAACCGTCTATGAATGCTCGACACGGTTGCTTGCTTCGGCTGTCGCCTCGCAATGACGGATAGGTAGATTCTTTCGAGATTCCAAGCATAGAGATGCAACGCTAACGCTCAACATGACATAATCCCCAGAAAAAGCGCGCGCAAAGCTATGGCGAAGCCACAG
>JAAVGZ010000017.1 GCA_014799985.1 Helicobacter sp.
GATAGAATCATGAGCAATGGAGAATCAAAGATTGCAATCTTCAAAGCGGCGCTGTGCTATGGCTTCGCCATAGCTTTGCATGCGCTTTTTCTGGGGATTCTGCCTTATTCCCCCTCCCTTGCGGAGGGGGTAATGGGGTGGGTCATTGCGAGCGAGTGTAACGAGCGCGGCAATCAAACGTGTTGAGCATTCATGAACGGTTGATTGCTTCGGCTATCGCCTCGCAATGACAAGAAATAGCACTCACAAAAATATCTATTGTCATGTTGAGCGTTAGCGAAATATCTCTATTTGTCATTGCGAGCGTGGCAATCAAACGTATGCGAAGCTAGAATCATGGGGATTCTATGCCGTTTGATTGCAACGCTTACGCGCGCAATGACCCAAAAACGTCATTGCGAGCAAAAATCCCCGCACCTACAACACCACCAAACTATCGCTCGCGAGCATATTCTGCATTCCCTCGACAGCGTTGCCCGCAACGCCGACCTTGAGCTTGCCCGTGAGCGCAAAATATTCCAAGCACGAGCTGCATGAATAGATTTCAACGCCTTGCTTCTCGAGCTGCTTCAAGACATCGCAAATCTCGGTGTTGTCGACTTTGTCATTCTCTGTGGTGAGCAAAACGCCGCGGTGGATAAAGAGAATCTTTTGGGGCAGAATCGCCGTTTGCAACAGCGCCTTGATAAAATTTTTGAGCAACAACACGCCGAGTTCGCCCTCGCCGAGGCTATCGCTCTTAACCAACATCATCTTGGGCGCAATCTTCTCGCCCTCGCGCAGTGGCTCGTTTTTCTTGATTCTGTCGATGAGGCGGAACAAAAACTCGCCGTTTTCCAACATATCGAGCTCGAAGCTAAAGCCCTCGCCCTCGAGGAATCGCGTGAGATTCTCCTTTGCGGTTGGCGAATTGCCGATAATCGAATAGCTGCGCAGCGTCAGCGAATGCGCATTGACATGCAAGAGCGCCTTTTGCGTGCGTACAATGGGTTCGGGGCAGGAGAGGTTGCGGACATCGATTTGAACATTTTGCATGGAAATTCCTTGATTTGTATTGTCTATGCCATAGACATGCGCCATTGTAGCGAAAACTCCTGATTTTGCCCTAAAGCTTTGCGCCACCTTTCTCGCGCAAGGCGTATTTGAGCTCGGCAATCGCCCAATCGTCCATCGTGTCGATGTCTTGCGCGTCCATTGCGCCAAGCGCGATTCCATAGCTTTGTGCGCCAAAAAGCGGAATCTCGCCGAGCCAATCGCGCGCCGCGCCAAAATAGAACTGCCCCGCGTCATGCCAGATTGTCGGCAAATCTTGCGAGCGTGTGTCGAGATGTTGCGGGTAGAGCATCGCGAGCGCGCCGTCTTTGTCGCGCTCAAATGCGCGCCAAATCGGGTAGTCATACGCCACGACAGGGAAGCTGAAGGCATAATGCGCGAGCGCGCCAAGCCCCTCATGTAACGTTTGTTCGCGCACGAGCACGGCTGTGGGGTAGATGCAGCACACATTAGAATCTGATTCCAAGCCAAGCGCGTTGATGGCATGAATCACGACATCTCGTGTCGTTGCGAAATCATCGCTCAATTTCTCGGGGCGCAAAAGCGGCTCTGCGCCAAGCGTCTCTGCGAGCGAGAGAATCTCGCTATCATCGCTGCTGACGACAATGCGACTAAAGATGTCGCTTTGTTGCAACACCCGCAGTGGATACGACAGAATCGGCTTGCCCAAAAACTCCTTGAGATTCTTGCGCACAATGCGCTTGCTCCCGCCGCGCGCGGGCATGATGGCGATGTTCATCAGAAAGGCCACAACGCGGTGATAATCTTGCTGCCCCAACCGCGCTCGGTCGTGCGGCGCAACTCGCCTTGTGTGTCATACAGAATCTTCGCGTCCGCGATGTATTGCGAGTTAATCTGGTTGTTGCTGCCGATGTCATAGGGGCGAATCACGCCGCTAATGCGGATATGCTGCTTCTCGTTGTTCACCATAATCTCGCGCCCGCCCTCGATGTAGTAGTTGCCATTCTCCATAATCTTGATAATCCGCGCCGAAATGGTCGTTGCGAACGAATCGGTGCGGTTTTGGTTGCCGTTGCCCGTGAAGGTCATCGTGTTGTTGCCCGAGTTGATTCCAAACGAGCCGAGATTGTTCAAATCATTCACAATCGTGCCAATCGTGCGGTTCGTGCCGCCATAGGCGATGTTGGGCGTGGTCAGCGTGAAGTTCGAGTTCTCGTTGAGCGCCTTCGCGCCTGTGCTTGTCGCGCTCACGTTTTCGTTAATCACGACCGTAACCAAGTCATTGACCTTCATCGCGCGCCTATCAGAAAAGAGCGGGTTGTCGCCCTGCCCAAAGAGGCTGCCTGCGTTGCCAAAGTTCTCCTCGACCTCTTTTGCCGGAATCTCCTCGACATATTGCGGTGGCTTGAAGCTAATCTGTGGGTCTGCTGTGCCCGGAAAGCAGCCAGTGAGCCAAAACGCCATGCACGCGCCAATGCTAATATGAATGCAACTTTTCATTGTTGTCCCTTTGTATGAGTTTTGGTATAATAAAGCAAAGGGCATTCCAACAACAAGGACAGAGCATGAGCGAGAATCCGAGTCTGAAAAATCGCATACTAGACGACATCAAAACGGCGATGAAAAATGGCGATTCTTTCGCGCGCGACACATTGCGGCTGCTTAGCAGCGCCATCAAGCAAGTCGAGGTGGATTCGCGCACAACACTAGACGATTCTGCCGTTATCGCGATTCTGCGCAAGGCATGCAAGCAACGCGAGGAGGCGAGCGAGCAATACCAAAAGGCGGGGCGCAATGATTTGTTTGAGCATGAGCAAAAGGAGCTCGCGATTATCCGCGCCTATCTCCCCGCCTCGCTGTCCGATTCTGCGCTGCGTGAGGAGCTGCAAAAAATCATCGCCGAGCTTGGCGCAAAAGACATCAAAGACTTGGGCAAGGTGATGGGCGCGGCAAACGCGAAGCTCTCCGCCGTTGCGGAGGGCAAGCGCATCGCGGCATGCGCCAAAGAGATTCTGGGCAAGGGCTAGGATTTGGACAACTACGAATACGCGGAGCTGCTCAAGACTCTGCAAACCAAATGCGACAACATCGAATCGATTGTGCAGGTGGCACAAAAAAAAGAGCGGCTCGAAACAATCGCGCGCATGCAAGATGACGCGAGCTTTTGGAACGATTCTGACAAAAGCGCGGCGATTCTCAAAGAAAAACGTCAACTCGAACGAATCTTGGAGAAATACAACGCGAGCAAAAGCGCGCTTAGCGATAGTGTCGAGCTCTTCGAGATTGCCCAAGCCGAAAATGACGGCGAGATTCTCGCCTCGCTCTTCGCCGATTCAGACGCATTGCAATCATGCGTACGCAACCTCGAAATCGAGGTGATGCTAAGCGGCGAGCACGACAACGCAAACGCGATTCTCACAATCCACCCCGGAGCCGGCGGCACGGAATCGCAGGATTGGGCGAACATGGTCTATCGCATGTATTTGCGCTATTGCGAGCGCAAGGGCTTTGCGGCGGAGATTCTGGACTATCAAGAGGGCGAAGAGGCGGGAATCAAGGACGCCTCGCTGCTCATCAAGGGCGATTCTGCCTATGGCTATCTCAAGGTCGAAAGCGGAATCCACCGCTTAGTTCGCATTTCGCCGTTTGATTCTAATGGGCGGCGGCACACATCGTTTTGCTCGGTTGTCGTTACGCCCGAAATCGAAGACACGATTGAAATCGAGATTGCCGAGAAAGATTTGCGCATCGACACCTACCGCGCAAGCGGCGCGGGCGGGCAGCATGTGAACAAAACCGAAAGCGCGATTCGCATTACGCACCTGCCAAGCGGCATTGTCGTGCAATGCCAAAACGACCGCAGCCAACACAAAAACAAAGCCACCGCGCTCAAGATGTTGCGCAGCAGGCTCTATGAGCTCGAGCGACTCAAGAAATCGCCCACGAGCTCGCAGCCAACGACCGAGATTGCGTGGGGACATCAGATTCGCAACTATGTGCTCTACCCCTACCAACAAATCAAAGACACGCGCTCCAATCAGGCTTTTAGCGACACGGGCGCGATTCTCGATGGCGATTTGCAAAGCCTCATCGAGGGCGTGCTGATTGCCCAAGCGCAGACGCAATAGACCACGATGGACATTTTGCTCAAAGAGGTGCGCAAGAAGTTTGGCGAACGCGAGGTGCTTCGCGGCGTGAATCTGCATTGCAAGAGCGGGCGCACAACGGTGGTTTTTGGGCTCTCGGGCGGGGGCAAATCGACCATTATCAAGCTCATCGTGCGGCTCATCGAGCCCACGAGCGGCGAAATCTTTGTCGGCGGCGAGAGCATCACGCGCGCCTCGCCCAAGCGGCTCAACGAAATGCGGCGGCAGATTGGATTCTTGTTCCAATCGGGCGCGCTGTTTGATTCCAAAAATGTGCTCGAAAATGTCGCGTTCCCGCTTGAGGAGCACACGCAGCTAAGCCGCGCCGAAATCCGCAAGATTGTGTGCGAGAAGCTCGAGCTTGTCGGCTTGCGCCCCGATGTCGTGTTGCACCTTTTCCCCGATGAGCTAAGCGGGGGCATGAAAAAGCGCGTTGGGCTCGCGCGCAGCATTGCGCTCAACCCGCGCATTATCCTCTATGACGAGCCCACGAGCGGGCTTGACCCGATTAGCAGCGACCACATCACGCAGATGATTCGCCACCTGCAAGCCGAGCTTGGCGTAACATCGGTGCTGATTAGCCACGACATCAAGGAGAGCTTCAAGGCGGGCGATGATATGGCGATGTTGCTCGATGGCAGAATCATCGAGTATGGCGAGGCGAACGCGTTCGCGCAGAGCGAGCGTGCGGAGGTGCATCAGTTTCTCGAGGGCAAGGGAGAGGGCAAAATTGCGTTGTTGTGATAGGAGATGCAACGCTAACGCTCAACATGACAATAGAAAATTTTGCATGCGCTATTTTGTGCCATTGCGAGCGAAGCGAAGCAATCAACAGGCATAGAATCCCCAGAAAAAGCGCGCGCAAAGCTAGCGTAGCTAGCACAGCCGCGCTTTGAAGATTGCAATCTTTGATTCTCCATTGCTCATAGATTCTAATATTCCCAGCCACAGCGCACACGTCTATGTTCTCATATTAACATAGACGAAGCGCTGTGGAGCATGACATAATCCGTGCGGAGCACAA
>JAAVGZ010000018.1 GCA_014799985.1 Helicobacter sp.
AATCAAAGATTGCAATCTTCAAAGCGCGGCTGTGCTGTGGCTTTGCCATAGCTTTGCGCGCGCTTTTTCTGGGGATTCTACCTTATTTCCCCTCCCTTGCGGAGGGGGTATGGGGGTGGGTTGTCATGTTGAGCGAAGCGAAACATCTCTATGCTTGGAATCTTGAAAGATTCTACCTATCTGTCATTGCGAGCATTCGTAAGAATGCGTGGCAATCAACCGTATATGAAGCTAGAATCATGGGGATTCTATGCCTGTTGATTGCTTCGGCTATCGCCTCGCAATGACAAAAAATGGAGGTGCGGTTTTAAGCGCACATAAACGAGAATCGTGCACCACCAAGTGCGACTAAAGTCGCACCTCCAAAGATAAACACAACCTACACATCGCTTTCATAAAAATATGACTGCTCAATGCCCTTAAATATTATTTCTCTATCGTTGATTCTGTCGGTTAGGTTGGGTTCTATTAATGCCCTTAACTCCAAGTCATTAACGGGGCTTCTCTCCATTGCCTGCAAATAGCTGCCCTTATCGATATTTTTCCAATCCACCACAACTTTCAAATTCTTTTTTAGAATCATGTCTAACCAGATTCGCATGCTTCTGCCATTGCCCTCCATAAATGGGTGCGCAATATTCATTTCGACATATTTGGCGATAATATCTACAAAGGTATCTTCTTTCATCATATCGATTTTTTCAAGTGCATTTTCAAGATAGAGTGCGCTTGCGAAACGAAAATTGCCCCTTGAGATGTTTTTCGTCCTTATCTTGCCTGCAAAATCATATAATCCATGAAAAAGATATTGATGAATAGCCCTAAGTCCATGCGTTGTGCCCACTTCGATATTTTCTATATCACCACTCGCAAAAAGCCTCTTGGCATTTTGAAGACTTTTATTGTCTAATTCAGTCATTGTTAGCTTTATGGCGCTTCCCTAATTGTTCCTATATCAAGCGGCAGCTCCCACAGCCCAAATTGTTGGAGGATTCCAAGCACGATTAGCCCCAAAAGCCCCGCGAAGAATCCCGCGACCGCATCATCGCCCATCACGCCTAATCCACCCTTCACATCTCTATCGATTCGTCCAATAATCGAGGGCTTCCAAATATCAAAAAGACGAAAGAAGGCAAATGCCAAAAGGGCTTCTAGCATGCCAAAACCAAGCATAGAAAGCGCTATCCAAACACCAACAACTTCGTCAATCACAATGCGTTTGTCATCGTGGATTCCACCGGCAGATTCGTATTCGTTCGTCCATTTGACGCCCAGAAGCCCAAAGAAAATCGCGAGCATTGCGAGGTTGCTCGCATGGAGATAATAGAGAATGGGCAGCCCAACGAGCACGCCCACGAGGCTGCCAAAAGTGCCCGGCGCTTTGGGTGAATGTCCGACATAGCAGAGACTTAAAAAAAGCCATTTCTTTTTGTCCCAATGTTGCATTTTTTCTTGGTTGTCAAACTCCGCTTGCTTGCGCTCATCTTGCAGGGCTTCTTGCATGCTTTGCTCGCGCAAATCTTGCTCGTTTTGCGCCTCTTGTTGCTCAAGTTTGCGGATAGATTGCAATTCCTCCTCGCTTGGTGGGGACGCAAGCGTAAAGTCTTGTGGATTTTTATGTGCCGATTCGAGGCTTGAATGAAAGTCTTTCATGTTAATTCACCATTTGTGCTTGATAGAGCGAGAGAAAATCAGAATAGAATGATTTGTCGCCATATTCATCGAGTAAATTTGAGGGGCTGATTCCTTTATAGAGCTGCTCCATTTTTTTAAATCGATTGGGATAGAGCCATTCAAGAATCATCGCCGAAATTTCTTTGCGAACCAAGATGTTTGGCGGCGGGATTCCGAGATTAAAAAGCTCGAGCATCGATTTGGTGTGGTAGTGGATATGATGATGTGCGCCATGCGGACAGCTGATAATGCTCACAATCGTGCCACATTGTTTGCAATAGACATATTCACTAAGAATCTGCACATCGAGGCGAATGCCTTGCAGGCTATCAAAAATCGTGTGGATTTGGTTGCTTTCATAGAAAAGCGATAGTCCCATGTGGTTGCGACCGATAATAAAACGCGTACAGCCAAGATTTTGTACGATAATGGCATTGAGAATCACATGGTTTGCGCCATTAAAAAGATAGCTATCGTCAAGCGGAATGACCAGCAGGCGATTTGCAAGGAAATAATTGTCGATTGTGAGCTGCAAGATTTTTTGTCGCAGCTCAAAAGGAAGCAAGTCATCGTCTTTGTGCGGTTTGACAATGAATAAAACAAGCAAATCGCTTGTGTCATAACAAATGCGGATAATGCGTTCATGCACGCGATGAATCGGGTTTGCTTGCAACATAAATGCGCTAATGTTTTTGGCATGCAACATAAGCTTGCGCTGCTCGATGAGATAAATCATGTCGGCAAAATACGATGCTTGTTTGAGGGCATAAGAGCCAGAAATGGCATAATTTCCAAGTGCGTCATAAAGCGTTTTTGCCTTTTTAGATGTCAAATCCCCGCCCATGAGTTTCTTGAAAAACGATTCTTTGTCAATCGCAAAAATCTCATGCACACAGATTTCGCCAAAAACTTGACCATTGCAAACGAGTTTGAGTGTGTCTCCTTGTTTGGCAGTCTTAAGAACCGCTAGATTTTTCTTGCCATTTGGAGCGAGAATAAACGGAAAGGGCAGGCTCATTCCCTGATAAATCCCGCTTGCATTCACCATGTCGTATTCATGTTGATTCATGAGCGCTGTAACGGGCTTGAGCAGCCCATGCGCGCACATTTCGAGCATAGACTTGATTTCTTGTGTGAGATAGAGGCTCTTATTTTTTCTTGACGATTCCATATTTCTTTCGCTTCTCCCATAAGCTTTTTCGCGACATGCCCAAACGGCGAGATAATTCGGTATCGGGATATTTATGCTCATAGCATAGAATCACATTTTTAATATAATCATCAACACAGAGAAACTCGCCATAGAAATCGATGTTGTTCGAGCCACTCACTTGGATAATATTCTGAAATGTAATTTGCTCATTGCTGATATACGAAGCAATGATTTGTTTGGTCGCTATCATTTCCAAAAACTCGTCTTGCTCTGTCTTTTTGAGCTCCTCGAGCCCAACGATATAAAGAATATCGTTATTGTGCTGCGGTTGTTGCAAGATTTCTTTCCAATTGCGGTGCTTTTTGAGCGACAAAAGCCGCAACGAAAACTCGTTGCGCCGCGCATAGAAAATCACATAGGCATCGATACTCTTTTGATTCTGACTTTGCAAAACGAGGGGCAAAGAGAGCTTGGAAGGAACTTCGGTAATGAAATTGTCCAAAGTCATATCGACATAGCTGCGATAAAACGTCACCGTTTGTTTGAGATGTTGGAAGGTATAATAATGCTGAATCTTGCGCACGAGCTCATCAATCATGAACGGCTTGAGAATATAATCTTTTGCGCCTGCTTTCATTGGTTTGGTGACGGTGTCATCGCTGATATACGAAATCATGAGGATAATCACGCTGTCTTTGTAGAGAGAAATAATCGAATAAATGTTTTGTTCGATAAGGTTGGTTGAAAGCAGAACGACATCATAGTCTTTTGAATGACTCTCGTTCACAACGGTGGTAATATCGCAATCAAATCCTAAATGCTCGAGTTTCATCGCGATACTCTGCGCCAGATAAATCTCGTTTTCAATAATTAATACTCTCACTTTTGTTGTCTCCAATCCGCATATTGTAATGTCGCGACACAGCTTGCCGCGACACCCTCGCATCGCCCCAAAAAGCCCAGATGTTCGGTCGTTGTCGCCTTGATGTTGAGCTTGGCGGCAGGAATCTCGAGCAACGAGCTAAGCCGCGCGCGCATGCGGTCTTTGTGCGGCGCAATCTTGGGCTCTTGGGCGATAATCGTCAAATCGACATTGACGATAAAAAAGCCAACATTGCGAATGAAACAAAGCACCTGTTGGAGCAAAAGGGCAGAATCGATGTTTGCATATTGCATGTCCGAGTCGGGAAACCATTGCCCGATGTCCCCCGCGCCCGCCGCGCCAAGCAGCGCGTCAATCAGCGCGTGGATTCCGACATCGCCATCGCTGTGCGCCTCAAACGCGTGCGAAAACGGAATCCACACGCCGCAAATCGTCAGGTGGTCGCCCTCTGTGAAGCGATGCACATCGAATCCGTTGCCGACCAATGTCTCGCCGCTAGGCGGGGGCAGCTCGAGAAGCGCGAGGTCTTGGAATGTCGTGAGTTTGTGCAAATTGCTGCTGCCCGCGACAAACTCCACCGCGCCGCCGTGCGCATAGATGGCGCTGCTCTCATCGCCAAACTCGCCCGCGCTCAATGCGTCAAGCAGTGTCGCCTTGCGACAAAGTTGTGGCGTTTGAATGAGCTTCAGCGACTCGCGCGGCAGATAGCCAAAGAGGCTGCTATAAGTCGTGTCATGCGCGCTCACGAAAGGAACGACACAATCGGCAAGCGGCGCGTTCAAGACCGCCTTGAGAACCTTTTTGTCAATGCAGCACCGCGCCGCATCGCTCACGAGCACCCATTCACAATCGACCTTTTGCAACGCGTTGAGCAGCGATTCTTGGCGCGTGTTGCCGCCGCCAACAACCTCCGCTTCGTCTATGAAGCTCTGCGCATAGCGCACTTCTTGGGGCGAAATGGCGACAACCGTCTGCCCAAAGTGGTGGAGCGCATGGAACTGCCGCACCACAAAACACCACAAGGGCAGTGCGCCAACGCGCAACCATTGTTTTTTGCATTGGATATTGGAACTCGTGGCAAACCGCCGCCCCTCGCCTGCTGCTAGCAGTACCAAAGCAATCTCTCTCACAATCTCTCCTGTTTGATGTTACGAAATTATACAGAGAAAAAGCTTGTTTTTGTCTTTTTTTGGCTAGAATCGTGGCAATATATCGAAAGCAACAAAGGACAACGATGCGAACGCAATGGATTTTAAAGCGCTCAAATGACGCGACACCAACGCAGCTCTATTATGCCAAACAGGGAATCATCACCGAAGAAATGCGCGCTGTGGCAAATGTCGAGGAGCTCGCTGCCGAGACAATCCGCAGCGAGGTGGCGCGCGGCAGGTTGATTATCCCCGCAAACATTCGACACACAAACCTCGCGCCGATGGGAATCGGCGTTGCGACAAAGACAAAAATCAACGCAAACATCGGCAGCAGCGCGCTTGCGAGCGATATTGAGCAAGAGATTCACAAAGTCCAAACGAGCATCAAATATGGCGCAGATACGATTATGGACCTAAGCACGGGCGGCGATTTGGACGCCATTCGCGCCGCTGTCATCGCGCATAGCAGCGTTCCGATTGGCACTGTGCCCATCTATCAGATTCTGCATGATGTGCATGGCGATGTGAAAAAACTCAATAAGGACGTCATGCTCGATGTGCTCGAGCGCCAAGCGCAGCAGGGCGTGAGCTATTTCACGATTCATTGCGGCTTTTTGCTCGCACACATGCCAAAGGTCGCGAGGCGCAAAATGGGCATCGTGAGCCGCGGCGGCTCGCTCATGGCGAGCTACATGCTGCATTACCATGCCGAGAATCCGTTCTATGAGGCGTTCGATGAAATCCTCGATATTTGCCGCAAATACGATGTGAGCCTCTCGCTGGGCGATTCATTGCGCCCCGGCTGCCTCGCTGACGCGAGCGATGATGCGCAGCTCGCCGAACTCGCCGTGCTTGGCGAGCTCACAGAGCGCGCGAGGGCGCGTGATGTGCAGGTGATGGTCGAGGGTCCGGGGCATGTGCCGATGAACCAAATCGAGCGCAATGTGCAACTGCAAAAGGAGCTGTGCAACGAAGCGCCGTTCTATGTGCTAGGTCCGCTTGTTACGGACATCGCTGCGGGCTATGACCATATCGCGAGCGCGATTGGCGCGGCGATTGCGGCGTGGAAGGGCGTTGCAATGTTGTGCTATGTAACGCCCAAAGAGCATTTGGGCTTGCCCAACGCAAACGATGTACGTGAGGGGATTATCGCTTATAAAATCGCAGCACATGCGGCAGACATCGCGCGCGGGCGAATCCACGCACGTGTGCGCGATGACGCGATGAGCGATGCGCGCTATGCGTTCGATTGGAATCGGCAGTTTGCGCTCGCGCTCGACCCTGAACGTGCGCGCGAATACCATGACGAGGCGCTGCCGCAAGAGGTGTTCAAGGAGGCGAAATTCTGCTCGATGTGTGGTCCGAAATTTTGCAGCTACAAGATTTCGCAAGAGATTATGCAAAAGCATGTGATTTAGAATTGGCGGGATTCTGTGTTTGCCGTGCTCGCAATGACGGATAGAGATGTTTCGCTAGCGCTCAACATGACAATGGAAGTTTCTTAACATGTTGCCTCTTGTCATTGCGAGCGAAGCGAAGCAATCAAACGGCATAGAATCCCCATGATTCTAGCTTTGCACACGGTTGATTGCCACACTCGTTACACTCGCTCGCAATGACATGTTCTTGTGTTATTGCGAGCATTCGCTAGAATGCGAAGCAATCAACCGTGTCGGGATTCTTTGCCTGTTGATTGCCACGCTCGCTATGCTCGCTCGCAATGACAATTGTCAGATTCTCTAAGAATTCCCAACAACAAAGCAAACAATCCCCAATAAAAAGCGCGCGCAAGCTAGCGTAGCTCACGCAGCG
>JAAVGZ010000019.1 GCA_014799985.1 Helicobacter sp.
GTGGGGGTGAATTATCGTGATTCTCTTAGAATCGCAAGCAAAAACGCGACATAAAGACACAAGCCGCATTAAAGATGTAGCCTAGTGTCATTGCGAGCGCTAGCGAAGCAATCAACCGTCTTTGAGCGCTCGACACGTTAGATTGCCACGCATTTTAACAAATGCTCGCAATGACCCACCCCCTAGCCCCCCTCCGTAAGGGAGGGGGAATCACATATGCCCAACGCGTGGGAGAGATAATAAAACGGAGGTGCGACTTTAGTCGCACTTATTCATGATTCTGTGTGCGGTTAAAACCGCACCTCCGATGTGATTAATTTGGAATAATCGTATTCTTGCGCGCTGTTTTTTGGAGAGAGAATAGTAGAAGAAAGAGAAATATTGTATATACAATATTTAAACTTTCAAACGCAAAAACGACATTTGTTTTTTCAATATCTATTATTTTACCCAAAATAGGCATTAGAAAGCTTGGTTGGCTAATTAGAGTAAACAATACAATGCAATAAGATAAAAATAACATGAATATTCTTTTTGCTTTTAGATTAAATATTCCAACTGATTCAATAAAAAACATTACCATAATTCCACATATTCCAGCTAATATTCCAGATATGAATAATTCTATGATGATTACGAGTATCTTAATAATGCCCATGTAATGTCTGTTATTTTTTGGCTCTAACATGAAATAAAGAGCTATCATTACAAACATGGCACATGAAATTAGCGACCACAGGATACTTGATATGACATCATAACAGTACAAGAACATAACAAATACAAGATTAATGCAACCAAACAATGCAATCAGAAAAACAACATAGTTTAGAATCAGCAATAAATCTGTATGATGGTCAGATGTTATACGGTAACAGTAGAGTTGGATTCTATCTATAATATCTCGAATCCCTGAATTTTCTGCTTTCTCTTTTCTCCTATATTCTAGCTCAAGCTCTTTGCAATAGAGTTCGTATCGATGATAGTTTGAGGCGTCAAGCATGTTATGATGTTCAATCAATGGACTTTTGATATTTCTAAAGCTATCACGAAATTCATTGGCAATTTTATGTTTTTTAGATTCTCTTATATCTTTGTTTTTTCTCTCATTATAAGTTCTTTCTATTTTATCTCTTATATTGTCAAATTCAATTTCGCCACTAACATAAAATCTCTCTAATTTTTTTCTTGTATCATAAGAAGTAATATTTAAATCTGTATTTGTGAAATTAATATTTTCATTAAAGATAACTTGGACAAAATTGGGAATTTTTTGGAATATAGTTTGATAAAAATGCGCATTTTTATAAAACTCACTTTGCTGAAAAATTGCTTCCTCTTTAAATTTTGTCTCATCAAAATACGAATTATTATCAAAAATAACTTCCGTAAAATCAGCGTTGTCATTGAAAGTCGATTCTGAAAAGAAAGCCCGTTCTTTAAAGCGAGAACGTGAAAAATTTGCCCTTCCCTCAAATGTTAATTTAATAAAGTAGGCAATATCTTCAAAGACCGTATCTGTGCAAACAAAATTACCCTTGCAACTACCTTTAAGATTACCAAAATTAAAATTCACAATTTTTTTAAAAACACATCTATCTAAGGTACATTTTTTAAATGTGCATCTTTGAAACCGAATTTTTTTCTTGATAGTTTCATTTGTAAAGTGTAAATTATCGAACGCGCAATTTCTAAACTCAAGATTGTATTGACTGAAAATCTCGGCACTCATAATAGGCGCGATATGTAAAAGTCTATTCCTACTTACTGGCTGAATAACATAAAAAGAATTTTCGCGGACAATCTCGTATCCACTCTCGCTTAACCCAAGTGCATCTCTAATTACCGCAATGTCATCATTTTGAGCGTTTGTGTCTCCCATTTTTATCCTCCATGTGGTAGGTTTGTTTTGGTGGCTCACAAACATACTTGTGAGCTACATAAGCGCGACTAAATTTAGCTACACTTATAATTTACTATTTGTTATGCGCATTTCCATGTTTTCCATATTAAGAGAATCGAAAACATCTCAACAATTAGAAACCCAAAAGATTCTAACTATCTGCCATTGCGAAAGGCGCTAGCCTCGCGGTAATCTAACGCATTTGGTAATCCAATTATGTTAGATTGCTTCGCTTTGCTCGCAATGACAAACTCACAAGAATTTTATTCCTCGCTATCGTTGCTATCGTTTTGGGTGCTAGAAGTGCCATTATTACCATTATTTGGTAGTGATGATGTTTGGGGTGTGTTTTGAGGCAAATCCAAACTCGGAGCAACTTCCATATCTGGAGAACAATGTTCTCTGCCAAGCTCTAATTTTGACCCATCTTGCAATAGTTTTTCAATGTTTTTTTCCATGCTATCCTTCCTTTCTATCAGATTTTTCATCAAGCAAAACATAATAATATGGCAAGAGCTATGATGACTGCTGCTAAACTCCACAATGAGACCGCATTCAATTTTTTTGACACAGAAAACCAACAGCTTTTTTTATTAAAAAAACATTTTTTCTCTTCCAGATAATATTTTTTGGCATTCTCCTTACCTATTTCAATATCTTTGTTACCATAATAAAATGATAACAAGGCAGAAACAAGTGATAACGCATTCAATATCAATAAGACTTTGACAAAATAATGGCTATTTTGTGAGTTTTCCAACAAAAATGTCATTAATCCAAAAAGCGCAGATGAAACAAGTAAAAGTATTTTATCTTGCATTTTTAAGTTCAGCGTAGTACGCTTGTCAGATTTTCTCACAAAATTATTATACAATTCTTGCCTTCGGTTTTTAATATCATTTTTTCTATTTTGTCTATCTTTTTTATTTCAGAAATCAGACGATTCTTTGTCTCTTCCATCTCTTGTTCTATCTGCTGAATTATTTTTTCTGTCATCATAATTACCTCCACAATTCATTTCCGCCGCCCTCCAAAAAAGGCTGCTTTGCACAAACTTATAGAATCTGCCCCCAACGTAGGCTGCTTGCACAAATCGAGATTCTTTAGCCTAAAGGCTTCAGAATGACAATTTGATGTCCTTGCGAGCGAGCGGCGCGAGCGAAGCAATCAACGATTCTTGGTTACCCAACGCGTTCGATTGCCGCACCTGCTTCGCAGGCTCGCAATGACGAGATGTTTCGGCTTCGCCTCAACATGACATTCGCCCCCCATGGGCGCGCAAAAGCGCAAATCCCCGCGGGGGAGGGGGCAACATGCCCCAAAAGGGAAGCACCGCCCCACACAAACCCAATAGAATCTGTGCGAGACACAGAGGGCTTGCAAAAAGCGCTTGCAAGCCCCAGAAGCACAAGCCTAGCGCAAAGCGCAAAAGCCTATGCAAACTAATCTACCCCTACACCAAAATCGTAGTAATATCCGCGATTCCGCTGACGCCAGCAAGCCTTACGACAATATCATCGGTGGTGATATTGCTGTCGTTGCTGTTGCCGGTAGCGACCACATAGAAATCGCCATTGTGTTCGAATCCGGTTACGCGGTTGTTGCTGACATTGTGTGTAGCGACATAGAGCTTCGCGTCAAGCGAAATCTCGGCAGTGGTTGCCTCGAGAGTGCCAAAGCTGATGACGCCTCCAGCGACACTCGCAGTGAGCGTGGTGTCGCCCACAGCAATCGTAGAGAGGTTGCCGATTGTGCCGATGTTGTTCTGCCCATAATATCCGCCCTCACTATCGCGCAAGCGCAATCCGTCATTGCCGATGTCAAAGTTTGTGATGCTATCGACAAACGCGGTGTTCGCATTAACCGCAGTAATCGTGCCGTCTTCAGCGCTTGTGGTGGCGAAAATCACATAGCTATCTGCCTTGCTGCCGCTGCCATCGAAGCCTTGCTGCGTTGTGCTTGCGCTTACGCCGCTTGTGTTCACACCAAGCGCTCCCGTGCCCGTAATCGTTGTGTCGATTCCCTCGGGGATAATCGCATCGGCAGTGCCCTGAATCACCAATGTGCCGCTGTTGTTGGCGACATAGAAGAGCACGCCTTCGTTGTCGATGTTCTCGAAATCAGACACGACAACAGCGCCATCGATGGTGTCATCAGTCGTGAGGGTGAATGCGTTAGCAACCTGATTGGCGCTCAAATCTTTGGTCGCGATGATGGTCTTGCCATCAAATGTGTAGCTTTGTCCAGCCTTGAGCGCGTTGAAGTTGATGTTAATCTGTCCATAGCTGTCGCCATGTGCGCCGACAAGGTCATAGATTTGCTCGGCGACAACCTCGCCATCGGCGGTGTTAGTTTGGCTAAACACAATCTCGCTGCTAATTGTGTTGGTTGCGGTTGGGTCAGAGAGCTTGATTCCAGCCACGCCGTCTTTGAGGTATTCCACGCCTCCAGCAATCGCAAACGAAGCCACAGTCGCCTTCGCATTCGCGGGGCTATACGCTTGGTTGTCGATGCTGACCTTGCTCGCGATGTCGCTTGGCAATGTGCCATCAGAAATGAGCGCGCTCAAAGTGCCTTTGGTAACGAGGTCAAACACAGCGTCTCGCACCTGTGCGGCGCTCAAGAACACTTCGCTAAAGGTAATGGTGTGCCCATTGATGCTCACCTCGTGTGTGCCATTCTGTGCGGGGATTCCCTGCTCTTTTTGTGCGTTCCAGCTCACGGCTGTGTTGGTCGCGTTGAATGTGTTGCTAGGAACAATCGTAATGGTCGTAGCAGGGTCAGTGAGCTTGGCAGCTGTGCCAATATCGAAGCTAATCTCGTTGCTCGCAAGCCCAGTGGCAGAGCCATGAACAGCCGCGCCAACATTGCCCAAAACAGTATCAAGAGTGCCCGCAAACGTACCACCAGCAGCATTGAGAATCGTAACGCTGCTAATGTTTGTGGTCGAGCCAGAACCCTCCAAGATGTCGATAATATCACTAGCATCAATGGTCTTATTCGCAGCAATATCGCCTCTGACGCTAAACTTAGTTCCAGCAATGGTGATGTTGAAGATTTCCACATTTGTTTGCGCGGCTGTGATAGGCTTGCCTGTCCAAACGAGGTTGTTGCTCACAGGTATAACGCCACCGGGTGTGCCGATTTCTTCAACGGGACCTGTCGCCGCATTAAGATTCCAAACAACAGGTGTGCCACTACCAAGTGAATAGGTTGTGCTTGCGCTTGGGTCAAATCCTGAACCAGCAGCAACGGTTACAGCAGTACTATTGCCATTTAGCGCAATGTCAATATTCAAATCTGTAAATGCAGTTGCCACAGCAGAAGCATTTACAGCAGCACCATTTTTGGTATAGCTGAAAGTTGAATTTGGTAATGCAGTAGTATCAGGAGGAGTACCTTTTAGGGCACTAAGAACTTGTGCAGCAGTTGCAGTTATATCCCCTCCTCCAGCAGCAAGTGTTAGCACGTATGTGTCTTCTCCAATCTTGAATGTAGCAGAGCCTGAAGAGCCGTCAGAAATTTGAGTAATCAAAACACTTGGAATCGTCCATTCTGTTGAAGCACTTGCAGCGGGGGCAACGTTGGCAGAAGCAGCGGGCACATTTTTAATCAAACCTTGAATGCTCGAGCTCGCAGCGCTTGCGCCAGCAACGATTTGTGCGGTGATGTTTGCGGGGGCATTGGTGCTGTCATTGCCTGTGAAGCTTAGGGCGAGGTCTTTGATGTTGCGCTCAAGCGTGCTTGTAATCACGAGCTTGCCGCCGCTTGCGGTAACGCTTGCGCCTGCCCAGTCGCCTGTGAGGCTGCCGAGTTTGCCGGTGATGTTGAATCCAGAGGGTTGGACGCTTGGGTTGTTGACATAAGCCACAATCGCTTGTGCAATCTCTGCTGCGCGCACGATGCCACCCTCGACATTGCTAATGGTGAGCCCGTCAATGCTGAAGCTTTGGTTGTTGCCAAGTCGGAGGTTGTTCAAATCAACGGTATAAACCTCGCGTGCTCCAGTGCTGCTGCCTGTGCCAGCGTTGAACTCAATCACATCGTGGTTAGCGCCTGCAACGAGCGTGATGTTGTCTTGCCCTTTAGAGGTTGCAATCACGATGCCTTCGTCAAGTGGGTTGCTGACGAGGAGGTTGGAGATGTTGAGGTCGACACCGCTTGTGTTGCTCAAGTCGATTCGGACAGAATCGTAGTTGTTTCTCGCCTCTTCGTAGTTAGGCACAGTTCCAAGATTCCCAGCGATTGTGAGAGTTTTGGTGAATGAGCTTGCCTCGATGTCAAACTTATCGACCCCACCAGCACCATTGA
>JAAVGZ010000090.1 GCA_014799985.1 Helicobacter sp.
AGAGCAGATTTTTATGATTCTAAACATGGTCAAGCATGCCAAGGAGGCGCAGGGAATCTTCGAGAAAATCCACAAGGTCGCCTCGCAAAACATCAGCCAGCTCCACCTCGAGCTTTTGGGCGCTATCACGCTCGATTCTATCGTGAGCAAGTCGGTCAAGAGCCGCCAGCTCTTCGCCGCACAATCACCCAACAGCGCGCCTGCTGCCGAGCTTGAAGCTATTGCACGCATGTTGGCAGAAAAATTGGAACGGAAAGTGCTAACTAAAGAGAACGGGCGCTTTGGACGCTTCTTGCAAAAGATTTTGCAGCAGTTTTGAAGCGCGTGAGTTTTTATGGAGGGAGTGCGATGAAGTTCAACAATTACCTTAGTTTTGCCATTGTGAATGGATTCTTTTTTGGGCTCATTCTTGCAATCTTGAAGTTCGATTCTCCTGAAATGATTGTGATATGGACAGGACTCGTAACGCTTGGATTCTATCTGTTGATTACCCTTGCGATGTCTTTCTATCTCATGTTCTTCAATTTTGGTTCAAAACGGCTGCACAAAGAGTATCACGACAAAACTCTTGGCTATTTTATCAAAGAGTTTGAGAAGCGAGAGAACATCGTCAATCGCGTGCGGGAGTTTATCCACACAGTCAAGATGAACGAGGTCGAGGAGGAGTCTCTGCAAGAAGATGCGGAGGCAATCAATAGAGAAAGAGAAGCAGAAGAGGAGGCAGCCAGAGAGTAATCTCGGCTGAAAGAGCTATGGTAGGGAGTATGGTCATGAAAAAACCAGCATACAAAGATGAAATGCGTCAAGTTCAAGATGAATTAGCACTTTCTTATTTGCCTGCTGTGCGTGCAATGGCGTTTCGCCTAAAGGAAAGATTGCCCAGTAGTGTCGATGTCGATGATTTGATTTCTATTGGGACAGAGGAGCTCATCAAGCTCTCACGGCGCTATGATGTCGCCAAAAACGATTCGTTTTGGGGCTATGCGCGCACACGCGTGCAGGGGTCGATGTTTGATTATCTGCGCAGCCTCGATGTGTTGAGCCGCGCGAGCCGCCGCTTGGTGCGCCAGATTGAGCAAGAAACCACGAAATACATCAACGAGCACAACGAAGAGCCAAGCGATGAATACCTAAGCGAGGTCTTGGGCGAAGAAATCGACAAGATTCGCGATGCGAAATTCGCCTCGAGTGTCTCGATGGTGCTGCCGCTTGATGAGCAGATTAATTATTCTGAAGAATCGGCTGTCGAAGCCCAAATCGAAGAAGAGGAGCTGATTGGCATCATCACCAAAGTGCTAAGCGAGCTTGGCGAACGCGACCAGCTCATCGTGCAGCTCTATTATTTCGAGGAGCTCAATTTGCGTGAAATCAGCGAGATTCTCGAGATTACAGAATCGAGAATCTCGCAGATTCACAAAGAAATCATCAAAAAGATTCGTAAGAAAACTCAAGAAATAGGAGGAATGTGATGGCAGATATTCTAAGTCAAGAAGAAATTGATGCCCTCTTAGAGGTTGTTGATGACGACGTTCCCGAAGAGGTCGAGACCGTCAAAGAAAGCGATGTCCTCGCCCAGCGCCAAGTAACGCTCTATGACTTCAAGCGCCCCAACCGCGTGAGCAAGGAGCAGTTGCGTGCTTTTCGTGGAATCCACGACAAAATGGCGCGCAATCTCTCGAGCCAGATTTCGGCTGTGATGCGTAGCATTGTCGAGATTCAGCTGCATTCTGTCGACCAGATGACCTATGGCGAGTTTTTGATGTCTTTGCCCAGCCCCACGAGCTTCAACGTGTTTTCGCTCAAGCCTCTCGATGGCACGGGTGTACTCGAAATCAACCCGTCTATCGCCTTTCCGATGATTGACCGCTTGCTTGGCGGCAAGGGCGACCCTTATGAAGCCACACGCGAGTTTAGCGACATCGAGTTGAGCCTTTTGGACACAATCCTCAAGCAGATGATGCAACATCTCAAGGAATCATGGGCGCCGAT
The DNA here is from genome assembly GCA_014799985.1 of Helicobacter sp. Lineage (GTDB taxonomy): Bacteria > Campylobacterota > Campylobacteria > Campylobacterales > Helicobacteraceae > NHYN01. The sequence goes on from JAAVGZ010000090.1 coordinate 1,990, forward strand.
TGCCGAGGTTTTCCCGAGCATCGATGCCAAAGAGAGCAGCCCCAACGTTGTCCAAATCGTGGCGCAAAACGAGATTGTGATTATGGTCGTGATGGAAATCATCATCGGGCACAGCAGCGGAATGATGAACCTCTGCTACCCCGTGATTTCGCTCGAATCCGTCCTCTCGCGCCTCGCGAGCCGCGATTTGATGTTGAGCGAGACAAGCAGCAAGAAGAGCCGCAACAGGGAATTGCAAGCCTTGCTCGGTGGTGCGGCTGTCGAGCTATCGGCGATGCTTGGCGGCACACGGCTCACGCTTAACGAAGTCCTCGACCTTAATGTCGGCGACATCGTGCGGCTCGACAAGGCAGCCGATGACACCGTGACCGTCAATGTCAATGGGCGCGAGAAATATGTCGCGAGCGTGGGCTTGCAACGTTACCGCAAGACCATCAAGGTCGAGGAGATTATCAAAACAGAAAAAGACCAAGTCAAAGAAATCCTCGAAATGCTCGAAGCGCAGCGCAAAAATCGCGTTACAGAAATGAAAGAAGGAGAGGGAGAATAAGATGAATGAATTTGCCAAATTGATGACCCAAGAAACGGTCGCGACAATCGAGGGGCTCACGGGCTCTGCCCCCGATGTTTCATACAAAGGCGAGAGCGATGCGAGCAGCGCATCGATTAAGTTCCCTGTCGCGTTCCTCACGATGGGCGTTGGCGGCGGCGCGGGGAATGTCGGCATGGCGCTGCCCGCCACGCTTGGCTCGGCGATTGCCGACTTGATGCTCGGCGGCGAGGGCGAGAGCAAAGAAGAGATGAGCGAGGACGACCTAGACGCGACAAAAGAGATTATCTCGAACATCGTTGGGGCAATCACGACATCGCTTGGCGCGCAGAAAGACTTGCCCAAACTCTCTTTCACACCCGACAAAATCGAGCTTTTGCAGCAAGACGGGCTCAACCTCTCGCAATACGCGAAGGTCTTGACGTTTGATTTCTCGCTGAATGCCATTGCTGACGAAATCTATTTCTTTGCCGATAGCGCCTTTGTGGGCAACTTCGACAAAAGCGCCGCGCCTGCTGCGAGCGCGCCTGCTCCGTCTGCGGGCGGCGGTGGCGGCGGGGCGAGCGTGAGTCTATCGGGCGGCGAGATGAAAAACATCGGCATGATTATGGACGTCTATCTGCCCGTGAAAGTGCGCATTGGGCAGAAAAAGATGTTGCTCAAAGATGTGATTGCGATGGACATCGGGAGCGTTGTCGAGCTCAACCAGCTCGCGAATGACCCGCTCGAGATTCTCGTTGACAACAAAGTCATCGCCAAGGGCGAGGTTGTGATTGTTGATGGAAACTTCGGAATCCAAATCACCGAGATTGGCACAAAACATGAGCGCCTCGAGCAGTTGCGCAGCTAGGGCTTGCGAATCACAATTGTGCCACAGAGCCAATCATGCAATGTCGTCCTTTCGCGCCACAGATAGGGCACGAAGATTCCCCACAAAAGCGGCGCGCTTGCGATAAACAGCGCGAAGCGCACAAGCGCATGGAAGAATCCAATTTTTGTGCCAAGTCGGCTCACAACGGCGATTCCTTGCGCCTTGTTGCCCGGCGTTTGTGTCCAGAGGCTCACGCATAGCGCGCTAAGGATTCCATACAGCGCGACAGACGCGGCGGGCGCGAGCTCGCTGTCCAAAAACGCTTCTTTGCCCTGCATAAAAATATATGTCGCGATATACAGAATGGGCGTGTATATCATAAACGAATCGATGATTTGCGCCGCGACACGTTCCCGATACCTCGCCTTGTAGGCTTGGTGAATCTGCTGCTTGGGGGGCGGCTCTTTGTGGCTGTGTTTTTTGCGCTTGCGTTTCACAAAATGCCCTAGCTGCTGCCTCTGCTGCCGGGTTTGACAGCAACGCTGCCAGCCTTGCACAGCGGGCATGCATCGGGCAGGTAGATGTCGAACGTGAAGTCGGCGAGCGCGAAAAATGGAATCTCGCTAGGGAGCTTCGCTTCGGGCTTCGCGGGTAAATCCGACCCCACGCGCTTGCAGATTCCGCGATTGGCAAGCGCGGCGAAAGCGACAACCTCTGCGCCAAGTGCCCTAAGAATCTGCGCGCTCTCGAGCGCCGAGCCGCCTGTCGTGATGATGTCCTCGCAGACGATGAATCTCTCACCCTTTTGTGCGGCAAAACCGCGCCGCAACTCCATGACGCCCTGCACGCGCTCGGTGAAGATGAACCGCGCATTAAGCGCGCGCGCGAGCTCATAGCCCGCGAGGATTCCGCCAAGCGCGGGCGAACACACGGAATCAAACGCGATGTTGGCTGCGCGAATGCTCTCTGCGAGCGCGCTAGCGAGCAGCGCCGCCTTGCTCGGGCTCTCGAGCACCTTTGCGCTCTGCAAGTAGAATCCCGAATGCTTGCCGCTGCTAAGCAAGAAATGCCCTTCGAGCATTGCGTTGTTGTCTTTATAGATTTTTTCTACATCCAGTGATGTCATGTGCGCAAACCCCTAGATTTTGAGGACTTCGTCCTCTTTGTGTTTGGTTGTTTCATCGATTTTTTTGATAAACGCATCGGTGGTCTTCTGCACTTCGTCATAGCCGCGCTTTGCCTCGTCTTCAGAAATCGCTTTGTCTTTCTCGAGCCGCTTAATCTTGTCGTTCGCGTCCTTGCGGATATTGCGAATCGCCACCTTCGCCTTCTCGCCCATCGCCTTTGCCTCTTTGGCAATCTCTTTGCGCTGCTCGCTTGTCATCGGTGGGAAAAAGAGCTTGATGGTCTCGCCGTCATTGTTGGGATTCACGCCGATGTTTGCCTCGTTAATCGCGCGTTCAATCTCTTTGAGCAACGTTTTTTCCCAAGGGGCGATTTGTAATGTGGAGGCATCGAGCGCCGTGAGCGTGCCGACTTGAGAGAGCGGCGTTTGCGAGCCATAATAATCGACCTTGATGCCCTCGATAATCGCGACAGAAACGCGCCCTGTGCGCAGCGAGACAAAGTCTTTTTTGAGTGATTCGAGACTTTTTTGCATGTATTCATTGGTGTGCGCATAGACGTCATTGAGCGCCATTGTTGTCTCCTTGTGGGTTTGGTGGAACGAGCGAATCAACGCTTTGGTTTTGCTCAAAGGTCGGAATCGCAGCGGGGACGAGCGAGCTTTTGTCGATAGAATCAAGCACCGAGCGCCCCGCGTCTTTGGAATAGACATAGCCCAGCGCGAGCGTGTTGGCGACAAAGAGAATCGAGATGGCAAATGTGGCTTTTGCCAAGAAGCTCGCGGGACCCTTTGCGCCGAACCACGATTCATTGCTGCCGCTATACACGCCAAGCCCGATGCTCGAGCTTTTTTGCAGCAAGACGACAACGGTGATGACAGCCGCTAGCGCGAATTGCATGATGAGTAATATAGAAACCATAAAGAAAAATCCTTGTTTGTCATAAAGTTTGAGTGGCTAGGGGGCAAGAGAATCGAACTCCTCAACAGTTAGCCACCTAACCGTTCAATGGGTTTGAAGCCCACGGCGCTCACCAGAAACGCAAACCCCCCACATTGCAAGGATTCTATCATGTTGCACCTTTTGGAATCCTAAAGAGTTTTTGGCGCTTTGTGTTGCTCGCTCGCAATGACACAATGAGTGCGACTAAAGTCGCACCTCCGAATCACACGAAAAAGCGCGCGCAAAGCTATGGCGAAGCCATAGCACAGCGCCGCTTTGAAGATTGCAATCTTTGATTCTCCATTGCTCATGATTCTATCCTCCCAACCACAGCGCACACGTCTATGTTCTCATCTTAACATAGACGAAGCGCTGTGGAGCATGACATAGTCCGTGCGGAGCACAATCAG
>JAAVGZ010000064.1 GCA_014799985.1 Helicobacter sp.
AAAGCGGCGCTGTGCTGTGGCTTCGCCATAGCTTTGCGCACGCTTTTTCTGGGGATTCTTAGATTTTATTGTCATTGAGAGGCAATAGCTAAAGCAAGCAACCGTGTCAAGCGTTCAAAGACGTTTGATTGCCGCGCGTCCTAACGGACGCTCGCAATGACACAAAATAGCGCATGCAAAAATTTCCATTGTCATATTGAGCATAAGCGAAACATCTTGTCATTGCGAGCGAGCAAAGCGAGCGTGGCAATCAACGATACAGGGCAACCAAACACGGTAGATTGCCACGAAGCTAACGCCTCTCGCAATGACCCACCCCCTAGCCCCCTCCGCAAGGGAGGGGGAAAGTTGGGGGGCTCGCAATGACAAAATAGCTAGAATCACGCGGGATTCTAAAGTATAAATACCTTGCGCCCCGCGGCGAGAAGCGGCGATTAAAGACTACGGAACGAAGTGGAGCAGGCATTATCGCGTAACTTTAGGGAGCACGAGCAATGACTTGCCCGTGCGACAGCAAAAGGCTTTAGTCTTTTGTAATTCCAAATGGTGCGCACCTAAAACCTCACCAGCAGCGCGAGGCTCGCGCCGCCCTTGTCGTTGGGGACAATGCAGCTTGTCGTTTGCTGCTTGTTGTGGATTCCGAGCAGCTCGGCGAGCCCCCAACGTTGCATCGCAACGCCAAGCGGGTCCATCGCAATCAGCATCGCCTCGCCCAAAATGCGCGAGCCGAGCACGGTGCGTTGGTTTGCCTCTATCGCGAGCGAGCCGCGATAGAAAAGCTCGCCAAAAATCGAGCCAATCGCGGGCGTGATGACCAAATCCTGCCAGCTCGGGATTTCGGCAAACGACTCGATGCCATATTCCCAAAAAAACGCCGAGGCGACAAAGCTAAAGAGCACCGATTCTGCCCATGAATACCCAGCCACGCGCGGCTGCATATAATACACCGCGCCCCAATAGGGGTGTGTTACCCAATTCAAAAACAAATCATCATTATCCACGACAGGTCCGCTGCGCACGCGCTCTTTCCAGCGGTCGCCCAGCCCTGCGATGTCGCTTAGCTCTTTTCTGTCCCACCCCGTGAAGTTTGAGGGCAAGAAATAGAAAATGCCCGTTACGGCGAGCGAGCCAGCGAACATCACCGCTGTGCTGCCGAGCACGTATCTCGCGCCATTGTCGGGGACATAGGCAGGGACGGGATTTGGCTGCTCGTTGAGCTCATAGAAGCTCGGCGGCTCGTGCGTTTGTGCGCTTGCGAGGCAGAAAATCGCCCAAAAGGCAATGCAAAGTTTCCAAATTTTCACACAAGCCCCCGCTCGAAGAGTTCTTTGGTATGGTAGCTGATGATGAGGTCTGCGCCCGCGCGCTTGAAGCCAATCATCGTCTCGAGCAGAATCCTGTCATAATCGACAACGCCCGCATCACCCGCGAGCTTGAGCATGCTGTATTCACCACTGACATTATACACGGCAAGCGGCAAAAGCGACTTCTCGCGAATGTCGCGCACGATGTCGAGATAGGCGAGCGCGGGCTTGACCATCAGAATGTCGGCATTCTCGCGCTCATCGTTCAGGCTCTCGAGAATCGCCTCGTTGCGGTTGGCGGGATTCTGCTGGTAGCTCTTGCGGTCGCCGCTTTGGGGGGTCGATTGCGCCACATCGCGAAAGGGTCCATAGTAGGCGCTCGCAAACTTGGTCGAGTAGCTCATGATGGGCAGATTGTAGAATCCATGCGTGTCGAGCACCTCACGCATTGCAGAAATCATGCCATCGAGCATGCCGCTTGGCGCGAGCATGTCAGCGCCCGCGCGCGCGAGGCAGAGGCTCTGTTTTTGCAAAATCTCGAGCGTGAGGTCGTTGTCGAGGATTCCATTAGAATCGAGGATTCCGCAGTGCCCGTGGTCGGTGTATTCACAAAAGCACACATCGGCGATAACGAGCAAGTCCGTGCCAAAGGCGCTCTTGAGCTCGCGGATTGCGCGCGCGATGATGCCATTGTCGCTTAGTGCATCGCTGCCGATGCTGTCCTTTGACTTCGGGATTCCAAACAGCAGAATCGAGCGAATGCCAAGCATCAGCAAGCGCTTGCATTCCTCGAGCAACGAATCGATGCTAAGCTGGAACACATCGGGCATAGACGGGACGGGGTTGCGCAAGTTGCTGCCCTCGATGACAAAGAGGGGATAGATGAAATCGCGTTTGTCAAGACGCGTTTGGGTGAGCGCTTCGCGCAACACGGGGTGAATGCGCAATGGGCGGTAACGTTTCATTGGGTTCTCCTTTATTTTAGGTTTCGTTGTTTAGAATCGCACCTTTGATGCGAAAGATATGGTAGCCTTCTTCATACGCATAGAGCAGCTGCAAGCCCTGCCGCTCAATCGTGTTTTTGATGATATACAGCCCCAAGCCAAGCCCCTTTGACTGCGGATTCTTATCGTTTTTGAAAAACGGCAAGAAATATTCCTCTATCGGGCGCGGAAAGGGCTGCGCAAGGTTTTTAACAGCGATTTGGTCTTCTTCGATTTGAATGATGACTTTGCCATGCGTCTTGTATTTGAGCGCGTTATCAATCAGGTTTTTGATAGCGAGGCAAAAGATGTCGAAATCGACATAGACATCGACAGAAACATCGGGGCAATCGATAGGAAAATCGCGCGTTGTCGTGTCGATGAGCAGGTTTTCAAAGACGCGCTGCAGAATCTGCGCGAACGGATAGGTGTCTTTTGAGAGATGATAGTTGTTCGAGCTCATTTCTTCGATTTTGGCAAAATCGTCAATCAGGTGATTGAGCCGCTTGAAAACCGAGATGAGCCGCTGTTGCTGGATTGTGTTCTCAATCATCTCCGCCACGATTCTGCCTTTGGTAATCGGCGTTTTGAGCTCATGCATGATGGCGCGCAAGAAGAGCTGGCGCGATTGGTTGAGCGATTCGATTTTGCGAAACGCGTTGTCGAACTCGAGCGAGAGCTCGCCGATTTCGTCATTTTGTGCGACAATGCATGACGCGTTGATGTGGTCTTGGTCGAAATGCTGCACGGCTTTGCGTAGGCTGCGCAACGGAATGAGCGCCTTGATGATGAGAATATAGAGAAAAAGCATGGCGCAAAACGCGACAAATGTGAGAATGTAGGAATTGTGCAACGATTCACGGAAGGAATCGCGATAGAGCGTGATTTTTTGCGGGGTTTGAACGAGGATATAGACGATGTCGTTATCATGCAAGAATTTCGCCGTGATGCCGTTGAAATCGGGGTTGAGCTCGGCGAGGAGGTCTTGCTGAATCTTTGGGTTGTTGACAATCTTGAAATTGAGCTCTTTGAGGTATTCTTCAATCAGGGCGATGTCGCCGCCATAGCGGATAATTTGGTTGATTGTGATAATGAATTGGTTGTATTTGCGTTGCAGCTCGAGATGTTCGTTGGTGGTTTGCGTTTGGATAGAATAAAACGAAAACGCGCCCAATCCCACAAGCGCAAAGGCAAACAGGATTGTAACCTTTGTGAATATGGAATTGTACCATTTCATTCCGACTATTTGTCTCCGTTGTTCAATCGATAGCCAATGCCTCGCACAGAAATGATGAATTTGGGGCTTTTGGGGTCTTCTTCAATCTTTGCGCGGAGTCGTCCGATGATGACATCGATGCTTTTGTTGGAACTTTCGGGGTTGATGGAGGGTGAGCTAAGCGAGATTTCCTCGCGCGAAATCGCCGCGCCATTGCGCTTGATGAGATGTGCGAGAATCTCGTATTCGGCGCGCGTGAGGTCGAGAAGCTCGCCGCGGTGGAAGATTTCCCGACTGCCCTCATGGAGCTCAAAGGGTTTGTTGGTGGCTGGTGGTGTGTTTTTGGGGACGCCATTGTAGCGCCGCAAAACGCTGTAAATGCGCGCAATGAGCTCTTTTGGGTCATAGGGTTTGGGGAGATAATCATCAGCACCAAACTCCAAGCCTTTGATTTTGTCATTGGTGTCGTTTCGTGCTGACGAGATGATGATTGGAATGTTCTTGTTTTTGGCGACCCTCTTGCACACTTCGAGCCCATCGAGGTTGGGAAGCGTTAAATCTAAAAGGAGGAGGTCAAAATGATGAGTATTCAAGGCACTCATGCCCGTGTAGGGCTCGTCATAGCTTGTTACAGAGATTCCGTGACTTTCGAGGTATTCGCTCAAAATCGCTGCAAGTTCCATGTCATCTTCTATCATTAGAATCTTTAGCATAAGGGTCCTTTCCATAGCACCTAAGGAGGAGGCTTCGGCAATTTTCAAGAATCGGGTTGGTAGGGGTGTCAGATGACAATCGCAGTCTCAATGCATGTCAAGGACCCATCTGCCTTAAAACGATTCAAATTTTAAAGAACAAAAGCTATAAGCCAAGCTCGTAGCTTTTTGTTGTTGGAGCCATACTGCTTTTGTCATGCATTGCGACATCAGCTACAAAAATGCGGACAACGCACAACATCAAACAGGCTGACCAACAGGGCAGAGGGGGTGTTGGGATTTGGGGGTGTTCCTCTGCCATGCTGGTCATAAAGAGGTTTGATTCTCTTATCTACACCTTCAGGTCTCCGTTCGGGTGAGATGGACGAATTATAAAAGCACAAAGTAAACGTTAGGTAATCCAATGGCAACAAATCTATTTTTTGCTCTCCAAGCGCTCATCAATCAGCGAGAGCTGCCACTCGAAAAAGTTCAGAATCAAGTCAATCTTCGCCTCTGCTGCGCGGTTGTTGGGCGATTGCATGCCCTCAAACATCACCAAGATTCTCTCGCGCAAGCCCTCGAGAAAGCGCCTGTCGCTGTCGATGTTTTCGTCCGAGCGCGCCTCTTGCGCACGCATGGGCGCATGCTGCTCGCCTAGATTCATGCTCTCTTGCGCCATTGGCATGAGCGGCGGCTCTTTTTTAATCATCGATTCAAGCACCTCGTTTGCGTCTAGCTCCACGCTCGAAAGGTTGTGCAATTGCGGCGGCTCGATGTGTCGATTCTCGTTTGGCGCTTCGTCAATCTCTCCAATCTCCTCTGCCTTAATCACACTGCTAGGCGCGTCTTCTTGCATTTCTGCAAGCGTTGAGAGTATCGCTTCTTTTAGTTCCATAGCTTCACTAACCACCTTTCAAACTCGTTAAATTCCACTTCTGTGTCCATTTTGATGAAAAAATCTTTCATCTCTTCGTTGACATTTTTGAACTCTTGGCGAATGCCCGAAAGCCGCCGTATCGCGATTTTCGCCTCTTGGTTGTTCGCGTCTCGCTTTAGGACATCTTTATAAATCTCGAGCGCCTCATTCTTGCGCCCTTGCAGCTCATAGATAGAGGCGAGCGTAACCGTTGTCGGCGCTTTGGCACTCATCTATTCTCCTTTGGAGACAAGGTCGGCAATCAGGCTTCCCATATCATCGGTCGAGCATAGATTCTTCGCGCCAAAAGACGCGATGTCAGGCGTGCGGTAGCCCTGCTTGAGCGCCTTGATAATCGCATTTTCAATCGATTTCGCGGCTTCTTCTTGCCCAAACGAATGCCGCAACATCATCGCCGCGCTCGCGATTGTCGCGATGGGGTTGGCGATTCCTTGTTTGGCGATGTCGGGCGCTGAACCATGAATGGGCTCATAGAGCGCCACTTGGCTGCCGAGCGAGGCAGAGGGCAGAAGCCCAATCGAGCCGCTCAACATGCTCGCTTCATCGCTCAAGATGTCGCCAAACAGGTTGCCCGTTACAATCACATCGAATTGCTTGGGGTTGCGAATGAGCTGCATCGCGGCGTTGTCGACATACATGTGCGTGAGGCTCACATCGGGGTATTCCTTCGCAAGCGCGCTGACTTCCTCGCGCCACATCTGGCTGACCTCGAGCACGTTTGCCTTGTCGATGCTGCACACGCGCTTCTTGCGCCCCATTGCAATCTCAAACGCAATCTTCGCCACGCGGCGCACCTCTTCGCGCGTGTAAATCATCGTGTTGAACGCCCTGTTTTCCTCTTTGGCGCGCGGCTGCCCGAAGTAGATTCCGCCTGTGAGCTCGCGCACGACCATGATGTCTGTGCCGCTAATCACCTCGGGCTTGAGCGTGCTCGCGCCGATGAGCTCGTCATACACGACAGCAGGGCGCAGGTTTGCATACACATCAAGCGCCTTGCGCAAGCCCAAGAGCCCCGCCTCGGGGCGCAGATGGGATTCTAAAGAATCCCATTTCTCGCCGCCAACAGCGCCGAGCAAGACGGCTTGGGATTGCATGCAGCCCTTGAGCGTGTCGTCAGGCAGCGGCACGCCAACGCGGTCAATCGCCGCGCCGCCCAAGAGGTAGTCGTGATAATCGAGGGTGAAATGGTGCGCATACGCCACGGCGTCTAGCACTTTTTTGGCTTCATCAATGACTTCTGGACCGATTCCATCGCCCTTGATAATGGCTACTTTATAGTTGGACATCAATGTTCTCCTAGTGTTTTTTTCGCGTATTCAATCAGCCCGCCTGCTTGCAGGAGTTCGTTCATAAAGGGCGGCATGGGTGTGAAAGTGTAGGTTTTTTGCTGTGTGAGATTGGTGATTGTGCCCTTTTGCATGTCGATTGTGAGCGTGTCGCCCTCGTTGATTTCGTCTGCTTGGGGGAGCTCGAGAATCAAGAAGCCTGTGTTGAAGGCGTTGCGATAGAAAATGCGCGCGAAGCCCTTGGCAATCACGCAGCGCACGCCCGCCGCCTTGAGCGCCACAGGCGCATGCTCGCGGCTGCTGCCACAGCCGAAGTTTTCGCCTGCCACGATGATGTCGCCCGCGCTGATGAGCTGCACGAAGTCGGGGCGCGCGTCTTCCATGATGTGCTTTGCCAAAAACGCAGGGTCGCTTGTGTTGAGGTAGCGAGCGGCGATAATCACGTCTGTGTCGACATTGTCGCCAAATTTCCAAGCTTTTGATTGCATGCCCTATCCTTTTTTGCCATTGATTCTAGTCTATCGTGCCTTAATCTTTATTAAGTCTGCTTGCGAGTGCAATCGAGCATGGAATTTCGCTGATTTTTAAGGTTATTCAAAGCATTTTAGGATAGATTCAGCGCCATTCAACCAAAAAAGGAGACGCAATGACTTGCCCATTTCCCAATGGAGTGTATCTTGACAACAACGCAACCACGCAGCTTTCCGAGCAGGCGCATGCGGACATGGAGATTTTTTTGGAACGCAAATATGGCAATCCCAATTCGTTGCATAAATTTGGCACAGAGACGCACACGGCGCTAAGCAAGGCGCTCGATGACCTCTATGGCGCAATCAACGCGAGCGATAGGGACGATGTGATTATCACCTCATGCGCGACAGAGAGCAACAATTGGGTGCTCAAGGGCGTGTATTTCGACGTTTTGCGGCATGGGCAGAAGAATCACATCATCACGACACAAGTCGAGCACCCCGCGATTCGCGCCACCTGTGAGTTTCTCGAGGAGCTCAATGTGCGCGTAACCTACCTCGCGCCCAATCGCAACGGAATCATCAGTGTCGAGCAGGTGCGTGAGGCGATGACGCAAGAAACGGGGCTCGTGTCGATTATGTGGGCGAACAACGAAACGGGGCTCATTCACCCAATCGAGCAAATCGGCGCGCTCTGCCGCTCGCACGGAATCTTGTTCCACACAGACGCCGTGCAGGCGATTGGCAAAATCCCCGTTGATGTGCAAAAGGCGCAGGTCGACTTGCTGTCGTTTTCGGCGCATAAGTTTCATGGACCAAAGGGCATTGGCGGGCTGTATATCCGCGAGGGAATCCCGCTCACGCCGCTCTTGCATGGCGGCGAACACATGCACGGCAGGCGCAGCGGCACGCTCAATGTGCCCTATATTGTCGCGATGGGAACGGCGATTCGCGAGGCTGTCGAGGCGCTCGAGTTCGAGAATACCGAGGTGCGCCGCTTGCGCGACAAGCTCGAAGACGCGCTGTTGCAAATCGATGATGTCTTGGTCGTGGGCGAGCGCAGCTTGCGCGTGCCCAACACGATTCTATGCAGCATTCGCGGAATCGAGGGCGAGTCGATGTTGTGGGATTTGAACAAGGCTGGAATCGCGGCTTCGACAGGCAGCGCATGCGCGTCCGAGACGCTCGAGGCAAACCCCGTGATGGTCGCCATTGGCGCAGACAAGGAGCTCGCGCACACGGCTGTGCGATTCTCGTTGTCGCGCTACAACACCGAAGAGGAGATTGACTACACGATTGACGTGATTCGCCGCTCTATCGCGCGTTTGCGCGGAATCTCGAGCACGTATGTCGCATAGCTAGTAATAGACGCGGCACAGATACAGCCCGTTTGGCGGCGCAAGCTCGCAGGTGTGGCGCTTGGTTGCGTCAAGCTGTTCGCGCAACTCGGCGAGCTCTAGCCGCCCGCTACCATGCAACAGCAGCGCTTGGACGATGAAGCGGATTTGTGAATGCAGGAATCCGCGCGCCAAGAAGCTTAGGACAAAGTGCTGATTCCACCAAAACGCGCGCACCTTGTGCATGCCGCAAATCGTGTTTTTCTCGCTTTGCTTGGCGAAGAATCGGAAGTCGTGGATTCCCTCGAAAATGCGGATTGCGCGCGCAATGCGCTCCCAATCGCACACATCGTGGAAATGCACATAGCGACTCTGGAACACATTGGGCTTTTGTGGCGCGATGATGTAGCGATAGAGCCGCGCTTTGGCGTCAAAACGCGCGTGGAATCCGCTCGGCGCGATGTGTAGCGACACGATGGCGATGTGCGGCAAAAGGTGCTTGTTGAGCTGTGCGCGCAGCACATCGAGATTCTTTGGTGCATAGGGCAGGGGAATCGAGACGACATTGCGCAGCGCATGCACGCCCTTGTCGGTGCGCGAGGCGCAAAGAATCTTGCCAAACAGCCCGCAGCATGCGAACGCGTTGCGCAGGCTGCCGAGCACGGAGGGGCGGTTGGGCTGGGATTGCGAGCCATAAAAGGCGCTGCCGTCATACGCGATTGTGGCGAGAAGGAGCTTAGAAGAATCGCGCAATTTTTCTCCGATAGAGCAGATACGAGCCGCATGCCCACAGCAAGAGAATGGGCACAATCCCGACAATGGGCGCATAGGTCGCGACCACATGCACGCAGCCATAGAAGACGCCGATGATTCCAATCACGAAAACATAGGTGTAGGAATGCGCGAAACGTGGGTGCATGATTCCAAGCAGCGGAATGAGCGCGAGCGAAATCAGCGGAAAGAGCGAGACGAGCAGGTATGTCGCGAAGTTGCGCAGCACCTTTTTGCCCTCTCTGCTGCGCATGTGGCTCTCGTTGTCGACGACCTCGAGTGTCGCATCGCCGATTTTTTTCCAATATTCGATGAAGTCAAGATGCCCCGATTCCGCGCTGAAGGCGATACGGTTGATGATTTTTTCATAATCAATCTTGCCGATGTGGCTTAGGTTGTTCAGAAACACGCTGCCCTTGAAAATCAGAATCTCGAGCGCGTCATGGCTGCTTTGCAGCTCGATTGCATCGGCAATGATGAAGGTTTCTTGTTGCAAGCTGTTGTTGGAAAACAGCACCACGTCCTTGTAGTTCTCCCCGTCTTTTTCGCCGATATAAACGAGCCATGAGCCGAGCTTTTGGGCGAAATCTGTGGCTTCGAGGTTGAGGTTTAGGTTCTGCTTTTTGTGATTCAAAAACGAGCGGTAGAGCTCGTTTGATGTCGGAATCAGCACGAACGAGAACAGCAGCAAAATCACCGAGAGCAAAAGGCACAGCGGCGCGAAGATGCGAAACAGCGAGCGCGGTGCGAAGCCGAGCGAGAACAGCACGGGGAGTTCGTATTCTTTCGAGAGACTTGCGAGCGTTGCGACAGACGCGACAAAGAACGTAACGGGCAGCACGAAGAAAAGCATGATGGGCATGGAATAGAAATAGAGCAAGAAAAACTCGACAAAGTTCATTTTGATGATGAATGTTACGGTCGCGATTCTAATCAGCAGAATCACGGACGAGATGAAAAAGAGGATAAAGAAAATCGAAAAGAAGATTTGCGCGAGGTGCAGCAAGATATAGCGGTGCGTGATTCGCATTAGGAAATCCAAAACAAGACCATGAAGGTCGCGATGCTCAAGAATGGGATAAACGCGATTTTCTGACGTTGCACAGAGAGCAGGGAAAGCAGCGCCATGCCCGAGGCGAGAAAGAGCGCGAGATAGTTGTATTGCGTGCCCAAGATTGCCGAAGAAAGCGCGATGGCGACAATGTCGCCATCTCCAATGCTCTTGCGCCCCGTGAGCGCATAGAGCGCGACAGCAAGCAGCGCGACAACGCCGACAACATCGAGGCTGTGCAAAATGGCATAGACAGAATCGACATAGAGCAGATAGGCATAAGCGATTCCAAGCCCGCAAAAGAGCAGCGTGCCCGAGACGCATTCGTGCTGCCAATCGATGAGCGAAGCGGCGAACAACACGGCAAAGAGCGCGAGCAAGACGATGTATTCTCTGCTAGCCCCAAAGCGCCAGAACAGCGCGAGGGAAATGCCCATTCCGAAGAGTTCGAGGACGGGATATAGCGGCGAGATGTTTGCGTGGCAAAAGGCGCATTTGCCGCGCAAAAACGCGAAAGAAAGCAGCGGGACGAGATGATAGAATCGCAATTGCGTGCCGCAAAGGGGGCAACGTGAGCGCGTGCATAGGCTTTGGGATTGTGGGATTCGCACGAACAACACAGCCACAAAAGAGCCCATGCATAGCCCGATGATGCCAACCAAAAGCCACTCCATGCCCCGCACACTCCGCCGTGAATTTGTGAAGATTCTAGCACAAACAAACTAATGCCGACTTTGGTATAATACCCCAAATGTGAAGGACAAAAATGCAAAAAATACCCGTTGGAATCATCGGTGTGAGCGGCTATACGGGCTTGGAGCTCGTCAAGATTCTGCTTGCCCACCCCGTTTTTACGCTCGCCTATTGCGCAGGCAGCGAGGGCTGCGAGGACATATCGAGCATGCACAAGAGCTTGGCGGGAATCTGCAAAGAGCCCGTGCATGTGGCAAACATGCGCGAGGCGCGGGAATGCTGCGAGCTTTTGTTCCTTGCGCTGCCGCACAAAAAGGCGATGGAATGCGCCAAAGAGGCGCTCGCGCTCGGGCTCAAGGTTGTCGATTTGTCGGCAGACTATCGCCTGCGCGCGCCAACGTATGAGCAGCACTACACGGAGCATATCGACAAAGAGAATCTCGAGCATGCCGTCTATGGGCTTGTCGAGTGGCAGCGCGCGCTTGCGCGCAAGGCGCGGCTTGTCGCCAACCCCGGCTGCTACCCCACCGCCTCGTTGCTCGGGATTCTGCCCTTTGCGCCCTATATCGACCCGCAAAGCTCGGTGTATATTGACGCAAAGAGCGGCACGAGCGGCGCGGGCAAGAACTTGAGCAACAACACGCATTTCGCGACTATCAACGAGAATCTTTTCGCATACTCGCCGCTCTCTCATCGCCACGAGCCCGAGATTGCCGAGAAGCTCGAGCTTTTTGGCAAATGCAGCGCGCCCGTGCGGTTTATCCCCCATCTCGTTCCGCTCACGCGCGGCATGCTCGCTTCGGTGTTCGTGCGGCTGCTTGCGCCCATTGACGCAGAATCGATTCTGCGCGATTGCTATTTGGGCGAGAAGTTTATCCGCATACGCAACGAGCCTGTGCGCATTAAAGATGTCGCGGGCACGCATTTTTGCGATATTTTTGTGCAGCAAAAGGGCAAGGATTTGTGGATAAATACGGCAATCGACAATCTCTTGCGCGGGGCGAGCTCGCAAGCGGTGGCGAACGCGAATCTGATGTGCGGGCTAGACGACACGCTCGGCTTGCCAATGGTTGCGTATGTCCCATAACATCGGCGAGATTGGCACGCGGCTCATCTGTATCGCCGATTGCCACCAAAACCATGCCAACAACGGGCTCGAGGTCGCGCTCGCGTTTGTCGAACGCGAGATAGAGCGGGGCTCGCCGTTTGTGCTCGTGCTGTTGGGCGATATTTTCGACATGCTCTTTGGCGACGTGCCGCATAGCATTGCGCCGCACGAGGCGCATATTGCGCGGCTCGAGAACATCGCTGCGCAACGCAAGGTGCTATACCTCGAGGGCAACCATGATTTCAATCTCGCGCCCATTTTTCGGAATATCCATGTCTTTGCGCGCGCTGTGCAGCCCGTTTTTGCCACGATTGGCGGCGTCTCTGTGTGCTTCGCGCATGGCGATGTCGCGATGCCCTTGCGCTACAATCTCTACACGGCAATCATTCGGAATCCCCATTTGTTGCGATTCCTAGGCGCAATCGATGTGTGCTTTGGCGGCAGCATTTTTGCGCTCGTGCGCAAGGTTTTGTGCAAGGACGGCTTGCAGAGCTATGTGGGCTACAAGGAGCAGATTCTCGCGCACAAGCGGCGATTCTATGCGCCCCTGCCATGTCAATACGCCATCGAAGGGCATTTTCATCTTGGCGAGATTGCGGCGATAGACGAAGGCGCGCGATTTTATGTCGCGCTCGCTGCTTTTTCTTGCATTTCTCACGCTTTTATTGTAGAATCATTTCACCATATCGTATCAATCTATTGCCCAATCACATAAGGAGTTTTCGTGTCTCTAAGCAGCAAAAATGACGGATTGCAGGTCGGTAGCAATGAAATGGAGCTTGTCGATTTTCGCATTATGAAGCTCGAGAATGGCAAGGTCTATGAGGGAGTGTATGGCATCAATGTCGCGAAAGTCAACGAGATTACGCGCCTGCCGAAGCTCACGGAGCTGCCCGGCGCGCCCGATTTTGTCGAGGGTGTGCATGACTTGCGTGGGACGGTGATTCCCGTGATTAACCTTGCCAAGTGGATGGGGATTGAAGTCCCTAAAAACAATTATAAAATCAAGCCGCGCATCATCATCACCGAGTTTAACAATGTCTTGATTGGCTTTGTCGTACATCGCGCCAAGCGCATTCGGCGCATTAGCTGGAAAGACATCGAGCCCGCGCACTTTAGCTCGAACTATGGCAATGTCGACCGCAACAAAATCACGGGCACAACGCGGATTGAGAACGACCAAGTGTTGCTCATTCTCGACCTCGAGAGCATCGTGCAAGAGCTCGGATTCTACAAGCCCGATGTCGAAGGCGCGATTGAATCAAGGCGCTTCGATGGGCTCGCTCTTATCCTCGATGATAGCGCCGTTGCGCGCAAGATTGTGCGCGAG
This sequence comes from Helicobacter sp., assembly GCA_014799985.1. GTDB lineage: Bacteria > Campylobacterota > Campylobacteria > Campylobacterales > Helicobacteraceae > NHYN01. The sequence goes on from JAAVGZ010000064.1 coordinate 13,182, forward strand.
ATTCTCGAGAAAATGGGCTTCACGGTCGTGGAGGCGATTGACGGCGAAAGCGGCATTGAGCGGCTCAACGGGCTCTACGAAGCCTATGGCGACAGGCTATCGCATGAGCTCAAGGTCATCATTTCCGACATCGAAATGCCGCAAATGGACGGATTCCATTTCGCCACCAAAGTCAAAGAGGACAAACGTTTCGCGGGTATTCCGCTGATTTTCAACTCGTCTATCAGCGACAAATACAGCGCCGAGCGCGGCAAGGCGGCGGGCGGTGAAGCCTATCTTGTCAAATACGATGCCAACTCGTTCTATGACGTCATCTCGCGCGTTGTGGGCAAAGAAAATAACTAATAAAGGGGAAACACAATGGACGAAATGCAAGAAATACTTGAAGACTTTTTGATTGAAGCCTTTGAAATGATTGAGCAGCTCGACCAAGACTTGGTCGAGCTCGAGAGCAATCCGGGAGACTTGGAACTTCTGAATAAAATCTTCCGCGTGGCGCACACGATTAAGGGTTCGGGCTCGTTTTTGAACTTTGACGTTCTCACACATCTCACCCACCACATGGAAGATGTGCTCAACAAGGCGCGACATGGGGATTTGAGCCTCACGCCCGACATCATGGACGTTGTCCTCGAATCGATTGACCTCATGAAAGCATTGCTCGCGGCAATCCGCGACACAGGCAGCGATGCGAACACGGGGCTCGAGCTCGAAGGTGTCGTGCAGCGGCTCGATGCGATTTCAAACGGTGGCGCTGCCCCAGCGGCTGCTGCCCCTGCCGCACCCGCGCCAGCGGCTGCCGCACCCGCCCCAGCGCCCGAGCCCGCCCCAGCCCCAGCAGCCGAAGAGCCCGAGCCAGACTATGCGAACATGAGCGCTGAAGAAGTCGAAGCCGAGATTGAGCGCCTGCTCAAGAAGCGGCAAGAAGAAGACAAGGCAAAGCGCGAGGCGAAACGTGCTGCAGGCACGCTCGAAGAGGTGCAGCTGCCCACAGCGCCAACAGACGAAGCGCCAGCAGCCGCGCCCGCCGCCAAACCAGCCGCGCCAGCAGCCCCAGCGGCAGCCAAGCCCGCAGCGCCCGCCGCCAAACCAGCGGCAGCCAAGCCCGCCCCTCGCGCAGGTGGTGGTGCTGACCAAAAAGCCCCCGCCACAGCGATGGAACAAACCATTCGTGTCGATGTCAAGCGGCTTGACCACCTGATGACATTGATTGGGGAGCTCGTTTTGGGCAAAAACCGCCTGCTCAAAATCTACAACGATGTCGAGGAACGTTACGAGGGTGAGAAGTTCTTAGAAGAGCTCAACCAAGTCGTTTCCGCCGTCTCTGTCGTTACGACCGACTTGCAGCTCGCCGTGATGAAAACGCGTATGATTCCGGTGGGCAAAGTCTTCAACAAATTCCCACGCATGGTGCGCGACCTTTCGCGCGAACTCAACAAAAACATCGAGCTTGAGATTAGCGGGGAAGAAACCGAGCTCGACAAATCGATTGTCGAGGAAATCGGCGACCCGCTCGTGCATATTATCCGTAACTCATGCGACCATGGTGTCGAAATGCCCGAAGACCGCGTCAAGGTGGGCAAGCCCGAAGGCGGCGTGATTAAGCTCAAAGCCTACAACGAGGGCAACCACATCGTGATTGAAGTCGCCGATGATGGCAAGGGGCTCAACGCCGATGCACTCAAACAGAAAGGAATCGAAAAAGGCGTGATTAGCGAACGCGAAGCCGATTCGATGACCGACAAAGAAGCCTATGCCATCATCTTCAAGGCAGGTTTCTCGACTGCGCAAAAAGTCAGCAACATTTCAGGGCGCGGCGTGGGAATGGACGTTGTGAAAACCAACATCGAAAAGCTCAACGGAATCATCGATGTCGATAGTGAGTTTGGCAAAGGCATGACGCTCAAGCTCAAGATTCCGCTCACGCTCGCGATTATCCAAGCATTGCTCGTGATTGTGCAAGAAGAATGTTACGCGATTCCGCTTGCGTCCGTTCTCGAGACCGTGCGCGTGGGGCAAGACGAGATTTATTCTGTCGAGGGCAAGAGCGTCTTGCGCTTGCGCAACGAGGTCGTTTCGCTCGTGCGCTTGGGCGATATTTTTGGTGTCGATAGCGTCTTTCAAAACACCGAAGAGGCGTATGTTGTCGTCATCGGGCTCGCCGAGAACAAAATCGGCGTGATTGTCGACTTCCTCGTTGGGCAAGAGGAAATCGTGATTAAGTCGCTTGGCTACTACCTAAGCGGCACAGAGGGAATCGCGGGCGCGACCGTGCGCGGAGACGGAAAAATCACATTGATTGTCGATGTCGCTGCGATGATGAACATGGCGAAGCACATCAAGGTCAATGTCGCCCAAAAAGCGCAAGAATCGATTGCTACAGCGAAGCAGAAAACATCTCCGTCTGATTATACCGTGTTGATTGTTGACGACAGCAAAGTCGACCGCACGATTATGCAAAAAGCCTTGCACCCACTCGGAATCAACGTGATTGAAGCCGTTGATGGATTGCAGGCGCTCGAGATTATCAAGGCGGGCGATAAGCAGTTTGACGCCGTGCTTGTGGACATCGAAATGCCCAAAATGGACGGCTACACGCTCGCGTCTGAAATTCGCAAGTATAACAAGTTCAAAACACTTCCGCTTATCGCCGTTACGAGCCGAACGAGCAAAACAGACCGCATGCGCGGCGTAGAAGCGGGAATGACGGAATACATCACCAAACCCTATTCACAAGAATATTTGATGAATGTTGTCAAGCGCAACATTAACCTCACAGCGGAGGCAGAACAAGCATGAACGACCAAATCAAAGAAGTCCTAAAAAAACAACAAAGCAAAGCAGACGAGAAACTCGCCCCAGCCGAATCAGAACGCATGGTTGTGGGCTTTATGGTGGGCGAGGAGGAATTTGCCGTGCCCATTTTGAGCATCAAGGAAATCATCAAACCCATTGAATTTACGCGCGTGCCCGGCGTCCCCGCGTATGTCATGGGCGTGTTCAACCTTCGCGGAACGGTGATTCCGCTCATCAACTTGCGGCTCAAGTTTGGCTTGCCCCCCGAGCGCCAAAACGAGGACACGCGCTATATCGTGATGAGCGAGAACGACCAGATTCTCGGCTTTCTTGTCGATAGGCTCACAGAATCTGTGCGCCTCAAAGAGAGCAACATCGACCCCGCGCCCGAGACGATTCAAGAGGGCGAGAACATCATCTATGGCGTGGGCAAAAAAGACGACAGAATCATCACAATCCTCAAAACCGAAGGGCTGCTCAAGCGCTCATTCTAGGGACACGACATGCGTTTAGCCGTGTTTGATTTCGATTCGACACTGATGGACGGCGAGACCATCGACTTTTTGGCGCGCGAACATGGCGTGGGCGATGAAGTCGCGCACATCACAGAAAAAGCCATGCGAGGCGAGCTCGACTTTTTCGAGAGCCTGCAACATCGCGTGGGGCTGCTCGCGGGCTTGCCTTTGGCGCGTGCGCAGCAGGTTTGCGCCCATCTGCCGCTCATGAATGGCGCGGCTGATGTCATCGCGTGGCTGAAAGCGAACGGCTATGTCGTTGTTGTGTTTAGCGGCGGATTCCACCTCGCGACAGGCTTTGCCCAAAGCAAGCTCGGCTTTGATGCCGCGTTTGCCAACACCTTGCACCACAAAGACGCCGTTTTGAGCGGCAAGGTGGGCGGCGAGATGATGTTCTCGCACTCAAAGGGCGACATGCTGCTTCGCTTGCGTGCGCTCTTGGGTGTCGATTCCGATTCCACTCTTGTCGTGGGCGATGGCGCGAACGACCTCTCGATGTTTGTGCATGCGACTCATCGTGTCGCGTTTTGTGCCAAGCCCATTTTGAAAGAAAAAGCGACATTCTGTGTCGATTCTAAAGATTTACGCATGCTCATTCCCTTTTTGCAAACCCTAAACTGATGAAACTCCCCCTTTTTCTCCCCACGCTTTGCCCCGCTGCAAGCACACCAAATCTTTCAGGAGAAACACAATGAGATTCGTTTTGTTTTTGTTGCTCGCGGTGAGCGCATGGGCTGGGTCTTCGTTCGAGGATTTTTTGCATGCGACACGGCTCACGCAGTTTTCTGCCAATGTTTTACGTGACGAACAGAGCAACTTTGAGCATTTCGCGCGCGAGATTGAGCATTTCTCATGCCTTAGCGATGATGGCAAAAAAGAGGCGATTGCACAGCTTAGAACATTGCAGGACTGGATACAGCAAAACGCTGCGGAGATTAGGGACAATCTCCAAAAATACATGCGCCAATATCTGCGCTCCACATTCAGCAATGCCGAGATGTGGAGCATTCTCGAGGTGTTGGACAACACTGCGTATGGCAAGCGCCTGCGTGCGCAAATGCAGCAAAGCAATCTCGACATTCTGAATCTCCCTTTCGAGGCAACGCCCGCGCTCTACCCGAGTACGGACGAGAAGCGCGACATCGCGCCCGAGAAGCTCAAGGTTTTCGTGCGCTTTGTGTCGTTTGAGACGAAGCGGCAGATTCTGCTGGGCAACAAAGCCTATCGTAAGGATTTGCAACAAGGAATCCAAAAATTGCAGGAGATTTTCATCAAAGAGGGTTGCGCGATTGAATAGCTGGTGGGTCCTGTAGGATTTGAACCTACGACCAATCGGTTATGAGCCGACTGCTCTAACCACTGAGCTAAGGACCCTTGCGATGCACAAAATGCGGGGCATTATACACAAAATTGAATTTAAAAGCAAGCAGGCTTTCGATGATTCCAAAGAGAATCATAAAGGTAACAAAGCTGCTGCCACCATAGCTAAAGAGCGGCAGCGGAATCCCCACCACAGGCAGCAGCCCAACGACCATCGCGATGTTTACGGCTGTGTAGATGAATAGCATGAGCCCCACGCTGAACGCGACACACTTGAGCAGGTAATCTTTCGGGTCGTTTAGCGCAATCGAGAGGATATAGAGAATGAGCAGCAGATAGAGCATGAGCAGCCCAATCGAGCCCCAAAAGCCAAAACGCTCGGCGAAATAGGCAAAGATGAAGTCGCTCGTGGCAATCGGCAAAAACTTGAGCTGCGCCTGCGTGGCTTCGCTCTTGGTCTTGCCGCTATACCCGCCCGAGCCAATCGCAATCAGCGATTGCTTGATTTGGTAGGCGGGCTCTTCTTTGAGAAACTCCATCACGCGCTTGCGTTGGTAGTCTTTGATGAGCGGGCTCGTGTAGAGAATCGGGGCGAGCAGCGCGAACATCGCCAGAATCGTCAGCCAGATTTTGTAATGCACGCCAATCAAGAAGAGCGTCCCAAAGCAGATGACAAACACGGCAATCGTTGTGCCCAAATCGGGCTGCATCAAAATGAGCACGGCGGGCAGCACGATATAGAGGCTTAGAATGAGGAACTTGCGCAGCCGATAGCCGCCTTTGGGCGGGGGGTCTTGGGCGATTTTGTAGGCGAGCATCAAAATGAGCGCGGGCTTGATGATTTCGGAGGGTTGGAGCGTGAAATGGATAAGCGGCAGCTCGAGCCAACGTTGCGCGCCCATGCCCCTGTCGACACCGACCAAATCGGTTAGCACCAAGAGCCCGATTCCGAGCCAATAGAATCCCGGAATGAGCCAGATGAAGCTGCGAATGGGAAAGAGCGTGATGGCGGCGAATACGGCGATTCCAACGGAGGTGTAGATGAGATGTTTTTGCGAAAGCGTTTGGTTGATTTCGGCGATGAGGATTGCCGAGAGCACGACAAGCGGCAGCACAAAGAGCGGCAAGATGTAGTCGATGTGCGCGAGAATCTTGCGATTGAAAAAGCGCTCAAACACGGCTTGTCCTATGCCATTATCATTTGCGCCATTTCAAGCAGGCGATGTGAATAGCCCCACTCGTTGTCATACCATGCCATGACCTTGAGCATGTCGTCTGCGACAATGAATGTCAAATCTTCTGCCACAATGCAGCTGTGCGGGTCGTTGTAGAAATCGCTCGAGACGGCATAGTCGGAATCCACGCGCAAGATTCCCGCCAAATCGCCGCTCGCATGCTCCTTGAACACCGCGTTCACGCTTTCGCTGCTCGCGCTTTTTTTGAGCTTCACGTTCAAATCGAGCATCGACACATCGGGCACTGGCACGCGCACAGAATGCCCATGCAGCTTGTCTTTGAACTGCGGCAGCACGCGGCACAGCGCCTTCGCCGCGCCTGTGGTGGTTGGAATCATGTTCGCAGCCGCCGCGCGCGAACGGCGAAAGTCGCTCCTGTGCGCAGAATCGAGCAGCTTTTGGTCGTTGGTGTAGGAATGCACCGTGAGAATCGTGCCCTTCTCCACGCCGAAATAGCGGTCGAGCAGCATCGCAATCGGCGCGAGGCAGTTGGTCGTGCAGCTCGCGTTGCTGATGATGGGCTGCCCCGCATAGAGATTGTCGTTCACGCCGCGCACAAATGTCGGCGTGGAATCTGTCGCGGGCGCGGAGATGATGACCTTGCGCACGCCCTTGTCGATGTGGTGTTGCACCGATTCCGCGTTCAAGAAGAGCCCGCTGGATTCAATCACGACTTCTGCGCCCAAAGCGGCGAAGTTTGGCGGGGTGTGGGCGAGCACATAGGGAATCTTGCGCGCGCCGATGACAAGGCATGTGCCCTCGACCTTGACGTCCAAGCCGCCATGCACGCTATCAAAGCGCAAGGCATACGCGGCGGAATCGATGGGCATAATGTCCGCAACGGCGACAATTTCGATTGCGGGTTTCTGCGCTGCAATCCGCAACAACGCGCGTCCGATGCGACCGCAACCATTGATAGCAATTTTGACTGCCATGCCTACCTCCTAGTTCTACATATTATAACAAAAAGCGCCTGAAAGCGCGCGAGTTTTAGTAGAGCGCAAAGTCATAATAGCCAACGCTCAACATGAAGCGGTGATTCTGTGTCGTGAGCGAAATCGGAATGTTTGAGCGCGGGCGCGCGTAGCGGTAGGAGGCTTCGATTCCAAACTTGTCGATAAGCGGCACAAACGCGCCCATTTCGATTGTCGCGCCATGCATGCGGTATTGTCGTTCGGATTTCATGTCGAGCGGCAGGTTGCCAAGCTCGTAGCCCGCCTGCACAAACGGCACGGCAAAGCGCGTTACAAAGCCGCTGCCGACTTGGAGCGAGGCGGCGTAGAGCCCGTTTTTGTAGTTCTCGCCCGCAGCGCCATCGAGCACGCCATAGAGCGTGAATGGGGCGGAGAATTTGACGCCGCGCTTGATTCCAAAATAGAGCCCGTCATGGTTTGTGGAATAGTTTCTGTCGCCCTTGTGGTGGAGAATCTGCCGCGTTGCACCGATGTTGAAAGCGCCAAATTGCGTTGTCTCGGCTAGGGCATTGTGCGTCATGCTCGCGAGACAAAGAATGCAGAATGCGCGCGCCATTGGGTTCATCGTTGTCCTTTTGTTTTTGTCGGATTATAACGCGAAAAGGTTTATTGTTAGAATCTGGCGGCATGGCGCTGCTCGCTCGCAAGGACAAAAGGACTGCGACTAAAGTCGCACTTCCGAATCCCCAGAAAAAGCGCGCGCAAAGCTATGGCGAAGCCATAGCACAGCGCCGCTTTGAAGATTGCAATCCCTTAATCTGCTATTGCTCATAGATTCTATCCTCCCAACCACAGCGCACAGCGGCAATGTTCGAGCCGTAGGCGTAACGTTGACGCATGCGCTGTGGACTATGACATAATCCGTGCGGCGCACAAACCTCTAAAAAGCGTGCAGGGGTT
>JAAVGZ010000020.1 GCA_014799985.1 Helicobacter sp.
CCCCCAACCCCTGCACGCTCTTCTTCTTGGTTGGGAAGACAAGAACCAAAGCGGCGCTGCGTGAGCTACGCTAGCTTGCGCGCGCTTTTTCTAGTGATTCGGAGGTGCGACTTTAGTCGTACTTCTTTTGTCATTGCGAGCGTCCGTTAGGACGCGTGGCAATCAACCGTGTTAGGCATTCATAGACGTTTGATTGCTTCGCATTCTAGCGAATGCTCGCAATGACAGAAAATAGCACATACAAAAATGTCCATTGTCATTGCGAGCGAGCCCATTGGGCGAGCGTAGCAATCAACCGTGTCGAGCATTCATAGACGCTTGATTGCTTCGGCTATCGCCTCGCAATGACGCCAAATAACATCGAAGACGCAATCAAAGCTCGCAACGTCGGCATTCACAGCCCCTATCAGCGGAACAATATTTGCTTGAAGATTCCCAAACGCACAAGGAGAAACAATGCTCATCAACACTAACGCAGCAAACCAAAATTTTACTTTTGGGCAGGCATTGGCAAACAGGGGCAATACACAAGATTCTGTGTTTGCATTGCCTCTTGGGCAACAAGCTGTCAATGAAACCGTTTTTATACTTCCAGAGACAATGGATTTATCGATACCACAAAACACGATAAAACTGCGTGAAAATTTTGGCGTTTTGGAGAAAATCAAGAATGCCGAGCAAGCCCCAAAGATTTTGGGATTTCCCATTGATGAAGAGGGCTATTTAACCGCAACGTTCAACAATGCGGCAGGGATTCCTGAAAGTTTCAAGATTCATGGCGATACGATTTTGGGCATGATGAGAGATGGGAGAGTGCAACTCTCAAGCTCTGAAGAATTAGTGGGTTATTTTAAAACAACTTATGCACGGTTGCAAGAGATGATGGGAGAAAAACTCTACACAACAACAGGATTTTTCACTCAAGAGCAGCTCGATTCTATGCCCCATGCATTTGTTACACGTGATGGGAGCGTTGGGGGAGAGATTCAAAAAATCTACACTCAAGAAGATGTTGCAAATTCTATCTACGAAATACGTTATGGCGATGGAAGAAGATATTACAACGACCCCAAAAGTTATTATGGAGTCTTGGATTTAGAACCAAAAGCGCATTATATTGTTCCTTATGAGAATGGCTCAAATCAGTCTGGTTGGTCTTCTGAAAAATATCTTGACGAAAATGGCAATCTCTCACAGGGAGGATTATTGAGTTTTGCGGTGTGGGAAGGAAGCATGTATGTCAATCAAAAACCCGATTTCTATACACAATCGTATTATGATATAGAAGAAGGGAAAATGACAATGGAAGAATATGTTCGGCAGTATGCTAAGGGTGATTTTTTGCCAAAAGAATACCAATGGGGACATCGAGAACATGCAAAAAGAAGTATCGCTATGGCATCGTGGATTCAAGACAAGGGATTTAGCGAAAAAGATTTGAATGAGATGACAGGGGAGGATTTTAAGAATCTTGAATATAGTTTTATTGATTTGACTTATGCCTATAATCGCATGAAAGAAGAGGAAGAATACTCCAAACGTCGACATATTGTTTTTGACCCAGAGGCATTCCTTTTGCAACTCTTTGCGACAGATGAGGTTGATTCTAAAAATCTTGATGTTCCCGATTTATTGCTTGAGGAAGTAGAGCGCAAAAGACAGCTTGAAGACGAAAATTATCAACCCAAGAAAAAAGAACAAGAAACACTTGCCCAAAAAGTCATAAATGCAGGCGCTATCTTTGAAAAAATCGAGCAGCTTGTGAAAACATGGGAAGAGGAAACTGATGTTTAAAGGTTAATGAGTGCGACTAAAGTCGCACCTCCTACATGTGTCATTGCGAGCGAGTAACGCGAGCGCGGCAATCAACAGGCAAAGAATCCCAACACACCCAATTATCACACAAAATTTATGCTACTTTCAACTTTACAATGATGCAATGAACATATTTAAACACAGGGAGTCAACAATGACAAAGAGTATCACGAAATTCTTCATAGGTGCGGCATTGTTCGCAGGCGTTGCAAGCGCCGACACAGACCTAATAACAAACATTATGGAACAACAAGGCAAACTTTATCGTTAAGTTTGGGGCAAGTTACTGAAGAGATACTTAGTCAGTATAGAACAACCGCTCAAAATTTGAACTATGCTAGAAGGCTAGAAATGTGGTGATGTTTATTGTGTTACGGCAGTTCTAAAAACTTATGGAATGGTTTTTGCTTGACTATTGAAAATTTTTATTTCAAGGAACAAGTATGAACAATATCCAAACAAGCAGTCGATTTGAAATGCCGCAAGCCTCGCTATGGCAGCAAAATAGCGAGGCAACACAAAGCGCACAGAACTTTGCGCCACTCTTGCAAAATAAAGAGCGGGCTATAAAAGAAGTTGATGAAGCAGATTTGGCGATTCAGCAAAAAATCGATAAAGAGATTGAAGCGATGACGTATTTTATGTATCCTCTCAAGCCAATGGAATCTGGCATAGAGCTAGACAATTTTTCTCTTGATGATTTGCATGATTTTAGCAAAAAACGAACGAGTATTTGGAATATTGAATATGAAGGACAGATTGAAAATCTCCAAAAACTTCGTAATAGTAGCGCCGAAAATCGTGCAATATGGGATAGAATCGACAAACTCCTTAGCCCTAATAGCGAAAAACCGAATCTACAAGTTTTGGGCTTGCGTCAGGCAGCGCTTGAAATGATTCTTGCAGGCGCTGGAGATGTGGCAGAAGAAATAGTTCAAAATGCTGTTGCGAATGATTATGTTGCAACCCTTGATAAACTCTTTCAAAGTTATTTTTCAAAACAAACCTATCAACAACATTGTAAAAATGGACTTGCTCTTGTCTCTTTTGATGCGCATGCGGACGACCCAGAATACCAAAGGCTTCTTTCGCAATATAAAAAAGACATTTTTACAAGCACAACGCGCGATGAGATTCTGCAAGAACTTAACGCTATGTTCACGGACGACATCAAACAAAAAACACGTGAATGGTTTGAATCAGACCATCGTTGGCTCGGTATCGACAACGAAAATGCCAAGAATAATATTGATTCAAGTGTTGAAAATCTGCTTGCTATTATTCAAAATGCGCATTCCACATTTGGCGAACGTAATCTTACATTTATTGAGAACGAAACGCAAGCATTTTTAGCGCGGTTTGGGGTAAAGTAGTTTGGTGTTGATTCTATGTTTGTCTTGAGAGAATCTTGCCATAGTCGTCCCTCCGATGTTATTTCTCGTCATTGCGAGCGAGCCCATTGGGCGAGCGCGTGGCAAGCAACCGTGTGCAAAGCTAGAATCATGGGGATTCTGTGCCTGTTGATTGCTTCGCTTTGCTCGCAATGACAATAGGCGCGCACCGCAAGTCTCTCCTATGCTGTTTTCAAAAACTGCTCAACCTTTGCAAGTGCAGCGCCAGCATTTCTGACTTTTTGGGTGAGTGTTTCTTTTTCTTTTTTCTTGGGTTGGTATCTTTCATCTTCAAGCACTTTTTTTCTTTCTGCTTCTTCAAACAATGAATCGGGGACATCAAGAAGCTTGGGGTCAAGCACTTGGTCTGTTGCAAAGAGTTGCAAAAGCAAGTCTTCGGTGTCAAAATATTTCTTTTCTACTTCTTCTTCCTTTTCTTGCAAATGATGATGAGCATTAAGCAATTGGTGGAAATTGGACACCAAACTACTAAAATCTTCATCTTTCATTTTATTTAAGTCTTCTTCTTGAAAGCCTTGTTCTTTGAGCCAAGATGCAAAAGCAATCTGTCTTTTGGCACTTTCTTGATGCCCGCTTCGATAGGATTCCTCGACAAATTCACCTTCGGCATATTGTTTAATGTATTCTTCAATACTCATCTTGCCTTCTTTTATGTCATAAAACGATTGTGTATAGAAATCGGGTTGCTGATTAGCAACAATGCTTCCTTGCCACATTGCAAATGCCAAAAGCCCACCTTGTGAGAGATTGCCATTTTCATCGAGATATTTTTCAGAAGACCAATTAGAACTTTTCCAATCAAAATCATTGGGTATCAATCGATGGGCTTTTGGTTCAAGCCCTAGAATGCTTGAATAACTAAAAGCTCTTTCTTTCATCAGTGTAGTTTTTAGTTGATTCTTGTCATAAAGCCCTTGAATCTCTCCCCCAAAACTGCCATCGCGTGTCACAAATGCATGTGGCATAGAATCGAGTTGTTCTTGGCTAAAAAATCCTGTTTCTGTTTGCAGATTATCGCCCATAATTTCTTGCAATCGTGTGTAGGTTGCTTGAAAATAATTAACCAAATCTTCTGATGTTGAGAGCTGTATTCTGCGGTCAGATGAAACTTTTGTTATGCCTGCATAAGGAATAGTAGATGGGTAATTATTAATATCCATGATTGTTTGACTATGAATCTTAAAATCCTCTGGAATCCCTGCCGCTTTGTTGAATGTTGCGGTCAAATATCCCTCATCATCGAGCGGAAAACCTAGAATCTTTGGCGCTTGCTCGGCTTTTTGAATCCTACCCAAAAGCCCGAGATTCTCGCGAAGTTCAATTGTGTTTTGCGGTTGGGTTGGCTGTACGCCAAGCGCGAGCGTTTCTGCAAACACAGAATCACTACTCGCGCTTTGGGCAAAGGGCAACGCAAAGACAAAATCTTGCGAATCGTCTTTGTTTGCCAACGTTTGCCCGAATGTAAGGCTTTGTTGGGTGGAATGCGCGTTAATCAGCATTGAAATCTCCTAATCATTTAATGTTAAGAGATTCAAGCAAAAATTGTTCCTCCAACAAGGGCTGTGAATGCCGACATTGCGACTTTCTGTGTGTGCCTCCAACGTCATTGTGAGCGCTAGCGAAGCAATCTAACAACATAGAGTCTTTCATGATTTTAGCTTCGCACACGGTTGGTTGCCGCGCTCGCACGTTGTTCGCTGCAATGACAAATAGAGATGTTTCGCTAGCGCCTCAACATGACAACCCACCCCCTTACCCCCTCCGCAAGGGAGGGGGAATAAGGTAGAATCCCCAGAAAAAGCGCGCGCAAAGCTATGGCGAAGCCATAGCACAGCGCCGCTTTGAAGATTACAATTTTTGATTCTCCATTGCTCTTTAATCTTAACGTCCCAACCACAGCGCACACGTCTATGTTCTCATATTA
>JAAVGZ010000065.1 GCA_014799985.1 Helicobacter sp.
AAGAATCTCAAATGCCAAAAATCCAAAGAGATGTTTCGCTTCGCTCAACATGACAAGATTCCAATTGTCATTGCGAGCGTTCGCAAGAACGCGTGGCAATCAAACGTCACGGAATCTCGATACGTTTGATTGCTTCGCTTTGCTCGCAATGACACAAGACTATCGCTTTGCATTATTTTTTTGTCATTGCGAGCGAGCACAACGTGCGAGCGCGGCAACCAACCGTGTGCGAAGCTAGAATCATGAGGATTCTATGCCGTTTGCTTGCTTCGTCCTATCGTCCTCGCAATGACACAAAATAGCACGCATAAAAATGTCCATCGTCATGTTGAGCGAAGCGAAACATCTCATCATCACCAGCAAACAACATGCAAGCATGCCAACCAACAATCACAGAATCCCAAACACCCATCATCACAAAGCCACAATATCACAATTTCAAAACCCCATGATTCCCAACCACCACCAAAAATCCCCACCAACACCACACAACATGCATGATTCCATGCCCATTTCCATTTTCAGCACAATTTAAGTGGGGGGGGGGGTAGAATTTGTTGTAAAAGGGGCTCGAGCCGTTTGCAATTTATCAGGCTTTGCGTTGCCCCATTGACGGAGGATTCTCGATGTTCAAATATGTGCTATTGTCTCTCGTATTGTTGATATTTTTGGTAGGCTCGTATGTGATTGTCAAAACTATCGTGCAATATACGCAACGTATCGCGCAGCATGTCAGCGAGGATTTGTCTGAAAATGCCAAAGAATGACGCTTTTGCCTGCACGCAATGTGGCGCATGTTGCAGGCGCATTGCGCGAATCGCCGAGCTCGCGCGTTTCGATGATGGCAGCGGAATCTGCAAATATCTGGATAAATCGCGTAATCTATGCACAATCTATGCCAATCGACCCGAGATTTGTTGTATTGACATGATGTTTGAACGTCATTTTGCGAAAAATTATTCTAAGGAGCAGTTCTATGCGCTCAACGCAAAAGCATGCAATATTTTGCAAGAAATGATGGGGATTCCAAAGAGATTCCGTGTGGAGGTTGATGTAATGTAGACAACCAACATGGAATCCATTCAATTTATCACAAAGGAGGCAACATGCCATTACCACTCATTCCGCTCGTAGCAGCCATTGGCGCTGGCGCAGCGGCGATTTATTCGGGCAAAAAGGGCTATGACACATATAGCGACACGCAAGAGGCGAGCAAGTATCGCGAGGATTCGGACGAGCTCTATAATGCTGCGGCGGGCTCGCTGAATGCAGCGCAAGAAGAGGCGCAGAATCTGTTTATTGAAATTGGCAAGATTCAGGCAAGAATTGTGCAGAACAACCTCAATAAATATGGGGAATTGGTCGAAAAACTCGAGCTAAACGATAATGTTGCGCTAGACGAGATTTTGGGCAAAGAAAGCTTGCGGGGCTTGCGCGAAATTAAGGATTCGATTGTGAATCTCACGACAACTCTTGGCGGCTTGGCTGCTAGCAGCCTCGCGGGCGCAATGGCTGGCTTTGGCGCGTTTGGCGCGGCTGGGCTTTTCGCGAGCGCAAGCACGGGCACGGCGATTGCCTCGCTAAGCGGTGTTGCCGCAACGAACGCAACGCTTGCGTTTTTTGGAGGTGGCAGTCTCGCAGCAGGTGGGCTCGGAATGGCGGGCGGAATGTGGGTTTTGGGCGGCATTGTCGCCGCACCCGCGCTCGCAATCTTTGCCACAGTGCTTGCGGGCAGCGCCGAGAAGAAAAAAGAGGACGCAAAGTCGTATTATTTGACGATTAAGGCGCTTGTTGAGGCAATGGAATCCGAGGCGCTGACATGGCGAGCCGTTGCGAATCGGGCGAAGGAAAAAATCCAAAGTTTGGAGCAAAATGATGCGTTTTTGGGGCAAAAAATTGGCATTGTCGATTTTATTTTGCAGCAAAAAGGCGCAAATATTGCGCGATGGGAGAAAAATGAGCAGATTGAATGCAAGACGATGATGCAGCTTGCCGAAACGCTTGTGAACACCATTAATGCGCCACTTATGTATGACGAGGACAGCCTGACGCTGCGAATCCAAGACCATCAACGCAAATGCAAGAATCTCATTGAAGAAATCAATGTGAGATGGGGTGGGAAAAAGTAAAACAATCGTTGGGAAGACATATTCTTCCCAACGATAATGAACCATAATCACATAAAAGGAGAAAAACATGGTAGTAAAACCATTTTATGAAGAAGTCATTGACGAAATTGGCACACAAACGCTTGCACGTTTTGGGCTCAATATCTTTAGCTTTAGTAGCTATGCTGCGTATGGAGCGAGTGTTACAATGACAAATGACGCGGCAAGGTCGTATAAACAACACAAGGCAAATGCACAAGGTTTTGGGCATTATTTTGAGGAGCTCGATAGTGGATTACAGAATGTCGCCGATTCTTTTTTGAATACGGGGGATAAAACCTATACGACAGATACTCTGGCAGATATTAAATATGTGCAAGGTCTTTTGGCGAGCGAAAAGAAGCTTGAAAACCTGAATCCAAAAGATAGGGCAAAGATAGAACATATCTTGGCAAACTATGGTGATGAAGTCAAAAATATGGACTTTCAAGATTGGCTAGACTATTTTGCGCAAAAGAATCATGACACAGCAGATACTGTTACGGTTGATGAACGTGGCAATATAGTCAATGCTTCACAGCTCAAAGCCGTTAAAAATACAAGTAAATTGCTCGAAGACCGTTACCTTTTTGGTCCCGTTAATGAAATTAAAGTACCCCTTGATGATTACAAAAGACACAGGGAGCAACTTGAAAAATGGATTGAAAAAGGTAGAAAATCGGAAAACCCAGAGATTAAAGAAAGGGCACATAAAGCAGAAATTGCGCTTCGCAAGCTCAATGCAAACAATGTTTGCAATCGTTTAATGTGCGAGAATCCGCGTTTTATGGCAGTTGCCACGCAAGCCGGCGTTGGCATTGGGCATGCTGCCCAAACGGGAGTGAACGATGCGGTTGTTGCGGCGATGTCTACTCTCGCAAGTGGTATAGTCTGGGAAGTCAAGGATATGTATGCAAGTCGGGCAATCGATTCCGATGTTACGATTATGACACGAATCGAAAGACTTCTTAAAAGAGTCATGGACATTTTTAAGAGTACGTTTGTGCGAGGTGCAGGATTTGGTGCAATTGATGCGATTATGGGTATCATTGGGCAGATTTTTACATCTGTTGCTTCTTCGCTCAAGATTCTATGGAAGAATATGCGAGCAAGCGCGAAGAGTATTTATAATGGAATCTATAGTTATGTCGATGGCAAAATTACAAATATGCGCGAACTATTGAGCACGATTCTAAAATCCATTTTCTCTGCAGCGTGGGTTGTCCCCGTTATTGCACTCGAACAAAAACTCGCACTTATGCTCCCATTTGGTAGTCTTTTTGCGCCCATATTTGCCATTGTAGCTGGGGCTTTTGCGGTCGTACTCACGCATCGCAGCATCGATATGGCACTTGATTCGATTTTTACGGTGCTGATTGATAAAGATGAGGCAAGGTTGCGCACAAATGAAATTGCTGAATTGATTGCCAACAATCTTCCCATGCTTGTGAATGAGCGCGAGGAGCTCACGCGTCTCATTGAGGCAACGCACCAACAAAGGATTATGAGTCTTGAATCGTCATTTGCTGATTATCAACAAGCAAATATCCATTTAGATTCTTGTGAAATCACAGAATCTTTGGAAAATATTTGTAGAATCTTTGGTGGAAAATTGCCAACAAAAACAATGAGTGATGTGCGCGATGTTTTGCAAAACACTAACCGCACAGGCAAGCTACAATGGGTTGAATAAATTATTCATAGAAGGAGCAATCATGCGTTCAATTTTAAATCGTACAATTGGTAAGGTTTTTGCTGATAATGATAAGGAAAAACTCGTTGCCGAGATTGAAGAATTGTTACTTTGTGATTTTTTTGATGACGTATATCGCGATTCGGTACATGCAAAGATTGAAGGCATAGATGACATTGCGGCTCTCAAAAGTCTCGCAGAATCTGTGCGTCTTAGTGCGGGCTGCTTTGAGCATATCGAAGGCATGCTTGCGCATGCGTATATCACCAAAGAAGAGCGCGCCAAGTTTCATGAAAAATGCAAAGTTGCAAACAATGAAAAGCTTGCAAAATATGTCGTCATTATGGAGCTCACTTATCGGCTTCTTGAACGCGTACACACAATGCGCCCCAAAGAAATCAACGAGAGCTATCGCGCAAGAATGAGCCAAAAAGTTAGGCATGCGAGCTTGCTTTTCAAGTTCGATATTTTGCAAGAGCTTGACAACAAAGTTGCTAAAACAAGCGCATTGATTGGCACAATGAATCAGCTCTATAATGATAAATGTCTCGATAGTCATGTATGTGCTGATATTCTCGAGAGACTTAATAATGCTGATATTGACCAAGCAGAATTTAGCGAGATAGAGAATCGCTTGAGCTCCAAAACATGGGGACAACGATTCGATATTGCAGGGAATGTGGCGGGCGGCGCTGTGCAGGTTGCCGAAGTTGCATCTGGATTTTTGCCAACAACTATGGCAGAACGTGTGATTGTTACAGCAATTAAAGAGACCAAAGAAGCAATTGTTGCAACATCAAAAAACAAAAAAGAATCAAAGGAAGAATCATGAACAACACGTATGTTATTCTACTAAAAAACATCGGCTACATTTTGTGGAAAAATCTCCGCAAACACCCACTAAGCATGGTGAAGATTGGGAAATTGGGCTTTAGCCTCAAATCAAGCATTCAGAATGCGGCGTCAGACGATAAAAAGGTGCGCATCGAATCGACAATGGAAATTGTCGAGAGTGTCTTGGAGTTTCGACAGAGCAATCCAAAAGATTTTGATGTCATCTTAAATGCTTTGAGCGAGTTTGTGCAGGAATACAAGAATCCAGACACAAATGAAGCAATCATGAAAATCTTACTCAAAGAAACAGAGGTGAGCGATGATTCATAGAGACAGCATTCTTAATATATAGAATGTTTTTTGATTCAATACAAAAAGGAGCAACGATGAATGTTATTTTGTTTGGCACAGGGATTGCAGCGCAGAGGTGCGTGCATTATGTCCAAGAACGAGGCGATACGATTCTTTGTTTTGTGGACAACGACAAAGCAAAGCAGGGCACAACAATTGCCCTAGAATCCGTGCGGGGGGGGGGGGCAGAAATGGTTAAATATGCTATCCATTCGCCAGAAATTTTGCAGAATTTTGAGTTTGATAAAATTGTCATTGCGTCCCACATGTTCTTTCGCGAGATTTTAGAAAGCCTAGAAAAATTAAAGATTCCGCAAGCGCTCATCGACACTAGTTTCGCCACATGGCGCAATCTCGCGCGGCACACATTCTTGGCAGATTTTGCCAAGCTCGCTTTAAAACGTGGCTTGGAAGGAAATGTCGCCGAATGCGGCGTCTATCGCGGCGAGTTTGCGCGCGTTATCAATCAATGTTTTCCAAATAAGACTTTCTATCTTATGGACACATTTGAGAGTTTTGCAGCAAAAGACTTGCAAAACGAAACGGAGCAGGCGCAAAAATATGCGCATGCATTTTCGCAAACAAGCGCTGAATATGTCCTCTCGAAAATGCCCAATCCTGCGCAATGCGTGGTGCGCAAAGGCTGGTTTCCCGACACCGCGCGCGGGCTCGAAAACGAGCGCTTTTGCTTCGTAAGCCTCGATATGGATTTGCATGACCCCATCTTGGCGGGGCTTGAATTTTTTTACCCACGCATGGTCAAGGGTGGGGCAATTTTGATTGATGATTATTTTAGCCACGTCTTTGTAGGAGCGGCAAAAGCAGTCGATGATTTTTGCGATAAAAATCACCTTTCATTTACGCCTATCGGCGATAGTTATGGCGTTGTTTTGCTAAAACAATAGCTAAATCGATGATAGTCGCGACTTAAAATCAGGAGGATATATGAAAATCATCATTTTTGGCGCGGGAATGGCGGCGCCGCATTGCGCGCAATACGCCCGCTATCTCGGGCATGAGATTCTATGTTTTGTCGACAACGACCCTAACAAACAGGGCAAAACAATCACACTAGAAGCTGCGGGGGGGGGGGGCAAAAATGTTTATGAGATAAAGCCCCCGTCTGCCCTGCTCGAGATGTCATTCGATAGGGTGATGCTTTCACTCTATTTTGCAAGTTGGTGCGAAAAAGTTTGCCAACAACTTACAAATGATTTTGCAATTCCTGCCCATAAAATTGACACGAGTTTTGTAACTTTTCGGCATGCCTCGCGCTATATTTTCTTGACAAAAGTCGCAAAAATACTGCGCAATCTGCAAGGAAATGTTGCAGAACTCGGCGTTTTTCGCGGCGAGTTTGCGCGGCACATCAACGCGCATTTCCCGACCAAAAAGCTCTACTTGTTCGACACTTTCGAGGGTTTCACAGAATCGGATTTGCAACATGAGAATCGGCATGTGCAAAACATGGGCGTTGGACATTTGGGCGACACGCATGTCGAGCTCGTTTTGTCGCAAATGCCGCATGTCGCGCAATGCGTGGTGCGCAAAGGCTGGTTTCCCGACACTGCGCGCGGGCTCGAAAATGAGCGCTTCTGCTTCGTGAGTCTCGATACCGATTTGCACGATTCCACCCTCGCGGGGCTTGAGTTTTTCTACCCGCGCCTTGTGAGCGGCGGGGTGATTTTGGTTGATGATTACGACAGCGGTTTTGACGGCGTGTCAAGGGCTGTCGATGCGTTTTGTGCACGCGAAAAGATTGCGTGCATGCCCATTGGCGACATTTTTAGCGTTGCGTTGCAAAAGGGCGCAATATGAGCGTCTATGCGCAACATCTTGCGAGCCTCTACGAGCCCGAACTTTTGGAATCGCTTGAGGGCAAGACATTGCTCATCACGGGCGCGAGCGGGCTCATCGGCAGATTCTTTGTCGATTCGCTGCTCGCGAGCGATGTCGATTTCCGCCTCGTCTTGCCAGCGCGACACCAAATGTCGTTTGAGGATTCGCGCGTACAGAGCTTTGTTGCCGACATCTGCGAGCCGCTTACGCTCCCTAGCGCGACAAGGCTTGACGCGATATTCCATCTCGCCTCGCCTGCGTTTCCTGCTGCCTATCACAATGCCCCGCTTGAGCCCGTCATGTGCAACATTGACGCAACGCGACATCTGCTCGAGCTCGCGAGCGCACATCATGCAAGATTTATTTTTTCGAGCAGTTGCGAGATTTATGGCGAGAGTGCGAAGATTCTCGCCGAGACCGACATGGGCTACCTCGATTGCATGCAGCCGCGCAATTGCTACAACGAAAGCAAGCGCCTTGCCGAGACGCTTACGCAGGTTTATGCGCAATATCGGGGCGTAGATACCGTTGTGTTGCGGCTTCCGCGCACATTTGGTGCAACTTTTGGCGCACAAAACAATAGCGCGTGCGCATCGTTTTTGCGCGATTGCGCAATGGATAGGGACATTTGGCTCAAGAGCGATGGGCAGCAGATGTATAGCTTCTTGTATGTCGGTGATTGCGCGCGTGCGCTTGCCTTTGCGCTGTCGCTGCCCGCAAACCAAGCCTACAATGTCGCGGCTTGTGCGATGAAATTGTATGATTTTGCGGCGGAACTTGCCAAGCTGAATCCAAAAATTACGCTCAAACATGAGCGTGCCGAGCTCATAGGATATGGGAAAACGCAGCATGTTGTTTTTGATACGAGTAAGATTCAAGGGCATGGGTTTGGTACAAAATTTAGTGTATTGCAGGGGCTTTCCATCAGCCTCGCAATCTTGCGCGAGCGCAGGGAAAATGGGGAGCGGCTATGAGCCGTGTTGCGGCAATCATCACAGCGGGTGGAATCGGCGCGCGCACGGGAATGGAGATTCCGAAGCAATTCGTGGTTGTCGAGGGCAAGCCCGTTGTGATTCATACGCTCGAGGTGTTTAACAATCACCCCGAAATCGACATCATCTGCGTACCTTGTTTGGTTGGTTGGGAAGAGAGGCTCGAAAGTTATGCGAAAGAGTTTTGTATCTCGAAGCTAAAGTTGATTGTTCAGGGTGGCGAAACGGGTTTTTTGTCGATTCGCAACGCGCTCTTCGCGCTCAAGCCCCATTTGGACGATAAAGATATTGTGATGGTGCATGATGGCATTCGCCCGCTCGTGAGCGAGCGGCTCATCAGCGACAACCTCGTGCTGTGCAGGGCGAAGGGCAACGCCGTTGCGGTGGTGGATTGCCTCGAGACGATGTTGCAAGTCGATTGTGCTGATTCTGCTTCTGCGCAAACGAGCCTCGATAAAGATAGGATAAAACGTGCGCAAGCGCCGCAATCGCTGACCTTTGGTGAGTTTATGGCGCTACATCGCGCGGCGCAGCAGAACATCACCACTGATGCTGTCGCGACATCTGCCCTACTAACGGCGCTTGGGCGGCGCGTGTGGATTCATCGTGGCGATGAGGGGAATATCAAGATTACGCACACGCAAGACATCGAGATTTTCCGCACGATTCTGTCTTTGCGTAATCAACCTAAATGACCACCCCTTGCCCCCAGAGCACAGGGAGGGGGAATTATTTTGTAATGGCAAAATTGGAGGTGCGACTTTAGTCGCACTCGTTAATATGTGCGGTTAAAATCGCACCTCCAATGTCATTGCGAGCGAAGCGAAGCAATCTAACGTCGTAGAATCCTCATGATTTTAGCTTCACGCACGGTTGATTGCCACGCTCGCCCAACGGGCTCGCTCGCAATGACAGATGGGTAGCTTCTGTAGAATCCCCAGAAAAAGCGCGCGCAAAGCTATGGCGAAGCCACAGCACAGCGCCGCTTTGAAGATTGCAATCCCTTAA
>JAAVGZ010000066.1 GCA_014799985.1 Helicobacter sp.
ATCTTCACAACACGAGATTCTTCACCTGCAAAGCAGGTTCAGAATGACATTGTGTCATTGCGAGCGAGCAAAGCGAGCGCGGCAATCAACCGTGTTAAGCATTCATAGACGGTTGATTGCTTCGCATTCTAGCGAATGCTCGCAATGACACAAGAACACGTCATTGCAGCAAACAACGTGCGAGCGCGGCAATCAAACGTATATGAAGCTAGAATCATGAAAGATTCCATGCCGCTAGATTGCTTCGCGTAAGCTCGCAATCACGCAAAACAACATCGAAAGCTGGATTCAACCGCACACAATCATGTGCGCCCGATAAGGAACAAAATTTGCTTTTATGATTTGTAGAGACGAGAGCAGACAGCTGTAAAAATTAAAATTTGCTGTTATGATTGTTTTAAAAATAAAGGAAACGCGATGACCGTAACGCAAACGATTGATACCGCTTCGATGTTGCAAAGCTATCGGCAAATCCAAGCGACCAAAGAGGTAGAAAATTTTGGAATCACGCTCGATTCGCTCGAGCCCGCACAAGAGAGCGATTCTGTTAAAGCTTTAGATTTGCAGCATGAAATTGCGCAAATGAAAGCGGCATGGCTTATGGATTCGAGTTTGACATTTACGAGCTCTCCTGATGTTGAAATTGGAGGCTCAAAGAGTCTATGGGATTTTTTTGACTATAAACAAGCAGGATTTCGTAATTCAATTGTTGTACGAGTTGCAGATGAAATACTCAATTTTGATGAAATGATACAAAAAGAGCGTGGACTCTTAGAACAGAATCCACGTTATGCCGATGCAAGAGAATATCGTTATGAAACCATCGTCTATGAGGCAGACAATGGAACGGTAACGGTAAAGTCTTTCAGGCCTGAATATAAGGTTAAAATTAGCGCTCTCGAGGCTCTTTTTAACAAGGAAACCCCTCTTGTCGATTATGGATATAGCCGCAATGATTTTAATGAATCGGCAAAGACTATCGAAGATTTGCTTGATAGTGTTTTAGAAGAACAATTCCAAAACAATCCCGATTCGCAGCAGACAAATATTTTGTTATTGCTCAAGGCGAGATTGCAAGCAATGCCTGAAATCATCGAGCAGATTCGCACTAATGCAACAGATTATACGCGTAAGGTGATTGACGAGGGCAATGAAGAGGCTTTATTGTTGGCAATTAAAACAGCAGATTCAGAAATTGCAAGCGAACTTAGAATCTTTCATGATATTAGCATTCAACTTGCGCAATATCTAAGCCCCGAACAGCAGCAACAAATTGCAAATGCAAAAGAGGTGATTATCAATTATTACCAAAATAATTGGAACAAGGATTTTGCCTTCAAGGGGCTTGACCCAATCATGCAATTTATGCTCACAAATGCCGCAAAAACATTGGCAGAGAATATGAAAAATGTTGCGATTGATGATGAGACCGAAACTTTGCTTGATTTAGGGGCAGAAAAACGCGCAAACTATGCGAGCATTATGGACGAAGAAATCGCCCGTGAAAGCGTGCTGAATAGAGCGAAAAAGCCCACGAGCGATGATTCTATCTTGCAAAAGATTATGAAGAAAATGAGCAATACCCCAAAAGCAACGGGCATGTCTTCCTAAAGTGCCGCGCTACAAGAATCGACAAGATAGACGATGTGCTGCCAGCTAAAGCCGCTCTTGTGGCTTAGCCCAATCTCACATGTGCTCGAGCTGCTAAAACCTTTGCTTATGCCAATAAAGAGATTCTGCCCATTGTCTTGCCCAAAATTTTCAAGTGCGCTTGCGTTGAGTTCGGGCACGAAGAATCCCTTGTTGCCCGCAAAGCCGCAACACTTGAGGTTGGAATCCATCACGACTTCTGCGCCGCAACGTTGCGCCAAGCTGACAAGAGCTCGCTCCCAATTTGTCGATTCTTTATTGAGCGCATTATTGCGCGTGGAGCAGGGCGCATAGAGGGCGATTTTTTGGTGATTTGGCGCGAAAGATAGATGAGGCGCTAGGACAGAATCGATGAACGCGGGCATGTCGATAATCTGCAATTTTGGCTGCGCATTTTGCAACGCATATTCATTGAGCAACTTAAAGAGCTCGAGCGAGCATGCGCTATGGTCGCAAACGATTGGAATCGCGCCATCTTTTGAGGATTTGCGCAAAGAATCATAGGATTCTTTAACGAGTTTGGCGACAATTTCCGTGTGGTTTTTGTATGCCTTCGAGCAGCAAAGATTTTGGATATTATCGGGATAGACTATCGTAAAATTTGCCTTTTTGCAAAGATTCTCAAACGTTTCGGCGATGCTACGTTTATCTTCGCTTTTTGCGCTTGGCGCAAAGGCGCGGTTGAGGCATGAGCTAAAATACACAACCTGCCCATTTTCTTCTGCAATCTTTTGAGACGTGAGTGTGTATGTATTTTTACGTGGAAAATAATCCAAAACCACAGGCGTTTTGCACCATTTATGGAATTTTTGCGAGATTCCTCGAATCGTTTCTGCGCTCAAAACGCGGTTCATGTCGTTTGTGAAGCCCACGCCAAAGCGCAAGAGATTTGTGGTTGTGCCGATGCGATTGCCAAAGAATCCAATGCTTGTTTCGGCGATTTTGCCATGCTTTTGTGAAGCTTTGAGTACGATTTTTGCCGTGTCGATTGCAAGCGGGCAGAGTGTCGCGCACATCGAGCATGTCGCGCATGTTTCCACGCCAAAATAGGCATATCCTTCGTGCAATTCTTGCAGCTCTTGTTCCTGCTCTTCGCTCCGCTCGTCTTTTGGAATGCTTTCGAGGCGCTTGATTTCGCGATAAACGGCGATTCTTTGGCGCGGTGTAAGCGTCAGATTCCTGCTGGGGCAGACTTTTTCACAAAAGCCACATTCCATGCATGCGTCCAAATAGTCTTCAATCAGATTTTCTGCCGAAGGCTTGAGATTCTTAAGATGAATCTTGGGATTATCGCTAATAATGACATCGGGATTTATCAGATTCCTGCTATCAAAAATCGCCTTGATTTTTTTATGAATCAAATAAGCTTTCTCGCCCCATTCTTTTTGCACAAAAGGCGCGACCATGCGCCCCGTGCCATGCTCTGCCTTGACGCTTCCATTATAGCGCACCACGACATCGGCGAGCGCCTCCATAAACGCGCCAAAACGTTTGGATTCTTTGGAATCTCCCAAAACGGGCGTGATGATGAAATGCACATTGCCACTTAGCGCATGTCCAAAGATGATGCCGTCAAAATTGTATTGTTTGAAGAGCTGCGAAATGTCTTCGATTCCGCTTGCAAAATCTTTGATTTCAAAGCAAATGTCTTCGACAATCACGGTCGAGCCGCTCGGGCGCATCGAGGCGGCGATGGGCAGCAAGCCCTTGCGGATTTTCCACCATGTTTCTTGCACGGCGGCATCGAAGCTAAATTCCACACCAAAACATGTCCGAATCTTGCCAAGTTGTCTTTTGATTGCGGCAATATTTTTCTCGAGGATTGTTTTGTCATCTTCTTCGAGCTGGATTAGAATCGCGCAATTGCCCTCGCTAATCTTTTTGATTTCTGGCGGCATTCCGTCCATATTTTGCACGCTCACGAGCGAGGCATAGTCCATCATCTCGGCTGCGCTCACAATCGCATCGTTTTTGGCAAGAATCTGAATCGCATGCGATGCGTCAGCGAGATTGTGATAAAACAAAAGCGCGCATGCTTTGTGCGCAAAATCTTTGACGCATTCATATTCCACGCGCGAGATGAATCCTAATGTTCCCTCTGCCCCGATGAAGATATGATTTAAAATGTCTTTGATAGTCTCAAAGTCAATCAGCGCATTAATGCTATACCCCGTTGTGTTTTTAATCGCAAATTTGCGCTTGATAAAATTTGTTAAGTCATTATCGGCAAGAATCTCGGCGCGCAACGCAAGAAGTTGCTCGACAATCTGGGGATATTTTTGGCAAAATGATTCAAGACTTTGTGGGTCTGATGTGTCGAGAATCGTGCCGTCAAATAGAATCGCGCGGACAGATTGGACGGTTTGGTAGCTATTTTGCTTGACGCCGCAGCACATTCCGCTCGAATTGTTCGAGAAGATTCCGCCGATGAGGGCATTGTTGATTGTCGCGGGGTCGGGACCGATTTTCTTGCGATAAGGCGCAAGCGCCGCGTTTGCGTCCGAGCCAATCACGCCGCAATCGCACCAAATCGATGTCGCGTCTTCGCCGCTGAAGCGCACCGAAATCCCCTTCCAATGCGTGTTGCACACGACAAGCACGCTATCGCTGCTCGCCTGCCCGCTTAGCGATGTCCCCGCAGCGCGAAAGGTCAGCGCTACATTATATTTGTGGCTTAGGGCGAGGATTTTGCAAATCTCCTCTTCGCTATGCGCCCAAATCACGAGCTTTGGGATATAGCGATAGCATGACGCATCGAGCCCATAGGCGAAACAACAGAGATAGTCGTCAAAGATTCTGTCGGGCAGAAACGCACTCGCTTCGTCATAGAATCGCTGGTATTTCTTGCCAAGCTTGCGCCCGCCGCGCTCGATGTGTAGCGAAAAATGCAGCTGTGCCAAATGCCCCTTGATGTCAATGGTGGTGTTGCGCATCGCGCCCCCTTGCGATTTTTTGTGATGATAATAGCCCAAATCGTCTTAAAGCAAGGCATGAGATTCCAAAAAAACCCAAAAAGAATCATGGTATGATTGCGGGAACTTTTGCAAAAAGGATATGCGATGCAGACACAAACAGCGCTTATCACGGGCGCTTCGAGCGGGTTTGGCTGGGCGATTGCGCAGCGGCTCGCTGCCCAAAACTATCAGATTATCGCGCTTGCGAGGCGCAAAGAGCGGCTTTTGGAGCTACAACAATCGCTTGGCGAATCGCGTTGCGCGCTCGTTGCTTGCGATGTGCAAGAGTGCGAGACGATTGCGCAAAATCTTGCGCAAATCGCGAGCGAGCGCGGTTGGAGTGTCGATGCGCTCATCAACAACGCCGGCTTTGCGCTCGGGTTGCAGAGCGCGGATTGCGCCGATTTGGACGATTGGGAGCGCATGATTTCTGTGAATTGCATGGCGCTCGTGCGGCTCACGCGGCTTGTTCTGCCCCAAATGGTCGCGAGAAAATCGGGGACAATCATCAACATCGGCTCGATTGCGGGGAGCTACCCCTACCCCGGCGGCAATGTCTATGGCGCGACAAAGGCGTTCGTCAAGCAGTTTAGCCTGAATCTCCGCGCCGATTTGTTCGACAAAAACATTCGCGTAACCAACATCGAGCCCGGGCTCGCACAGAGCGAGTTTTCGCTCGTGCGCTTCAAGGGCGACAAGGCGCAGGCAGATTCTGTCTATGCGGGCACGCAGCCGCTTTTGCCCGAAGACATCGCCGAGGCAGTCGCGTGGGTTTTGAGCCTGCCAAGCCATGTCAACATCAACAGAATCGAGCTTATGCCAACGACACAGGCTGCCGCAGCGCTCAACGTTTGCCGCAATCAAGACACTTAAGGGTTTTTAAGCTTCATTTGCTACAATCCGTTTTTTACTTCACAGACACATCAGGAGTTCTATGCAAAACATCAGAAATATCGCCGTTATTGCGCATGTTGACCATGGGAAAACGACCCTTGTCGATGGGCTTTTGACGCAATCAGGCACGTTTAGCGAGCGAGAGCAAATCGATGAACGCGTGATGGACAGCAACGATTTGGAGCGCGAGCGGGGCATCACGATTCTCTCGAAAAACACCGCGATTCACTACAAGGGCACGAAGATTAACATCATCGACACGCCCGGGCATGCCGACTTTGGGGGCGAGGTGGAGCGCGTGCTCAAAATGGTCGATGGCGTGCTGCTGCTTGTTGATGCGCAAGAGGGCGTGATGCCCCAGACAAAGTTTGTCGTCAAGAAGGCATTGAGTTTTGGAATCCGCCCGATTGTCGTTGTGAACAAAATCGACAAGCCCGCGAGCGAGCCCGATAGGGTTGTCGATGAGGTGTTTGATTTGTTTGTCGCGATGGAGGCGAGCGAGTTTCAGCTCGATTTCCCCGTGATTTACGCCGCCGCGCGCGATGGCTATGCGATAAAAAACTTGGACGATGAGAAAAAGAGCCTCGAGCCGCTGTTCGAGGCGATTTTGGAATATGTCCCAGCGCCCAGCGGCAGCCGCGACAATGCCTTGCAAATGCAGATTTTCACGCTCGATTATGACAATTATGTGGGCAAGATTGGCATTGCGCGCGTGTTTAATGGTGTCGTCAAAAAGGGCGCAAATGTGATGCTCGCCAAGGGCGATGGCGAGAAAGAAATGGGCAGAATCACCAAGCTCATCGGCTTTTTGGGGCTCGCGCGCACAGAGATTGACGAGGCGCAGGCGGGCGACATTGTCGCTGTGGCGGGATTCAACGCGATTGATGTTGGCGATTCGATTGTCGACCCCAATAACCCAATGCCGCTCGACCCAATGCACCTCGAAGAGCCGACAATGAGTGTCGTTTTTGCCGTCAATGATAGTCCGTTAGCCGGCACAGAGGGCAAGCATGTTACCGCGAACAAGCTCAAAGACAGGCTGCTCAAAGAAATGCAGACGAACATCGCGATGCGCTGCGAGGAGATGGGCGAGGGCAAGTTCCGCGTGAGCGGGCGCGGCGAGCTGCAAATCACTATTCTCGCCGAGAATCTGCGCCGTGAGGGATTCGAGTTTAGCATTTCGCGCCCCGAGGTGATTATCAAAGACGAGAATAGCACGAAGACCGAGCCTTTCGAACACCTCGTCATCGACACGCCGCAGGATTTTAGCGGCACAATCATCGAGCGGCTCGGGCGGCGCAAGGCGGAGATGAAGGCGATGAACCCGATGGGCGAGGGATTCACGCGGCTCGAGTTTGAAATCCCCGCGCGTGGGCTCATCGGCTATCGCAGCGAGTTTTTGACAGACACGAAGGGCGAGGGCGTGATGAACCATAGCTTCTTGGAGTTTCGCCCGTTTAGCGGCAGCGTGGAATCGCGCAAAAACGGGGCTTTGATTAGCATGGAAAATGGCGAGGCGACAGGATTCTCGCTGTTTAATATCCAAGAAAGAGGCGCATTGTTTATTGTTCCGCAAACAAAAGTGTATGTTGGAATGGTGATTGGCGAGCATAGTCGCGACAATGATTTGGACGTGAATCCGATTAAGTCCAAACATCTCACAAACATGCGCGCAAGTGGAAGCGATGACGCGATTAAATTGACTCCGCCTCGCGATTTGACGCTTGAACGTGCATTGGAATGGATAGAGGACGATGAGATTTTGGAAGTAACGCCCAAAAATATTCGGATTCGCAAAAAAATCCTTGAACCAAACGAGCGCAAAAGGCAGAAGAAATAGCAACCGCAATTCTAGAGATTGAAAGATTGAGGACTACGAAAGGAATCGAATTATAATGTCAGGATTGAAAGTTATCAAACGCAATGGTTATACCGAGACTTTGGATATTTGCAAGATTCAGAAATTTACGAAAGAGGCTGTCGAGGGATTGAACGACGTGAATCAAAGCGAGCTTGAAGTCGATGCGCGCATTCAGTTTCGCGATAGAATCACAACAGAAGAAATCCAACAAACTTTGATTAAAACAGCCGCCGATAAAATTGATATTGATAGACCCGATTGGACTTTTGTCGCTGCGCGGCTTTTTTTGTATGATTTATACCACAAAGTCATGCACAATGTGGGCAAGGGCGATGCGGCGAAATATTTTGCCACCGACAAGGCAGACTATGGACATCTGCGCGATTATTTCGCGCATGGCGAGGCATGTGGGCGAATCATCGTTGGGCTTGCTGCGAAGTTTGATTTGGATTTGTTGCAATCCCATATCGTCCCCGAACGCGATTTGCAATTTACATATCTTGGAATCAAGACATTATACGACCGCTATTTGCTCAAAGACAAAAGAAATTCCCCGATTGAATTGCCACAGCAAATGTTTATGGCAATCGCGATGTTTTTGGCGCAACATGAGACAAATCGCAATGAATGGGCGATTGCCTTTTATGATATGTTGTCCAAATTTGAAGTCATGGCAGCCACGCCAACGCTTAGCAACGCACGTACGCCAAGACATCAGCTAAGTTCTTGCTATGTTGGAAGCACGCCCGATAATATCGAAGGAATCTTTGACGCCTATAAAGAAATGGCGCTTTTGAGTAAATATGGCGGCGGAATCGGTTGGGATTATTCCAAAGTACGTGGGCTTGGAAGTGCGATTGATGGGCATAAAAATGCCGCCGGTGGCGTTGTGCCTTTTTTGAAAATCACGAACGATATTGCTGTGGCTGTCGACCAGCTTGGAACGCGCAAGGGCGCGATTAGTGTCTATCTCGAAGTGTGGCATCGCGATATTTTCGACTTTGTCGACCTCAAGAAAAATAGCGGCGAAGAAAGACGGCGCACGCATGACCTTTTTCCTGCACTATGGATTTGCGATTTGTTTATGGAGCGAATCGAGGCAAATGCGCATTGGACATTGCTAGATTCTAATGAATGTGGAGACTTAACCGAGCTTTATGGCGAGGCTTTTACGAAACGTTATTTGGAATACGAAGCGCGAGATGATATTTTTAAAGAGGTGGTGAGCGCGAAGGATTTGTGGAAGAAAATCTTGGGGAATTATTTTGAAACAGGAGCGCCCTTTTTGTGTTTCAAAGACAATGCCAATCGCGCCAACCCCAATGCGCATAATGGAATCATACGTTCCAGCAACCTTTGTACGGAAATTTTTCAAAATACAGAGCCAAATCATTATCGCATTTGCGTGGAGTTTGACGATGGAACATTGAAATATTTCGATGAAAACGAATCGGTTACGACCGACAGCGGTATTGTCAAAAAGGCAAATAAACTTACGAGCATCGATTCTTTGCAGGGCAAAAGCATTTTTATCACGCGCCGTGAGGGGCTAGAAGGAAAAAGTGCCGTTTGCAACCTCGCGAGCATTAATCTTTCTAAAGTCAATACGCCCGAAGAAATCCAACGTGTTGTGCCCATTGCCGTGCGCATGCTGGATAATGTGATTAACCTGAATTTCTACCCCACGCGCAAAGTCAAGAGAACAAATATGCAGACGCGCGCGATTGGGCTGGGTGTGATGGGCGAAGCGCAAATGCTCGCCGAAAATCACATTCAATGGGGAAGTAAAGAACATTTTGAAAAAATCGATTTGCTTATGGAATCCATTAGTTACCATACGATTCTAGCAAGCTCAAATCTCGCCGTTGAAAAAGGCAGCTATCCTCTTTTCGAAGGTTCGCATTGGAGCAAAGGAATCTTCCCGATTGATGTCGCAAATGCTGCCGCAAAACAGCTCGTGAGTCGCGCGGATTTATTCACGCAATTGTACGATTGGCAGAAATTGCGCAAAATCGTCCAAGAACAAGGCATTCGCAATGGTTATTTAATGGCGATTGCGCCGACAAGCTCCATTAGCATTTTGGTCGGGACGACACAGACAATCGAGCCCATTTATAAGAAAAAGTGGTTCGAAGAGAATCTAAGTGGACTGATTCCCGTTGTCGTACCAAATCTTAGTGTGGAGAATTGGAATTTTTATGCATCTGCCTACGAGCTTGACCAAAATTTGCTGATTAAGGCGGCGGCGATTCGGCAAAAGTGGATTGACCAAGGGCAGAGTACAAATATTTTTGTTACGTTAGACAAGGCAAGCGGGAAATATCTGAACGATATTTATTTCAATGCATGGAGGTTGGGGCTAAAATCAACCTACTATCTTCGTAGTCAAAGTCCCGAGGCGCTCGAAAATGTGGAAGAAGCAAGTGTAGACCGTTCGTTTGAATGTGAAGGTTGCCAATAGGTGTTGGTTGTATGAAAAAGCGCTATCTTATCGATACATCTATTATCCTTGATAGCGTAGAGAATCTCTCGATTCTTTATGGAGGCGAGAATCTACTTTTTATCAGCGATATTGTCCTTTTGGAGCTTAGTAAGAAAAAAGAAACATTAGGACAAAGTGGCTATTTTAGTCGTGAATTTTTTCGGCTCATCAATCATAATCTGGGCGAGGAAATCGAGCCCACAACTATTGGCTTGAGCCCGCTCAAAAAGGGCGATTTTCTGTGGCAAACCTACCTCAAAGAGGGCGAAAATCTCATTCCTCTTTATATTATCTCGCGTTCTTTCTATGAAACGCCCATGC
The DNA here is from genome assembly GCA_014799985.1 of Helicobacter sp. Classification (GTDB taxonomy): domain Bacteria; phylum Campylobacterota; class Campylobacteria; order Campylobacterales; family Helicobacteraceae; genus NHYN01. Next base: position 10,163 of record JAAVGZ010000066.1, read on the forward strand.
CCGATTGGGGGCAGAATGACCTCAAAATCGCGGAAATCGCGCTCGATTATAGCCTCACGCTCATCACAAACGATACGGCGCTCAAAATCCATTCTCTTTCGCGCGGCATTCAGGCAGAATCGCTCCTTCGTGATAGCGTCAACAATGTCGATTCGATTGATTTTTTTTATCGTTCCACATGCCATATCGATTCTATATCATACCTCAATGAACAAGCTTGGTTTCAGGCTTTGAGCGATTGGAGCTTGATTGAAATTGTCGAAGAAGAAAATACGGGCAACGCGCATTATCTCAATGGAAAAAAGCAATTTGGTTTTAAAATCAAGGGCGCGTTTGTGCCACAAAATCTTGATGAAATCATTAAGACACATTCTCCCTACATTGCGCCGCTCAATCTCGAGCAAAAGCTTTATTATGCCCTGTTGCTGCACCCAAATAACAGAATCACGGTTGCGAGCGGGGCAACGGGGAGCGGAAAGACGCTCATCGCCTTGCAAGCGGGAATCACGCTTTTTAAGTTGGGCATTGTCGATGGAATCGTCTATTTGCGCAACACAATCACGGCAAATGACAAAGAGGCGGAGCTAGGATTCCGCAAGGGTGGCGAGTTTGAAAAGTTGGATTATTTTATGTATCCTTTGTATAGTGCGATTAACTTCACGATTACCAAAATGCAAAAAGAATCTTTTGCGAAACGGATTGAATATCGGGGAGAAAACAAGGGGGAACAACGCGCGGAAGCCACAGAATATTTTATGAAAAAACATAATATTTCTATCATTGACATTGCCCATGCGCGTGGAATCACGATTTCACGTAAGTTTGTGATTTTTGACGAAGTGCAAAATGCGTCCAATGCCACAGTGAAACTCATCGGCACGCGCATGGGCGAAGAAAGCCGCATCGTCTTTTTGGGCGATTTAAAACAAATCGACCACCCATACCTAAGTCGCAACCGCAACGGGCTTGCAACATTGCTCAAAATCGCGAGTTCTGATGATTATATCGCCGCCATCAAACTCAAGCAGACGATTCGCAGCGAGATTGCAGGGTGGTTTGAGGATAGATTCAATGTGTTTTAAGGGCGATGATAGAAAAAATCAAAAGAAAAGTTTCTATAATATAAATGTTATTGCGAGCTTACGCGAAGCAATCCAGCGTCTTTGAATGCTCGGCACGGTTGATTGCCACGCTCGTTACACTCGCTCGCAATGACACTTGGAATCTTCTGTGATTCTATATATTTTTTGGAGGTGCGGTTTTAACCGCATATAAACGAGAATCGCATACATCAACGATGAATGAGTGCGACTAGAGTCGCACCTCCAATATTGTGGCAAATATTCCCCCTCCCTTGCGGAGGGGGGCAGGGGGTGGTCATTGCGAGCGAGTGCAACGAGCGTGGCAATCAACGAGCAAAGAATCCCAAGCGAGCATTCAAAGACGCTTGATTGCTTCGGTCAAGCCCTCACAATGACAAGAAAAACTTTCATTTTTTGTCATTCTAAACTCGCGTAAGCGAGTGAATAATCTCGAAACTCACATTGATAATAAAATGACATTATACACTCATTTTACAATCCCTCGTTGCACACAAAGTGCTTATTTATTTTGTTGAGAATTGATAATCTCCCCTTGTTCATTATACGTTTTACGGACAATTACACTACCATCTTCATATAGAGTTTCTTTTTTAAGTTTTCCAGATTCGTAATATTCTTTTTCAACACCATTTCTTTCATCATTTTTATACGGAGTTTCATATCTAAGCTTCCCAGATTCATAATATTCTTTTTCAATACCATTCCTTTTGTCATTTTCAAATGGAATTTCTCTTTTAAGTTGCCCAGATTCATAATAGTGTTTCACAATACCGCTTCTTTTATCATTTTCGTGCGGAACTTCTGAAAAAAGTTGCCCAGATTCGTAATATCCTTTCGCAATACCATTTATTTTATCGTTTTCGTATGGAGTTTCAGCTTCAAGTTGCCCATTGCCATAATATGCTTTTTCAATACCATTTCTTTCACCATTTTTATATGGAGTTTCATATCTAAGTTGGCGCCTATCACCGTAATAGATTTTCTCAACGCAACCATTAACCTTATCTTTATCACTCTTGCACTCCGCAAGTGGCTTTGCATGTCCTACTGCCAAACATACTGATAGCACCATAGCAGAATTTACTACTTTCTTTAACATTTTCTCACTTTCTAATGTAATCTTTCTTAAGAATATATTTCTTAAGTTTATTAATCTAACTATCCTACCTTCACCTTTACTCTCTTTGTTTTATTGGCGCAGAGTAGGGTTGAGCTGTACATTAAAGAGGGTTATTGTCGCTTGTGGAATAATAGCGTAAATTCTTTTATTTTTGGTTTAAATGCGAGCGTTAGCGAGGTAATCTAGCGCCCTTGAATGCTTGGCACGGTTGATTGCCACGCTCGTTACACTCGCTCGCAATGACACTTGGAATCTTGTCATGTTGAGGCGAAGCCGAAACATCTCTTTGCCATTGCTCATGATTCCAATCTCCCAGCCACAGCGCGCAACGTCTATGTTCGAGCCAAAAGGCATAACATAGACGCAGCGCTGTGGAGTGCGACATATACAAGCGTAGTGCACATTGAAAAAGCGTGCTAGGGATTGGGGATTTTAGGGGGATAAGGGGGCTGCTTCGCAATTAAGCCCCCTGTCCCCCTTAACGAAAAGAAAGAGAAACGAATCTCCAAAGAATCTAGCCATTTGTCATTCTGAACTCGCGTAAGCGAGTGAAGAATCTCAAATGATAAGAATTCGCAGAGATGTTTCGCTTCGCTCAACATGACAAAATAGAGATTCCATGTGTCATTGCGAGCGAGCTGCGCGAGCGTGGCAATCAACGATTCTTGGTTGCCCAATATCGTTGATTGCTTCGGCTTTGCCTCGCAATGACAAATGGTAAAGCTTTAAAATTTAAAAAAGAATCAAATAAGCAAACCCTCTTATTTTGGGCTCACGAGCTCCCAACTCAAAGGCTGCCCACGTGCGATGTCTTTGGCGGCGGTTTTGCCAAGAATCTCGGGGAGATGCTTGGGCGCGATTCCATACCCGGGGCGAATCGAGCGCACATTTTGTGCGTTGAACACCTCGCCCTTGCGGATATCCTCGCACACAAAGAGGCTGCGCTTGAAGACCTTCGATGGCGCAACGGCTGCGCCGTCATAGTCGGCGATTCCAAGCGCATCGCATGCGTCATAGACGCGCCTTTTGAGCTCGGCAAACTCATCGGGCTGCATGCTAAAGCTGCTGTCCGCGCCGCCAAGCTTTCTGTCGAGGATAAAATGCTTCTCGACAAGAGACGCGCCCAGCACGCTCGCGACAACGGCGGCGCAGTCGCCCATTGTGTGGTCGCTTAGCCCGACTTTGACGTCAAAGCGCGCCTTCAAGTCGGTGATGCGCACGAGGTTCGCATGCTCAAGCGGCGTGGGGTAGGCGCTCGTGCAGGCGAGCAGGGTGATGTCGCGGTTGTTTGCGGCATAGCATGCGTCCACAGCCTCGCCAATCTCATCGAGGCTCGCGATTCCTGTCGAGAGTATCATCGGCTTGCCCGTGCGCGCGGCATAGCGTATGAGCGGAATGTCGTTGATTTCAAACGAGGCGATTTTGTAGATGGGATTGCCAAGCGATTCGAGGAAATCCACAGCCGTGCTATCAAACGGCGTGGAGAAGCACAAAAGCCCGAGCGAGCGCGCATACTCGAAGAGCTCGGCATGCCATTCCCACGGGGTATAGGCGCTTTGGTAGAGCTTATACAAGGTTTGTCCGTCCCACAGCCCGCCGTTTTGAATCTGAAAATATTCATTGTCGCAATCGAGCGTGAGCGTGTCGGCGGTGTAGGTCTGGAGCTTCACGCCGTCTGCGCCCGCGTCTTTTGCCGCCTTGATTGTCTGAAGCGCAAGTTCTTTTTGCTGGTTGTGGTTTGCCGAGAGCTCGGCGATGAGCAATGGATAGTTAGGCATGGATTTTCCCCATTAAGATGATGTTGTGGAATGCATGATTCACCCACGCATAGTCGTGCAAGCAGCCCTCACGCACAAATCCGTTGCGCTCATAAAAGGCGATTGCGCGTTTGTTGTGCTCGAAAACCTCGAGCCGCAGGCTGTGGAGCTTGAGCTTGTCAAAAGCGACAAATTCGAGCAATTGCAAGATTTTCGTGCCGCTGCCTGTGCCAAAGCAATCGGGGTTGATGTAGATGCCCAAAAACGCGAACGCATGCACGAGGTTGATGCGCACAAGAGACATCGTGCCAATGCCGCGCCCATCGTCAAAAACCGCCCAATAGCTTCGCGCCGTGCTGTGTTGCAATCCCTCAATAAAGCTTCGGTGCGCCTGTGTCGTGATGGGTTCTTGGTTGTACATCTGTTTTTGGATTTCGGGGTGGTTGCGCCAGAGCCGCACGCTCTCGCTTTGTTTGGGCGTGAGCGCGCAGAAATGCACGGCTTTGCAAGCCCCAAACGTGAAGTTTGAGCGCAAAGTCGCAAGGCGAGAATCCAAAACCATTACCTGCTCTGTTGTTTGCGTATCGCGTCCATGATGGCGTCATTGTAGCGAGAAAAGCGCAACCAAAAGGGCTGATTGCTCGCAAGCGATTCCTCAAGCAACGTATCGAGCTGCGTTCTGTGCAGTCTTGAATGCAATTCTGGCTGCGAGATGCGACCTGTTGCGTTGATGACATTATGGCTTTGAATCTCCACTGATTCGATTGAATCAATATCTTTAAGTACCTGTTTCATATCTACCTCCATAGCGAGATATAAGCAAGGATTGTTCCACTTATGACTTTTTTATTCTTGGAGCTGGTTGGTCGAAATTGTGATGTTTTTGCACGCGTCCTCGTAGTTGGGTTTGACCTCGAGAGCCTTTTGAAAATAGGCTTGGGCGATGTTCCATTCGCCTTTTTGGGCATAGATGACACCGATGTTGTTGAGTGCCTGTGAATGCGAGGGATTCTTGGCGATGATGATTTCGTAGCAGTGCAGCGCCTTTTCGGGCAGGCGCAAAATTTGATAGAGCAGGGCGACCTCGAAGAGAATCTCGAGGCGCGGCAGGAGCTCATACGAGCAAAGGAAATGCTCAATCGCCTTTTTGTAGTTTTCCCTGTGTTTGTAGTGGTGCGCGAGGTTTGCATGGAAAATGGGCGAGTTGGGCGCGAGCTGCAAGGCTTTGTGCATCATCTCAAAGCCCTCCTCGCGCCCCTCGTCAAGCTCGATGAGCCCGAGCAAATGCCACACATCGGCGTTGTTGTAATCGTCAATCAGAATCTCCATATACAAATCGCGCGCCTCTTTGCGCCGCCCTGCCTTGTGGTGCTCAAGCGCCACTTTCATCATTTCTGCTATTTTCACCGAATCGTTCTGCCTAAAAGATTGATTTTGCGCTCGATTTCATAGATTCTGTCCGTGTTGAGCGTGCCCGTTACATCGAGCAGGTTGAGCTGATTGACAATCAAATCATACACCGCGTCAATCAAATCGCGGCGCACCTGATAGAGCCGTGAGCGCGCCTCGAGGACATCAAAGAGGCTGCGCAAGCCGCGCTCATAGCCCTGCTCGATGGTCGAGAGATAGAGTTGCGCCGAATACTCGCTATCTTTGAAAACCTTCACGCTCTCAATCGCGAGCTTTTGCTCGGAGAGCGTGCGCTCGAGCTTCAGAATCGCCTGCTTCTTGTAATGGTTGAGGTCTTCGATTGCCGCATTTTGCATCTTGAGCCCCTCGCGAATCGCCGATTGCGTGCGCCCGCCCTCGAAAATCGGGAGGCTCACGACAATGAGCGCGCGCAAGTCGTTCTCGCGCAGCGATGGGTCGCGGCTCTCGGTGTGCTTTTGCGAAATCTGAAAGTCCGCCGTGGGGAAGTGCTGCCAACGGCGAATCGTCAATTCACGTTGCGCAAGCTCGAGCTGCTTTTGGGCAATCTGCACATCGGGGTTGTTGGCGAGCCCCTTTTGCCAATCATACGAAGCGATGATGAGCGCATCGGGGTTGATTTGCTCGAGCGAGATGTCGAGGATTCTGTCGTTTGTGATTTTCTCGCCAATCATGTATTCCAATGTCATTTTCGCGACATTGTAGCGCTGCTCTTCGGCGAGCAGCTCGGCGCGCGAGCGGTCGAAAGCCACGCGCGCTTCGAGCATGCCCATTTTTGTGTTGAGCCCCGCTTGCAGCATGCCGCTTGTTTGGCGAAACTTGACTTCGTTTGCGTCGACCATCGCGCGCGCGAGCGCGAGGTTTTTTTGCGTGCGCATCACATCAAAATATGCCTTCGCCACCTCGAGCCCGAGCTGATTGGCGCGCCTTTGGAGCTCGTATTCTGCGCCTTTTGCCCTGTCTTTTGCTTGGTCGAGCTCGAGATAGAGCCCGGGGCGAAACACGGGCACATAGGCGGTGATTCCATAGTCTTTGTAGGGCTCGCTAATCTCGGGCACGGTGTAGTTGTATTTGTTGTGCCCTGCGGACGCATCGACCGTGATTCGCGGCAGAAGCGCGCCAAGAGCCTGATTCACGCCTTCGGCTGTGGCTTCTGTGCGGTAACGTTGGGCGAGAATCTGCGATTCTTTTTGCAGCGCTTTTTCATAGGCGCGCGAGAGCGTGAGAATCTGGTCTTCGCGAGCAAGCATCACACCAAGGAGCGCGAGGAGGAGAAGCCACTTATTGTTCACGGAGACCCTTAATAAAGAGATTTTCGAAAGGTTGAATCAGATATTCAAGCAATGTGCGGCTGCCCGTTACAATCATCGCGTCAGCGGGCATACCCGGCTTAATCTCGAGCTTGTTGCGCGCCAATTCTTCTTGCCCTTTGTCAGTCAGGCGAATCTTGACGCCATAGTAGGGCATTTGCGTTGCCGCATCGACAAGCGCATCGGCAGAGACTTCATAGACTTCGCCCTGCACAGCCTTGAGCGAGCGCACATGCGCAAAGCCCGCGAACTGAATGTCGGCATTCATACCCGTGTCGACATAGTTGATTTCATGCGTGGCGACCTTGCCATCGATGATGAGCTTCTCGTTGGCGGGCACGATGTCGAGAATCGGCGAGCCGGGCGTAATCACCGCGCCGAGCGTGTGGACGTTGAGGTTGAGCACCGTGCCATCAACGGGCGAGCGGATTTCGGCGCGCGCCAAAGAATCCTTGAGCGTGTTCGTGCGCGCACGCAGCTCGGCGATGCTGCGTTGCGTGTCGCTTAGCTCGGCGAGCACGGTGCGCAAAAACTCTTGGCGACTCACAATCATTTGCGATTCAATCTCGGAAATCTGCACCTCGATTCGCGCGACTTCAGCGCCATAGTTGGCAATCTCGCCCTCGATGCGGACTTTCTCGCGCGTGATGTCGCGCAGGCGCATTTTGTCAACGAGTTGCTGCTCGAAGAGATTCTCCCATTCGCTAATCTCTTCGACATACGAGAGCAGCAAGTCTTGGCGGCTTTGCGTAACGGCGTCTATGCCCTCGACTTGGTTGCGCAGCTGCTCGATTCGTTGCGCCGAGACGATTTCGCTATCGTCAAGTAGCTTCTTGCGTGCGACAAACTCGCTTTGTTGCGCGTTCATCATGCTTTGCGAAATCGCATCGGTGTTCGTGAGCAGCTCTTGTGGGAACGCGATGTCGGGCGCGTCATCGCGCTCGGCAATCAGCCGCGCCTCTTTGGCGAGGCTCTCGAGCAGCTGGGCGTTTGCAATCTCGAGCTCGGATTGGAAATGGATTTTTTCGAGCGAGACGAGCAGCTGCCCCTGTTTGACAGAATCGCCGTCTTTGACGAGAATCTGTTCCACGATTCCGCCCTCGAGGTGTTGAATCAACTTGCGGTTGCCCGAAACGCTGACTTGCCCCATTGCCGCAACGGCGCTCGAGAGCGGCGCGAGCGAGCCCCAAACGCCAAAGGCGAGCACGAACAAGCCGAGCACGGTGATTGCCAAAATGCGATAGGGTCGGTCGTTGAGCGTGGCAAATTCTTCAGAATCGTATTCGAGGGGCTGGACGATGAGTTCGTATTTTTTTTCCATTGTTTCCGCCTCTATTTCGTGATTGCGCTTTGTTGGTTTTGCGCAGCCAAAGCCTTGAGTACATCATCGCGAGCTCCGTAGGATTGCAAAACTCCTTCTTTGAGCAGCGCAATCTTGTCGGCAGCGTTGAGCACAGCCATTCTGTGGGTGATGAGCACAACGGTTGTGCCCTTTGCCTTGAGCGCAAGCACGGCTTGCAACAGCGCGCGTTCGCCCGTGTCGTCAAGGTTCGAGTTGGGTTCGTCAAGCAAGACGAAGTTGGGGTTGCCATAGATGGCGCGCGCAAGCGCGATGCGCTGCCGCTGCCCGCCGCTTAGCGCCACGCCGCCGGGACCAATGGGCGTGTCGTAGCCGTTGGGGAATTGCAAAATCATGTTGTGCACGCCCGCGAGCTTCGCCGCCTCGAGCACCTGTGTGGAATCCACCTCGCCATAACGTGCGATGTTCTCGGCGATGCTGCCCTCGAAAAGCTCGATGTCTTGGGGCAGATAGCCGATGTAGCGCCCGAGCTCGATTCTGTCGTATTGCTCGATGTCAGCGCCATCATAGCGCACCTTGCCCGAATAGGCGCGCCAAACGCCGAGCATGGCGCGCGCCAGCGAGCTCTTGCCCGCCGCGCTTGGTCCAATGATTCCCACGACTTCGCCCGCGTTGATGGCGAGGCTCACATTTTTCACGACCATTTGGCGCGAGTTGGGCGGGACAACGGTCAGCGCCTCGACAGCGACATTGCCCTGCGGCATGGGCAGCGCCATGGGTTTGGGGTCAACGGGAATCTCGGAGAGCAGCGCAACCATGCGATGATACGCCTGCCGCGCGCTGACAAATTGCTTCCACGTGTTTGTGAGCATGTCCATCGGTGCAAGCGCACGTCCCATGACGATGGAGCCCGCAATCATCATACCCGGCGTGAGCTCGGATTCGATAACCAAATACGCGCCAAGCCCAAGAATGAGGCTTTGGAAAAACATGCGCAAGCTCTTTGAGAGATTCGCCCAAATCCCTGCTTCATCGCTCGCCATTGTTTGCTCGTTCGAGAAGTCGATGTAGCGCTCCATCCAGCGCACCTTGACGTTTTCGCGCATGCCCATTGCCTGAATCACCTCGCTGTTGCGCAAAGCGCCGTTGAGGAAGCTCGCCGCGTTTTGGTATTTTTTGTTGGATTCTTCGAGCTTGGTTTTGGTGCGCCACTCATTTATCATCGTGAGCGAGAAAACGACAAAGCCGGCGAAGATGGCGAAGATGCCAAAGTAGGGGTGGAACATGAAAAGGATAAAGATGTAAATGGGCACCCAAGGGAGGTCGAAAAAGGCGAAAATGGGCATTCCTGTCATGAATTGGCGAATCTGCGTGATGTCGTTGAGCGCCTGCGAGCTCGCGCGCCCGGGGTGGAGGTTGGCATAGTTGAACATCAGGTTGAAAACGCGCGTGCGCAAGCGGTTGTTGATTTGATTCCCTGCGCGCACCAAGAGTCGCGAGCGGACGAACTCCAAGCAGCCCATGACGCCAAAAAAAATGGCGACAACGAGCGTGAGCATGAGCAATGTTTCGAGGCTGCGGCTCGCCAAGACGCGGTCATAGATTTGGAGCATATACAAAGAGGGCGAGAGCATAAGAAGATTGATGAAACAACTCGCTAATGCCGCATAATAGAACGCTCCCTTTGATGCTTTGATGACATCAACGAGCTCATTTTGTGGGATATTTAGAGAGCTTGGTTTTAGCATATTGGGCAGCCTTGTAAAATCCTATTGAAAATCAAAAAAGCGATTCTAACAGATGACAATAAACAATCGACAACCGACAAGGATTTGGCAAGGCACTATTTGCACTCAAGCGATACATTCGCGCTTGCGCTAAACTCTCTGCCCTCTTGCACAAGGGGCAAGGTCGCATTGATGTTCGGCACGGGCGCTGCGCCGCTCGCTTCTGCGACTGTCATGTCCGCCATTGCCGCCTTCATCATCGGCGCGCGTATGCTTTGCCCGAAGTCGATTCGCTTGGGTGTGCATGCCTTGCCCAAAATCGCGCCATAGTCTTTCGCGAGCGCGTTGGCTTGGTTGATGATGTTTTGGTACAAATGGCGTTGGTGTGCCTTGAAATTCTCATGTTCATGCTCATAGCTGGGCTCAAGCGCGGGGATATTCAAAATCGCATAGCCGCTTTGGCTCGCCATGTTGTCGATGTCGGAGAGTAGGGCGTTGTATGCGTTTAGCTGCTCTTTTTGAATCTTGCACGCAAAGTGGGAATGTAGCGAGAATCCCGCAACGCTGCGCTGCCCGTTGTCGAAGCGATACGATGGCGCGACCTCATAGCTGCCGCCGCTGCAAAAGTTTTCTTTTTCGGCGCGAGCGAGAATCTGCACAAACAGGCGCGAAATCGCCGCTTTGTCCTCCGAGCTTAGCTCGACTTTGGTGCTCAAAGATGAGCTCGCGCTCAATGTGGGGTTAGAGACGAAATGCGTGGGCAAAATTTTGATGCTTGCTTGGAGATTCTGGCTAAGTTGTAGTCCTCGTTGTGTTTCTTGTGCGCCTTGTGTGGGCGCTTGGTTTGGCGATTGGGGCGATTGAATGAAAAAGGTAAAAAACGCCCCGAGAATAAAGACAACAAGAATCCCGATGATTCCCGCAAGGCTTTTGAGTGTTTGCACTAGCGACATGATAACTCCTTTTTTGGGTATTATACCCAAAATAGACAAAAGCGGGTAGAATCCGCTTTATTTTTCAAGGAAGGGCTATGGAACAATCCTTTTTCCCAAACATGAGCGAGCTTGCAAAGCGCTTTGGCACGCCGCTATATCTCTATGATTTTGCGCACATCACGCGGCAATATAGCGCGCTCAAAGACGAGTTTGCGGCGCGCAAATCGCTGATTGCCTATGCGCTCAAGGCGAACTCAAATTTGAGCATTGTCGCACATCTTGCGCGTTTGGGTGCGGGCGCTGATTGTGTGTCGCTTGGCGAGGTCAAGCGCGCGCTGCTCGCGGGTGTTGCGCCCTACAAAATCATCTTTAGCGGCGTGGGCAAGCAAGAATACGAGATTCGCGAGGCGCTCAAAATTGGGATTCTCTTCCTCAACATCGAGAGCGAAGCCGAGCTCTTGTGTGTCGAAAAAGTCGCACATGAGCTCGGAATCTGCGCGCGCATTTCGTTGCGCGTCAATCCCGACATCGACCCAAAGACGCACCCCTATATCTCGACAGGCTTGAGCGAAAATAAATTTGGCGTGAGCATTGACGAGGCGAAGCGGCTCTATCTCTATGCCCACAAATCCGAACATCTCGAGCCTGTGGCGATTCATTTCCATATCGGTAGCCAGATTCTAAGCCTAGAGCCCCTCGCGCAATCGGTGCAAAAGATTGCCGCGCTTCTGCGCTCGTTGCTCGCCATTGGGCTGCCGCTGCGGTTTTTCGATGTGGGCGGCGGAATCGGAATCGCCTACAAAAACGAACAAACCTTCGCGCTCTACGACTATGCGCAAATGATTCTCGCGAACCTAAGCGGGCTTGATGTAACGATTATCTGCGAGCCCGGGCGCTTTCTTGTGGGCAACGGCGGATTCTTCGTCTGCTCGGTGCTGTATGAGAAAATCACGCAAAGCAAGCGTTTCGTGATTGTCGATGGCGCGATGAACGACCTCGTGCGCCCGACACTCTATCAGGCATACCACGATGTCGCGGTGTGGCGCGGTGGCGGCTGGCTCGCCGACAATGGGAGCGCATGCGACATCGTGGGACCCATCTGCGAGAGCGGCGATTGGCTCGCCAAAGATGTCGCCCTGCCGCCGCTGCAAAATGGCGATTTGATTGTGTTCAAGGGCGCTGGGGCGTATGGCATGGCGATGGCGAGCAATTACAACTCGCGCCCGCGCGCCGCCGAAGTCGCGTTTGATGACACGGGGAAAATCTGGCAGATTCGCACGCGCGAGAGCATGGAGAATCTCTGGGCGCTCGAGCTGCCGTTTTTGAACGCGCAAAGCTAGCGCTATGGCGCAAAGAACAGAATCGGGACGATTCCAAGCGCTTGCAACAGCTGCCACAAAAGCAGGAAAGACGCGAACAAGAACCACGCAACGCTGCGCTTGATTTCTTTGTGCAAGAACTTGGGGCGCACGAGAATTTGTTCGGGCGTCTCGAAAGGTTGGCGCGGGAAGAATCGCGGCACAGAGGCGAGGTATGCGCGATACGAATCGCCGAATTTGTCGGTCAGGAATGTCTCCTCGCGCCTAATGGTGCGCTGATAAATCCAATAGAACCCAAGCGCGCCAACAAGGAGCAGGAGCATCTGCGCCTGCAATGCCAAAAGCCCCATGAACGCGATGAATGAGAAAAAATACAACGGATTGCGCGTGGCGCTATAAGGTCCATAGTCGATGAAAGTTTTGCCGTCTACGCCTTCGTTTTTCATTCCCCCGATGAAGAGCGTGCTATACAGCCTCCCGCCAACGCCAATGCCCACGGCGATGATGCCTAGAATCTTGAACACAACATCGACCCAAAAGGGGCACATTGCCTCCGAGAGAAGTACCCAAAACGCGCCGAGAATGCCAAACGCGAAGGTGTAGGGAAACCGATTGAAATGCTTTGCCATACATTTTTCCTTGAGATAGCCTAGTGGTTAGGTCGCGCGGTTGCAGAGCCGATTTGGATTTGCGTTGCGTGCGGGGGGGGGGGGCAAAAATGGACTTTGTCGTTATCGAATATGGACACTATGGACATTGCGAATCCTTAAACGTGGAAGCGGGCGCTGCTGGCGCGCCTCATTCAAGTCATAAGGGATTCTAGCTAAAGTTAATTAAACTAATATAAATCCGCATGTTTCTTGTTTGTGTGCGCTTGCAATGACATGTTTTTGTGTCATTGCGAGCGCTAGCGAAGCAATCAAACGGCATAGAACCCCCATGATTCTAGCTTCGTATACGGTTGATTGCCACGCATTCTAACGAATGCTCGCAATGACAAATAGAGATGTTTCGCTTCGCTCAACATGACAGAATCCCCAGAAAAAGCGCGCGCAAAGCTATGGCGAAGCCACAGCACAGCGCCGCTTTGAATATTGCAATTTTTGATTCTCCATTGTTCATAGATTCTATCTTCCCAACCACAGCGCGCACGTCTATGTTCTCATATTAAC
>JAAVGZ010000021.1 GCA_014799985.1 Helicobacter sp.
ATAGCCGAAGCAATCAACCGCGCCGAACGTTCAGAGACGTTTGATTGCTTCGCTTCGCTCGCAATGACCCACCCCCTGCCCCCTCCGCAAGGGAGGGGGGAATGGAGGCTGGATTTAGTCGCACTCCTTTTGTCATTGCGAGCGAGCACAACGTGCGAGCGTGGCAACCAACAGGCAAGGAATCCCCATGATTCTAGCTTTGTATACGGTTGATTGCTTCGGCTGCCGCCTCGCAATGACACAAAATAGCGCATACAAAATTTCCCATTGTCATGTGGAACATCAGCGCGGCAGCCAAGCGCGATTCGCGCTTGCAGCTTCAAAGGGTGGAAATGTTAAAAAAAAAAGCTATACTTACAGCATACAAACCCCATTAAGGAGGCAAAATGACCAGACGAGATTTCATCAAAAATACCGCCGTGTGTGCCGCAGCGGGCGTGGCGGGAATGAATGTTCCCCAAAGCCTAGAAGCCGCACCAGCCGGAACAAAATGGACATGGGACAAAGCCACATGCCGCTTCTGTGGCACAGGCTGTGGGATTCTCATTGCCCGCGAAAACGACAAAATTGTCGCTGTCAAAGGCGACCCCGAAGCCCCCGTGAATCGCGGGCTCAACTGCATCAAGGGCTACTTCAACGCCAAGATTATGTATGGCGAGGACCGCCTCTCAACGCCCCTTTTGCGCGTGAATGCCGCAGGCGAGTTCGACAAACAGGGCAAGTTCCAACCCGTTAGCTGGCAAAGAGCCTTTGACGAAATGGAAAAACATGCCAAACGAGCCTTCAACGAGCTCGGCACATCGGGAATCGGCGTGTTTGGCAGCGGACAATACACAATCCCCGAGGGCTACACAGCCGTGAAGCTCATCAAGGGCGGATTCCGCAGCAACAACATCGACCCAAATGCGCGCCACTGCATGGCGAGCGCGGTCGTGGCGTTTATGCAAACCTTTGGCGTGGACGAGCCTAGCGGCTGTTATGACGACATCGAATACACCGACACAATCATCACATGGGGCGCGAACATGGCAGAGATGCACCCAATCCTTTGGGCACGCGTGAGCGACCGCAAGCTAAGCGCGCCCGAGAAGGTGCGCGTGGTGAATCTTAGCACCTATTCAACACGCACAAGCAACCTCGCCGACACCGAAATCATCTTCAGACCCAGCACCGACCTTGCGATTTGGAACTACATCGCGCGCGAAATTGTCTATAACCACCCTGAAGCGATGGACAAAAACTTCGTGGAGAAACACTGCATTTTCACGACAGGCTATGCCGACATCGGCTATGGCATGCGCGCCAACCCCAACCACCCCAAGTTCAAAGCCGCAGAAAAAGACACAGTCGACAAAGAAAACAAGATTGTGCTTGACGAGCAAGAGGCAAAGGCGCTCGCCTATTTGGGCGTGAAAGCGGGCGACACATTCGAGATGAAGCACCAAAACAACGCGACAGACCATTGGGAGATTAGCTTTGAAGACTTCAAAAAAGGGCTCGAGCCCTACACGCTCGACTATGTCGCCGAAGTCGCCAAGGGCGATGACAACGAGAGCATCGAATCTTTCAAGGCAAAATTGCAAGATTTGGCAAATCTCTACATCGAAAAGTCTCGCAAAGTCGTGAGCTTCTGGACGATGGGATTCAACCAACACACACGCGGCACATGGGTCAACGAGCAAGCCTATATGGTGCATTTCTTGCTTGGCAAGCAATCCCAACCCGGCAACGGCGCGTTCAGCCTCACAGGGCAACCAAGCGCATGCGGCACAGCGCGCGAAGTGGGGACATTCTCGCATCGCTTGCCCGCCGATATGGTTGTGGGCAACCCCAAACACCGCGAAATCACCGAAAAAATCTGGAAGCTGCCCGCCAAGACGCTCAACCCCAAACCCGGCGCGCACTACATGAAGATTATGCGCGACCTCGAAGACGGCAAAATCAAGTTCATCTGGGTGCAAGTCAACAATCCTTGGCAAAACAGCGCGAACGCGAACCACTGGATTGAAGCCGCGCGCAAAATGGACAACTTCATCGTGGTGAGCGATTCCTACCCCGGAATCAGCGCCAAAGTCGCCGACTTGATTCTGCCCTGTGCGATGATTTATGAAAAATGGGGCGCATACGGCAACGCCGAGCGCCGTACACAACACTGGAAGCAACAAGTAACACCTTATGGCGATGCGATGAGCGACACATGGCAGATGATTGAGTTCTCGAAACGATTCAAGCTCAAAGAGGTCTGGGGCGAAACAAAGGTCGATGAGCAGCTCACGCTCCCAAGCGTTTTGGACGAAGCGAAAAAAATGGGATACAGCGAGGAAGACACGCTCTTTGATGTTTTGTTTGCCAACAAAGACGCCAAGAAATTCGACACAAAAGCCGCCGTGCTCAAGGGCGCTCCAAACACCGAAGTTTTCGGCGATTCGCGCAAAGTCGTTGGCAGCGATGGCTTGCCATTTGAGGGCTATGGATTCTTCGTGCAAAAATATTTGTGGGAGGAATACCGCAAGTTTGGCGTGGGGCATGGGCATGACCTCGCGCCCTTCGAGGCTTACCATGGCAAAGCGCGCGGATTGCGCTGGCCTGTCGTGAATGGCAAAGAAACGCTTTGGCGATTCAACACCAAATATGATTATTATGCCAAAAAAGCAGCGCCCAATTCGGATTATGCCTTCTATGGCGCAGCCGACAAAGCCTTGCAACGTGGCGATTTGACGGGTCCCACCACAGAAGAAAAATTCCCGCTCACAAACAAGGTCAAGATTTTCTTCCGCCCATTCATGAAAGCGCCCGAGCGCCCCGATTCCAACTATCCGCTCTGGCTTTGCACAGGGCGCGTGCTCGAGCATTGGCACAGCGGAACGATGACAATGCGCGTTCCCGAGCTCTATCGCGCCGTGCCCGAGGCATTGTGCTATATGAACGAGGAAGACGCCAAGAAATTCTCCGTTGGGCAAGGCGACTTGGTCTGGGTCGAAAGCAGACGCGGCAGAGTCAAGGCGCGCGTCGACCTTCGCGGGCGCAACAAGCCACCTGTGGGGCTCGTTTATGTGCCTTGGTTTGACGAGAATGTCTTTATCAACAAGGTAACACTTGACGCAACATGTCCTCTTAGCAAAGAAACGGACTTCAAAAAATGTGCAGTCAAAATCACGAAAGCAAGCTAGAGCGGCGCACGTTCTTGCAAAACGCGCTCAAGGGCGCGGCGTTGTGCGTTGCCGGCGGCTTTTTGACCGACATGGCGCTTAGCGCTGGGAAAGACCATTATTCCTTGCGCCCGCCGGGGGCAGAAGAAGCGGAGCGATTCTATTCGCTCTGCGTGCGCTGCGGGCTGTGTGTCGAGGCTTGCCCCTATGACACGCTCAAGCTCGCCAAGCTGTTCGATTCCGCCCCGATTGGCACGCCCTTTTACGAGGCGCGCGAGATTCCATGCTATCTCTGCCCCGACTTGCCATGCGTGCGAGAATGCCCAACCAACGCGCTCGACAAGAGCCACCTTGATGTGCAAAAGCCCATCGAGGAGCTCAAAATGGGAATCGCCGTGCTCGATTCTGCCTTTTGCCTCGCGCATTGGGGCATACAATGCGATGCATGCTATCGCGTCTGCCCGCTGATTGACAGAGCGCTCAAGATTGAGCAAAAGCGCAACGAGAAAACGGGCAAACACGCGCTGTTGCTGCCTGTGGTCGATAACGAAGTCTGTGTGGGCTGCGGGCTGTGCGAGCATGCCTGCATCACCGAGAAGCCTTCAATCCGCGTTTTGCCGCGCGAGTTTGTGCTAGGCGCTGTGGCAGAGCACTACCTGAAGCAAGAGCGCCCTGTGGAGAGCGCGCCCGGCTCGCCCGCGCCCAAGCCACGCAACAGAGCGCAAGACTATCTGAATGAGGAATTGCTATGAAATACTTGCTATTGCGGCGATGTTGCCAATTTCTCATCATCGCGTTGTTCATGGCTGGCGTTTTTGTGGGCAACCTTAGCAGCTCAAAGCTCTTTAGCACGATTCCACTTAGCGACCCTTTCGCGGCGCTGCAAATCGCGCTTGCGAGCTTGAGCATTGACATCACCCTGCTCACGGGCGCCGTGATTGTCTTTGTGCTCTATGCGCTCTTGGGGCGCGTGTTTTGCGCATGGGTTTGCCCTGTGAATCTCATCACCGATTTTGCCGCGTGGCTTCGCGCCAAGCTCGGCGTGCAGGGCAGATTCCTAAACCTCAACAAAAACCTGCGCTTCGTCTTGCTCGCGCTGTTCTTGTTGCTCTCGTTTCTGCTTTCGATGCCCGCGTTTGAATCGGTGAGCTTCATCGGCATTATCCAGCGCGGAATCCTCTTTGGCGGCGTTTCGTGGCTGTTTGTAGCGTTTGTGATTCTGTGTCTCGACATTTGGGGCGCGCCCCGCGCGACATGCTCGCACATCTGCCCGCTTGGCGCATTCTATGCGCTCATTGGCAAATGGGCGCTGCTCAAAGTCCGCTACAATCGCGACAAATGCACCAAATGCATGCGCTGTGTGCAAATCTGCCCCGAAAAGCAGGTCTTGTGGATGGTTGGCAAAGAATCGGCGAACGTGTGCAGCGGCGAATGCCTCCGCTGCGCACGTTGCATTGATGTGTGCAACGATGATGCACTCAATTTTAATCTTGTAACCTTAGGAGAGAAAAAATGAAAACAAAACTTTTGATGTTGGGCGCGCTCGCCCTCTTTGTTGGCTGTGGAGAGCTAACGACTAGCGATGTGAACACAGACAATACCGTCGGCATGGCAACCTTGCGCAGCGTAGATTTGTTGAACGAAAACGGCGTTGTTTTGAGCACATCGCAATACATCGAGACATCGCCCGGCGAATCGGCAAAATTCGAGCGCTCATTTGAGAACGCTCCGCCGCTCATCTCGCACAGCACCGAGGGGCTCGTGCCGATTACAGCAGACAACAACCAATGCGCCATCTGCCACGACAAATCGATTGCCGAAGGCACTGGCGCAACACCGATTCCAGCCTCGCACTATGTTCAGCTTCGCACCCTCAAGCGCACAGGCGATGCTGTGAGCAGCGAGCGATTCAACTGCACACAATGCCACGTGCCCCAAAGCGATGCGAAAATCGTGGTTGGCAACAGCTTCCGCCCAAGCTTTAGCAAAGAATCGCTCAAAAGCAGCTCGAATCTTCTCGATGTGCTCAACGAAGGCGTGAAATGAACATTTCAAGCGTGCTGCTCACCACAAAAACAGAGACAGCCGATTCTCTATGCGAGTGCATAGCCGCAACGCCCTGTTGCAGCGTTGCGCTGCGCGAGAAGGCGGCAGTTGGTGAAAAGATTGTCGCGCTGATTGAAGCCCCCGACCTCGAAAGCGGCGTGGGGGCTTACCAAACGCTTGAGAAGCTGCCCGATGTAACGAGCATCGCAATGGTTTTTGCGTATGATGATTGCGCAGGGGATATGAGCGCGCTCAATCCAAACATCGCCCAAGACACGCTCAACAAGACGCAAAAAGCCGAAGAGATAACCTATTTTGGCGCGATTACGCAAAAGCTCTAGCCCCCTGCCCCTTTGTTTATTTTTTAAGAATTCCTAGTATATAATCGCGACTCTTTGTTGTTGGAGGGAACGCAATGCGTAGTATTATCTTGGTTCTTGTTTTTGGTGCGTTGGGATTCCTGTTCTATGAATCCAGCTCGTTTTTGGGCGCATGCTCGGGAATCGCCATCTTTCTCTATGGCGTCATGTGCCTCAAAAACGGCTTCAACGCGTTTAGCACATTCATCGAGCGCGTGTTGAAAAAATGGGCAAACACGGTCAGCAAAAGCCTCATTTTTGGCGCTGTGTCGACGATGATTATGCAAAGCAGCGGGCTCGTGTCTGTGCTCGCCATCAGCTTCCTCGCCGCGGGCTTTATCACGCTCGCGCAAGGAATCGGCATCATCTTTGGCGCAAATGTCGGAACGACCGTTGTCGCGTGGGTGATTGCGGGCGCTGGGGTGAAGTTTGACATTTCGTCTATCACCATGCCGCTGCTCGTTTTTGGCGTGATTTTGCAATTGCAAAACTCGAGCAACTGCAAGGCGCTTGGCTCGATTCTGTGCGGTGTCGGGTTTTTCTTTTTGGGAATCCACTTCTTAAAAGACGGCTTCAACGAGCTCAAAGATACAGTCGACATCGCACAATACGGGCAGATTGGCGGAATCGGCGGCGTGCTGCTGTTTGTGCTCATCGGAATGATTCTCACCGTTGTGATGCAGAGCAGCAACGCGAGCCTGCTTGTCGCAATTACGATTCTCAATGCGGGGCAGATGAGCTACGAGAACACATTGGGATTCGCGATTGGCTCAAACATCGGTAGCACCGTGATGGCAATCATCGGCTCTCTGGGCGTGAATGTCGCGGGCAAGCGGCTTGCGGCGGCGCACCTGCTGTTCAATAGCGTAACGGCTCTTGTCGCTGTCGTGTTCTTGCACCAATTCATGGTCGCCGTGCTCTTTTTGTGCAACGCCGTTGGAATCGCAAGCGATGATTACATCTTGCAAGTCTCGATGTTCCACACGCTGTTTAACATTGTTGGAATCGCGCTCATGATGCCCTTTGTGCACAAAATGGTTGCGTTCTTGGAGCGAATCATCGTCGACAAAAAGGCGAAAGAATACGCGCCCAAGTTCATCAACGAGGCGATTGTGCAATATCCCGACACGGCGATTGAAGCGCTTCGCAACGAAATGGAACATCTCTACGACAATTGCTTCAAGATTCTTGCGTATGCGATTGGCTTCAACCCCCAGCAAATCCAATCACAAACGCCTTTCAGGGACATTATCGCCCAAAAGAAGCTGTATGCCGAGCAGGTGAACATCGAGGAGCTCTACAAGCAAAGCGCCAAGAGCCTCTTTGACGCGATGTTTGATTTTGCGACAACGGCGCAAACATATATTAATGAATCCGAGCAAATGAACGAGATGCACCATATCAAAATCGCGGCGCGGCGCGCTGTGGAGTCGATTCACCAGCTCAAAATGCTGCACAAAAACCTCAAGGAGGTTACGAAATCTTCGAATCAATCGTTGGTGGAAATCTACAACGGAATCCGCATCGACCTCGCCGAGCTCTTGCGCAGCATCGAGAATCTCGACAACAGCACAGAGGAAAACATTCAGCTCATTCTCGCAAGCATCGCGAAAGGCTCGAAGATGCTCGATGAAGCCGATGACAATGCGATTGCGAAGGTTGAGCGCCTGATTGCTGACAAAAAAATCACCGCCGCGAACGCGTCCTCGATTCTCAACGACATCGACACCACGAACAAAATCAGCAAAGACTTGCTCGTGATGACCAAACATCTCTATGCCGTACACATAGCAGACGAAGCGCCCAACACCTAGAACCCCCTCCGCCTGCCCCCCACGCACGCGCGCTGGGGGGCTTGCCTCTTTGCCCTCTTTTTTCTCGCATTTTTTCAATCACAAGCCAAAAGTGGAACGCTCTTTGCTTCTAGTTCTGTAACATCTAAACTCATGCAAAGGATGCTATTATGAATGGTTATGTGATTAACACGAATGTGGCTTCACTCAACTCGCATGCGGTCGGAATTCAGAACGGAAGGGTTCTTGAAACCGCACTTGAGCGATTGAGTTCAGGGCTTCGGATTAACAAAGCGGCAGATGACGCTTCAGGTATGGCGATTGCAGACTCGCTGCGCTCTCAAGCTTCCTCACTCGGGCAAGCGATACGGAACGCAAACGATGCGACTGGTATGATTCAGATTGCAGACAAGGCGATGGACGAGCAAATCAAGATTCTTGATAGCGTCAAAACAAAGGCTGTGCAAGCAGCACAAGACGGGCAAACAACGACCACAAGGCTTGCGTTGCAACAAGACATCTTGCGATTGCTCGAGGAACTCGACAACATCGCAAACACAACGAGTTACAACGGGCAAGAAATGCTTTCGGGAATGTTTGTGAATAAAGAGTTCCAAATCGGTGCGTATTCAAACACAACCGTGAAAGCAACAATTGGTCCAACCAACAGCTCGAAAATCGGGCATGTGCGCTACGAGACAAGCTCGATGACAGCGGCTTCGATGCTCGCATCGGCTGGCGCGAACAACTTGCAGACCGTGAAGCTCAACGTGCGCCAAGTCGATGGCGTGAATGATGTCTTGCTCGAAACCGTGCGCATTAGCACGAGTGCAGGAACAGGTATTGGCGCGCTCGCCGAAGTCATCAACAAAAACTCCAACGCGCTCGGATTCCGCGCAAGCTACAATGTCGAGGGTCGCGGAAATGTGGAGATGTACAGCGGAACGATTAAAAACCTTGTCATCAACGGCGTAACGATTGGAACAGTGAATGACATTCAGCAAGCCGACCGCGATGGACGCTTGATTAAGGCGATTAACGACAAGAAAGAGGCGACAGGCGTTACAGCGAGCATCGATACACAAGGGCGACTCACGCTCACAAGCGGTGATGGACGCGCCATCTCTGTGCATGCCGAGCTCGTCAGCGGGACAGCGGCGGTAACCAGCATGGGCGACTTCTTTGGCGGTGGCAACCTCGCGGGCGTGAGCGGAACAGACCACGCCATCATTGGGCGCTTGACGCTGACACAACACGGCGCACGCGACATTTTGATTAGCGGCACAAACTATTCTATGATTGGTTTCCACTCCTCACAAGGGGTTGCTGAACAGACCACGAACCTCCGCATGCTGCGCAACAACATTGACGCGGATATGGCTTCGGCGATTGGCGCAAACGGCAATGTCGCGATTGCGAGCACGAACAAAAACGGGCTTGGCGCGGGTGTTACGAGCCTCAAAGGCGCAATGGCGGTGATGGACATGGCAGAATCTGCCCAAAAACACCTCGACCAGATTCGCGCCGACCTTGGTGCTGTGCAACAACAGCTTGTCGCAACGGTGAATAACATCACCATCACGCAAGTGAATGTCAAGGCTGCTGAATCAACCATTCGCGATACCGACTTCGCCGAGGAATCCAGCACCTTCACCAAGACCAATATCTTGGCACAATCAGGGAACTTTGCGCTTGCACAAGCAAACCAAATCCAGCAAAATGTGCTAAGACTTCTCCAATAATCCTTTGCATTCGCCCCCCTAGCGGGGGAGAAGCAAACGGGCAACAATCCCCAAAGGCGACACTATGGCAAAGAAAAAAACGACTGCACGCGCAACACAAAAGAATGCACCATCTTTCTTGGCTCAAGCTAAAAATATGGAACATATCCAAGCACAACAAGCGGCTTCAAAGCAACCCAAAGAGCAAAGCATTTTTGACAAAAACATTGCTGCACTCCTTCTGCTCGACCCTCTTACGGCTGTTCAGCTTCAAGATGTCAAGCCCAATGAAAAATTTGAACTTTTTGTTACATCAGACCCTGCGAACATCAACCTGATTGATAAGGAAAGTTTTAAACCCGTCTTTGTTACAAATCCTGTCGAAGAAACATTGAAAAAAATCCAAGAACTCGATAGCGTGCAATTCTATCCCCATCTCTATTTTTTTGGTGCAGGCAATGGTGTCCTCTATCGCATGCTGCTCAACCAGAATCAAAAGCTCCAGCACTTGGTGATTGTCGAGCCAGAGCCCGAGATTCTCTTTAATGTCCTCAATCTCTTCGATTTCTCCGAAGAAATCAAGACGCGCCGCATCGAGTTTCACCTCGCCAAGAACGTGAATAAGATTGTGGCTGAATACATCTTTGGCTACAAGGATTCATCGCTCTATTGCAAGCTCTACGACTTTCGATTGTTCAACAACTTCTATGCGCAATATTCCGAAGAATATCTGCGAATCAACAAAATCTTCACCGAAGTCATCGAGAGCATCGTGATTGGGCTCGGCAACGACAGCAACGATTCCGTGATTGGCTTGCTGCACCAATGCCTCAACATGCCCCAAATGCTCGCTGCGCCAAACTATCATAAATTTGTCAAATCCGCGCACAACACGCGCACGGCAATCATTGTTTCGACTGGTCCAAGCCTCTACAAACAGCTCCCAACGCTCAAGAAAATCGCGCCATACTGCACACTCTATTGCATCGATGCGTCCTTTCCAATCCTCGCAAAAGCGGGGATTAAGCCCGACATTGTCCTGACGCTCGAGCGCGTCAAGGAGAGCGCGAAGTTCTACACCGACACGCCCAAAGAGGCGCAAGAGGGCGTGATTTTTGCCATCACCTCTATCGCGCATGAGGACACGCTCAACGCGATTACCGAAGGGCAGAAGGTTTTGCCCATGCGCCCCTTCCCCTACACATTCTATTTCGACTTGCCCGATTATGGCTATGCAGGCATCGGAATGAGCGCGGCAAACATGGCGTATGAAGTCATTCGGCATGTGGGGCATGAGAATATCGTCTTCATCGGGCAAGACCTCGCGTTTGCGCCCGATGGCAGCAGCCACGCCAAGGGCGCTGTGTATGGCGAAAAAGAGATTTCTCTGGATTACAACAAGAAAAACCGCAAGGACGATGTTGACATCGAAGCCTACGGCGGCAACGGAATGGTCAGAACGACCTATATTTGGCGCTTGTTCCTCAAATATCTCGAGATTGAGATTGCCAAAACACCAAGGACTATCAAGGTGTTCAACTGCACAGAGGGCGGAGCGCGAATCCATGGGACAGAGGAGATTCCGTTTGAAGAAATCTATAATGCCATCGACAAAAGCCAAGCCAAGCAGCCCATTTTGCTCGAAGAAACCCCGCAGCAAGAATACGAAAAGCTCTTACGCGGCGTGAAACGCAAGGTCGAGAAGGTTTTGCTACATGGCTACAAGCAAAAAGAGAGAATCGAGAAGGTCTTCTTGGAGATTTGTGCCGTTACGGAGGAGCTCGAGAAGCTGAACGCAGACAAGCAACTCGAGAAGGTGAATTTCAAAAAAATCGACCGACTCGTTGAGAAAATCAACGCCGTCAAAGACGGATTCACCAGTAACCCACACACACGAATCTTTGACAACATCGTTCAGAGCTACATCATGCACCAAGAAATGGAGCTTGTCAGAATCACCACCCTTGTTGTGCGCACAGACGAGGAAAACAGGGCGCGGCAGGTCGATTGGATTTATAAGCACAAATATTGGTTCTTCAGCCTCGCAGGCGGAATCCACACCGTGCTCGCCATACTCAAAAAGGCTTGCGGACAATGGATGGAGATTCCAGAGAAATACCGAGACGAAGAGGAAGAGGCGAATGTGTCCATCAAAGACCCCACGGCTAAACCCTCGGTAAAAAGGGAGATAACGCTTGACATAAACGGAATCCTAAAGATTTAGCCATGTTTGATTTTGTCGACACAATCAACACATTCCTCTACACCTATTGGCTCGTCTTTGCGCTGATGCTTTGCGGAATCTACCTGACGATTCGAACGCGCTGTATCCAGCTGCGCTTTCTCAAAGATGTGTTTGGCATTCTGCAAGAACGCAGCCGCAAGGAGCACATCTCGCCCTTTGGCGCGCTCATGATTTCCACAGCCTCTCGGGTTGGGATTGGGAACATCATCGGCGTGTCGATTGCGATTGCGACAGGCGGCGTTGGCGCACTCTTTTGGATGTGGCTCACGGCAATCATCGGGGGCGCGAGCGCGTTTGTCGAATCCACTTTGGCGCAGGTCTACAAGCGCAAAGACGGCGAGCACAACTACAAGGGCGGTCCAGCATACTACATCGAAACCGCGCTCGGCTCAAAGGCGCTTAGCATTACTTTCGCGCTCTCGATAATCCTCTGCTTCGCGTATGGATTCAATGGCTTGCAAGCCTACACGCTCACATCGTCTTTCGAGGTTTTTGTCGGGAGCGAGAGCTTTCATCATGGAAATTTCACACTCTATGTCGGCATTCTCCTAAGCCTCTTGGTCGCCCCCTTTTTCTTTGGCGGTGGCAAAAGCTCGGCGGCGCTGACATCGATTCTCGTGCCCGTCATGGCATTGGGCTATCTCGTCATCGCGCTGATTGTCATCGTGAGCAACATCGAAAAGCTCCCGATGATTTTCAGCAATGTGTTGCAAGAAGCCTTCGATTTCACGGCAATCTTTGGCGGCTTTGCGAGCAGCGCCATTGTGATTGGCATCAAACGTGGGCTGTTCTCGAACGAGGCGGGAATGGGCTCTGCGCCAAACGCTGCGGCAGCAGCTCACACGAGCCACCCCGCCAAGCAGGGAATGGTGCAAACGCTCTCGGTTTTTATCGACACGCTCATCATCTGCTCGGCGAGCGCTTTCATGGTTCTTTGTGCCGACATTGAGGGCATGGGCGAGCTTAAGGGCATGATTCTCATGCAAACGGTCATGCAGAATCACTTCGGGACTTTCGGGCTCTTTTTTGTGAGCGTGGCGATTGTGTTGTTCGCGTTCACATCGCTGATTGGCAACTACTTCTATGCCGAGGCGAACTTCAAGTTCATCACGACCAACCGAGCCGCATTGCAAGTCTTTCGCTTTGTCTCGGCGTTTTGGGTGCTTGTCGGCGCGCAGCTACATCTCTCGCTCGCGTGGGATTTGGCAGACCTCTTTATGGGGCTCATGGCAAGCGTGAACATCATCGCCATCTTGCTTTTGAGCAACATCGCCATTCGCGTCCTGCAAGACTATGAAAGGCAGCGCAAAGAGAACCAAAACCCGGTATTCAAAGCCTCTGATGTCGGAATCCACAATACTGAATTTTGGAAATGAGGCATTTTGCATTTGTCATTCTGAAACCTTTAGGCTAATGGAAAATTTTGCATGCGCTATTTTTGTCATTGCGAGGCTTTAGCCGAAGCAATCAACAGGCACAGAATCCCCAGAAAAAGCGCGCGCAAAGCTATGGCGAAGCCACAGCACAGCGCCGCTTTGGTTATTGCGATTTTCCCATGTGCCATTGCTCATGATTCTATCCTCCCAACCACAGCGCACACGTCTATGTTCTCATATTAACATAGACGAAGCGCTGTGG
>JAAVGZ010000022.1 GCA_014799985.1 Helicobacter sp.
ATCATTGATGTTAAATGTTGAAGAGTTGGTGTTCACAACGATGTTTTGAGTATCATTGATTGTGCCATCATCGTTTGCATTGCCTTGTGTGCCACTAATGCCTGTTGTGTAGGTCAGTGTGCCACTGCTGTTTGTCGCATCAACACGCTCTACATAGATTGTGCCAATGTTATTATTAGATTCAATGTGAGAATGCTTGGAATCGTATGAATCTTTTGTGATTGAGTGCG
The DNA here is from genome assembly GCA_014799985.1 of Helicobacter sp. Lineage (GTDB taxonomy): Bacteria > Campylobacterota > Campylobacteria > Campylobacterales > Helicobacteraceae > NHYN01. The sequence continues at coordinate 231 of JAAVGZ010000022.1, forward strand.
ACTAAATCTAGCCTCCATTTCATGTTAAACATCAGATTCTTTTGTGTCATTGCGAGCAAAGCGAAGCAATCAAACGTATTGAATGCTTGATACGTCATTGTCTCTTGTCATTGCGAGAGGCTTAGCCTCGTGGCAATCAACCGTATCGGGATTCCTTGCCTGTTGATTGCCACGCTCGTTGCGCTCGCTCGCAATGACAATAGCTAGAATCGTATGCAATTCCAAACGCTAGAGATGTTTCGCTAGCGCTCAACATGACAAATGGACATTTTGCATGCGCTATTTTGCGTCATTGCGAGGCGTTAGCCGAAGCAATCAAACGGCATAGAATCTCCATAATTCTAACTTCGCACACGGTCGATTGCCACGCTCGCTTTGCTCGCTCGCAATGACAAGGGAATGAAGGGGGAGATTCGTTGCTCGTTGATTGCCACGAGGCTAGCGCCTCTCGCAATGACATAGAAAACATGGATTATTTCAGCTGCTAGCGCCCCTCGCAACAACACCAGAATCTACAACGCCCCCAACACATGCTCCCGCTCCCATCGCAGTAGCGCGGCTTTCTTGTCGATTCCTCCCGCATAGCCCGTGAGCGTGCCATTCGCGCCAATCACGCGGTGGCATGGAACGAGAATGGCGATGGGGTTGCGAGCGACAGCGCCGCCAACGGCTTGCGCGGACATCTTGGCAATGCCCCTTTGGTGCGCAATTCTCTCCGCAATCGCGCCATACGTTGTCGTTGCGCCATACGGAATCGCGCGCAAAATCTCCCACACCTCGTGGCAAAACGGCGAGCCCTGCGCGCTAAGCGGTGGCAGCGGCTCGATTCTGCCCGCGAAATAGCCCTCGAGCCACGCACATGTCTGCGCGATAATCGGCGGCAGCGCCTTGCCGCATGATTTCACATCGATTGCCTCGCTGTTTTCGCCAAACCAAAGCCCCGCAAGCCGCCCCTGATGTTCTGTGAGCAACAGGCTGCCAACGGGAGAATCGGCGCGAAAAACGGGCGCGGAGGGCGCATGCGTGGCGTTCATCGCCTATTTCTTGGGTGCTTCTTCTGCTTTTTCGGCGGCTTTGGGAATCACGAAGCGCTCCTCGGCGAGCTTGTCCATCAGCACGAAGAGCTCGGCGCTCGATTGCTCCATTGTTGTGAGGCAATCAATCGCTTGCTGCAAGTTGCCCGCTTTTATCGCGTCAAGCGCCGCTTGCGCGTTGTTGTGCACGCCTGCGTGGAATGGGTCAATCGCCTTGAAATGCTCGCTGTCGGCGAGGGTCTCTTGCGCTGGTCCAAAATACCATTTGCCAAAGCGGCAAGCGGTGTGCTTGGGTAGCGGGTTGGAGAAGTTTTGGTGCGAAGCCAAATTGTAGGTGTTGTTTTTGAATAGAATATGGTCAACCATGATAAGGTTCAGGAACAAGCGATTCTTGATGCTCTCGACAGATTGGCTCATCTGCCCTGTTTGGCGGTTGAGGTCGACGAGCGATTCTTCAAACGAGTGCATCGAGGCGTTGAACGATTCGATGTGTTCCTGCATTTCTTCGCTGTTGCTGTAAATGTCGCCCGTGTCTTGCTGCAAAATCTGAATCGAGGCGCGAATCTCGCTTGTCGCCTTCTGTGTGCGCTCGGCGAGCTTGCGCACCTCTTCTGCCACGACAGCAAATCCGCGCCCTTGTTCGCCCGCGCGCGCCGCCTCAATCGCGGCATTGAGCGCGAGGAGGTTTGTTTGGTCGGAGATGTCGTTAATCAAATCGATAATCGAGTTGATTTCCGAGCTACGTGTGAGCAGCATTTTGGTCGCGTCATTGTTCGCGGCGATGAGCCCTGTGAGCGTCTCGAGGTTGTTAATCACGCCCTCGATGTCGGCACGGCGCTCGTTTGTCGTTATCGCGGCGCTGTTTACGAAAATGCTGATATCGCCGAGCCTCTGCACGCTCGTTTGGAACTTCTCTTGCATATATGTGAGCTGCTCGCGGTTTTTGTTCACGCGCGTGAGCCTAATGGCGAAATGCTCGCCGCTCTCGCCCTCTGCCTTGAGCGACAACGTTGCGAGTGCCTCGTTGATTTGCTGCGCGTTCGCGGCGAACGCCCCCTCTGTGCTAAGCGGCTCAAAGGCGTCTGTGCCACAATTTTGAAGCACCGTAACAACGGCTGCATTGTGGCTCTCAAAGCTATCGAGAAGAGCGTTGAGTAGCGAGCCAACCCCCTCTTTGCCACTCTCCGTTTTTGCGCGCACTCGCAGATTGCCCTTTGAAAATTCGGCGAGTACGACATGCAAGTCTCCAAGTTTTGCACGCGCTTTTTGTAGCATAATCCCCAACACAATCGCGCATGCGGCTGCTATAACCAACAAAATCACTAAACTAATGAGCAACATTTTCTGCCTCCAAGACGTGCCATTTGAAGAGGTTATTATAGCACAAAGTATTATTTTGCGGTTGAGCTCTCGCGATTTTTTTAACCGAAATGGGGCTTTTTCTTGGTATGATTCCATATTTCGCAAAAGAGGTGCGCGTTGAGAATCTTTCTGGCTGTGTTTGCATGCATATCGTTGCTGGGCTGCGTGCAGATTCGCGATGAGAAGCTGCCGCAAAAGGCTGTGCAGCTGCCTCAAGACATCTACGAAAGCCTCAAGTTGCCGCGCGCGCAGAGCTATTATGTCGACTATGTGCGCGTGCGCAAGAGCTTCAATGTGCTTTGCGAGCAAGATTCTTTGCCGATGGTTGAAATCGAGCCGCCCGAGCTCTCCGTGCCGCTCGAAAAGATTCATCGCAATATCGCGCTGAACACGCACAACGCAGACGCGCTCGATTCACTGCCAAACGCGTATTGGGCAGAGCCGCTAGAGCTCATGCTCCAAAAGCATGTCGCCCGAATCTTGCCGCGCGCATGCTACCGCACAACGCGCCTTGCGAGCGAGGAGGCAGACTATCGGCTGCTTTCGTTCGTGCATGACTTCAGCATTTTCGCGGACGCGAGCGACAACGGGCTTCGCGGGGTGGTCGATATGGAATTTTGGCTGCTTGAGCCAAAGAGCGGCGAGGTAACGCGCTGGCGACTGAATGCCCAAGAGAACATCGGCGCGCCTTATGATACCCAAGCCGCCGTGGAGAGCGTCAATAGGGCGTTTAGCCGCGTTGTCGAATCGAACTTCATGCAGATGGCAACGATTCTGCAAAAGCAGGATATGCGATGAGATTCTATGTGAGCATTGGCGATGTGAATGGAATCTCCACCGAGATTGCGTTGCGCTCTTTTGCGCGCTTGCATGCGCTTGGCATGGACGCAATCTATGGAATCGATTCTGCTCTGCTCGAATCCGCGCGCGCCTTGCTCGGCATGCCGCATGATGTTGCGCAGCAATTGCAACCTTGTGCGCTCGCCGCGCTCGATTTGCGCGAGGATTTTGCGCGCCTATTCCCGCATGCGCGCTCGCTACAAATCATGCATGCTCTCGCACCCATCGCGCTGCCCGACATTTGCGCGGGCGAAGTCAGCGCGAGCGCGGGGCTGTATGCGTGCAAGAGCTTTTTGTATGGAATCATGCAAGCCATGCGTGGCGAGGTGTCGGCGCTGCTGACATTGCCCGTGCATAAGCGCGCGTGGAGCGAGGCGCAAATCGCCTTCGCGGGGCACACGGAGCTCTTGCGCGCGCTGTTTGGCGTTGAGGTCATCATGGTCTTGGGTTGCGAGGCGATGATGGTCGCGCTCTACACCGACCATATCCCGCTAAACGCGGTGAGCGCGCGCGTGCTCGAGAATGGTGGGGGCAGGCTCGCTGATTTCTTGCTGCGTCTTGCGCGAAGTCCGCTCGCGGCGCGCGAAATCGCCGTGCTCGGGCTCAATCCGCATGCTGGCGATGGCGGCTGCATTGGCAGCGAAGATTCCATTATCGCCACCGCGATTGGGCGCGCGAATCACGCACTAGCGCGCGATGTTTTCGTGGGTCCTCTCGTGCCCGATGTCGCGTTTGCGCCCAAAATGCGCGCGCGATTCCAAACCTTTGTGGCGATGTATCATGACCAAGGGCTGATTCCGCTCAAGGCGCTGCATTTCGACCAGAGCGTGCAAATCAGCGTGGGGCTGCCCATTGTGCGCGTGAGTGTCGACCACGGGACGGCGTTTGATATTGCATATAAAAACCAGAATCCATCAACGACAAGCTTTATCAATGCCTTTTTGGTCGCGGAAAAATTAGTAAAAAAGGAGGATTTGCGATGAGTGAAAATGAAACAGAATCGATTCAGGCATTGCAACAAGAACTTGCACAAAAGCAAAGCGAAATCGAGCAGCTGCGCGAGCAGGTCGCCGCGCTGCAAGAGAGCGAGCGCGTCTTGCGCCAAAGGCTAAGCGACACGGAATCTGTGGCAACAGACTTGCGCAATGTGAGCTCATCGGTGAATGATTTGATGAATCTCTTCATGGATTCTCCCAAGCGATTTGAGCAAAACGAGCAGCTGCCGCCATCGAGCGCGTTTTTGGAATCTGTCGAGCTGCAAAACGACAAGGAGCTCTTGTTTGGCATCAACATCAAGCAGGAGTTCTTGCAACAGAGCAGCGCAAGCACGATTAAATATTACCTTTTTGCTTGCCAATGCACCGTGCGCGAGGAATTTGAGATTGTGAATCTCAAGATTGAGACCAAAGAGCAGCTCGCGCTTGTCGCCGAGGCGTTTGCGCAATATGTCCGATTGACATCGCTTAGCGAGGGCAACGATTTGCAAGGCATTGTCGAGGCGCTGGGCGCAACGATTCTCGAATCGCCGATGCTCAAGTATTATGGCGACAAAACGGCGCAGCGCTATTTCCATGAATTTGTGCAGGCATACAGCAAAGAGCCTGCGAACTAAGGAGCAAGAATGATTTTCATCGATGCATGTTGGGGGCGCGCCACCCCGCGCACGCCCGTTTGGTTCATGCGCCAAGCGGGGCGCTATCTGTCCGAATACCGCGCCACACGTGCGCGCGCGAAGGACTTTCTGGGGCTTTGCAAGAATCCCGAGCTTGCCTGCGAGGTAACGTTGCAACCCATCGACATCTTGGACGTCGATGCGGCGATTTTGTTTAGCGATATTCTCGTGATTCCGCTCGAAATGGGGCTCGGGCTCGGGTTTTACGAGGGCGAGGGTCCGCGATTTGCGCAAACCGTGCGCTCCGAATCTGACTTGCGACACCTGCAGTCGCGAGCCTTTGAGCGCACTAACTATGTCTATGAGACGCTCGCCAAGACGCGCGCGAAGCTGCCGCAAGACAAGGCGCTGATTGGCTTTTGCGGCGCGCCATGGACGCTCGCGACATATATGATTGAGGGCGAGAGCAGCAAGCAGTTTGCGCACAGCAAGCGCATGCTTTATGGCAATCCGAGCACGCTCAAGAAGCTGCTCGCAATCCTTTGCGAGGAGCTCAAGAATTATTTGAGCATGCAAGTCAGCGCGGGCGCGAATGCGCTCATGATTTTTGATTCTTGGGCGGGCGCGCTCTCGCCTGTCGCGTATCTCGAGTTTGGTTGGCAGCCAATATGCGAGATTGTCGATTTCTTGCGCGCCAAACACCCCGAGATTCCGCTCATCGTGTTCCCCAAAGGCGTGGGCGGATTCCTCGAAATGCTGCACGGAAACTGCGCCGTGCTCGGAATCGATTGGGGCATTCCGATGGCAAAGGCGCGGAATCTCGTGGGCGAACGTTTCGTGTTGCAGGGCAATCTCGAGCCTGCGACACTCTATGACGCAAACGCGATGGAGCAGGGCGCGCGCGAGATTCTGCGCGCGATGAGCGGGCAGCCATTCATCTTCAATCTCGGGCATGGCATGCTGCCCGATTTGCCGCGCGAGAACGCACAGCGCCTCGTTGAGATTGTGCATGGGGGGCTTTAGGTGAGAGAGAGACAACGCAATCCGCTTCTGCATGGCGCGCATGTGCTCGATGGCTTCACGCACCTCGCTGGGCTGCTGTCTGCGTCATTGTTTGTCGTGCTGATTCTGCTTGTTTTGTACAATGTCTGCCTGCGCTATGTCTTCGGTTTCTCGTCCATCGCGCTTTTCGAGCTGCAATGGCACATCTTTGCTGCGGGATTCTTGCTCGCAATCCCTTATACCTTGCAACACGACAAGCATGTGCGCCTCGATGTCCTCTGCCAACATTACAGCCCAAAGCAAATGCATTGGCTCAAGATTATCAGCAATCTTTGTTTTGTGATGCCCTTCAGCCTGCTTGTTTTGCACTATGGCAGCGACTTCGTGATGATGAGCTACGAACAAAACGAGGTCTCCGATAGCGGCGGGCTCACACATCGCTATCTCATCAAAGCCGTGCCGCTGCTCGCGTTTTGCCTATTGTTTATGCAGGCATATTCCGAAATCCTAAAAAGCATTGCGTTTCTCAAAAATGGCGACAAACCCGACAACGACAATCAAGATAGAGAGCCGCAATGATTCTTCCTCTTATCCTCTTTGGTGTCGCGTTTGTGTTCTTGTTTGCCGGCGTGCCTGTCGCGTTCGCGTTTAGCGGCGCGGCGTTTTTGGTCGCGTGGCTTGCGCCCGAGATTGGAATCGACATCTTCGCGCTGCTACCCGCGCGAATCTATGGCATTATGAGCAACTCCACGCTCATGGCGATGCCGCTGTTCATCTTCATGGGCTTGCTGCTCGAAAAAAGCGGAATCGCCGAGCGCCTGCTTGGCAACATCAGCCAACTTTTTGGCTCGTTGCGCGGCGGAATGGCGCTTGGCGTGGTGTTTGTCGGCGTTTTGCTCGCGGCGAGCACGGGCGTTATCGGCGCGAGTGTCGTGATGATGGGCGTGATTGCGATTCCGTCTATGCTCTCTGCGCGCTACGCGCCGAGCTTTGCGAGCGGTGTCGTAACGGCGAGCGGCACGCTTGGGCAAATCATTCCGCCGAGTATCGTGCTGATTCTGCTTGGCGATGTGCTGCAAATCTCGGTGGGCGATTTGTTCGCCGCCGCGCTGCTGCCTAGCGCGATTCTGGTCGGGCTGTATGTCGCCTATATCCTCGCGCTCTGTTTCTTGCGCCCGAGTGTCGCGCCCGCGATAGAGAGCAACGCGAATCTGCGCGAACTAGCGCTCGACACGCTCAAATATTCCCTGCCTCCTGTCGCGCTCATCGCTGTGGTGCTCGGCGGAATCCTCGCCGGGCTCGTTACGCCGAGCGAGGCGAGCGCGCTTGGCGCGGCTGGGGCTGTGCTGCTGTCGGTTTTGTTGCGCAAATTCTCGCTTTCACTTTTGCGCTATGCGGCGCTGCAAACGGCGATTTTCTCGGGGCTCATCTTCGCGATTCTCATCGGCGCTTCGGCTTTCACGCTCGTGTTCAACGAGACGGAGGGTGGCGATTTGATTTTCGAGCTCTTCGAGAGTAGCGAGGACAAATGGACATTTATCCTCGTGGCGATGCTGCTCGTGTTCGTGCTTGGATTCTTGATTGATTTCATCGAGATTTGCTTCATCGTTGTGCCGCTGTTTTTGCCGCTCGTGGCGCATTTTCAGATAGACGCGCTGTGGTTTGCGATTCTGCTTGCGCTCAATTTGCAAACATCGTTTCTGACGCCGCCCTTTGGCTTCGCGCTGTTCTATCTCAAGGGCGCGATGGGCAACGCGCTGCGCACGCTCGACATCTACAAGGGCGCTGTGCCGTTTATTGTGTTGCAGCTCCTGCTGCTCGCGCTGTTGCTGCTTTTCCCACAGATTGTGGTTCATTAGGCGCGGCAGTGGGGAGCTAAGAGGTGAGGAGGCTAGAATTTGATTTTCTCGCGAGGCGCGATGAGGCTCTCGGGCTCGAGAATCTTCTCGACTTGCTCGGCTGTGAGCAGCCCCTTTTCTACGACCAAATCGCCAACCTTGAGATTCTTCTCGAGCGCCTCTTTGGCGATTGCTGTCGAGTTCGCATAGCCGATGTAAGGATTGAGCGCCGTAACGAGCCCAATGCTCTTGAGGACATATTCGCGGCATGTCTGCTTGTTCGCCTCGATTCCGTTGATACAAAGCGTTACAAATGTGCGCAACGCGTTTTTGAGCATATCGAGCGACTTGAAGAGCGTGTAGGCAGCCACAGGCTCGAACACATTGAGCTGCAACTGCCCCGCTTCGGCGGCGAGGACAACGCAGCCGTCTTGCCCGATGATATAATAGCACACCTGCCCGACAACTTCGGGAATCACGGGATTGACCTTGCCCGGCATAATCGAGCTGCCCGGCTGCATTGCCGGGAGCTTGATTTCGGCGATTCCATCGCGAGGACCCGAGCTTAGAAGTCGCAAGTCGTTGCAGATTTTGGCGATTTTGGTTGCCGAGATTTTGAGTGCCGATGAGGTGATGAGGTAGGCGCTTTGGTCGGGTGTCGCCTTGATGAGATTCTTCGAGATTTCATAATCCGTGCCCGTTACCTCGCGCAATGCCTTCTCAATCTCGCGCGTGTAGTCGGGGTGCGAGTTGATGCCCGTGCCAATGGCTGTCGCGCCCATATTGACCTCGAGGCACGCGACCTGCGCGGTTTTGAGATATTTGATGTCATCGCGCACGCTTGCGGCAAAGCCGCCAAACTCTTGCCCCAATGTCATCGGCACGGCGTCTTGGAGCTGCGTGCGCCCCATTTTAATCACATCTTTGAACTCCTGCGCCTTGCGCTCAAACGCGTTTGCGAGCTCTTCATACGAGGCGAGCAACTTTTCGATTTTGTTGTAGAGCGTGATGTGAATCGCCGTGGGGTAGGCATCGTTTGTCGATTGCGAAAGGTTGATGTGGTTGTTGGGGTGGCAATATTGATAGTCGCCCTTTTTGTGCCCCAATTTTTCGAGCGCGACATTCGCGATGACCTCGTTTGCGTTCATGTTTGTCGATGTGCCCGCGCCGCCTTGGAACATATCGACAACGAAATGGTCGTTGTATTTACCATTGTATACATCATCGCATGCCGCATAGATTGCCTCGGCGATTTGAGAATCTAAGAGCCCAAGCCGAGCGTTCGCGAGCGCAGCAGCCTTTTTGACCTGCGCAAAAGATTTGATGAAGTCGGGATAGACTCGAAGTGTCGTGCCGCTGATTTGAAAATTTTCCTTTGCACGTGCTGTCTGCACGCCATAATAAAACTCATTGCTGATTTCTTTGTCGCCAATGAGGTCATGTTCGATTCTGGTGTCTGCCATTGCATCTCCTTATTTTTAGCTGAAATTTTTGCGCTTGCTGATTTGTTTCAGCAAACGAGGCATTATAGCAAAAATGTTCATTTTTTCGCAATCGCCCCTTGAAAAAAATCCAAAAATTACGATATAGTTAGTATAGCATTCCCCTGAAGGATTAGGGGACAAAATTCATCTAAGGAGAGACAACCATGGACGGTTTAGTTTCATCATTTCAGTACAGCTCCAGTCGTTTCACCACAAGCCTCTATGACAAAGGCGAGAACGACAAAACCACCACCACAACAGCCACAACCACAACACAAACCCTCGCCACAGCAACCAACGCCGTGAGCGAACGCGATGCCAATGGCGGCAACCAAGGCGGCGGCAATGGCAACAACGGCGGAATCGCCACAGCGATTACGGCAACCAGCGTGCAATTTGGCGCGACACTCGGCAACGCGATTGCCCAAGAAGCGATTGTGAATCGCGCGCTTGAGCTCGTGCAGAGCGTGCGCGAGACGATGTTCGGAGAGTTGAGCCAAGCGCTTGGATTTTCGAGCGACATCATCAACAAGGTTGTCGAGCAGCAGGCGTTTATCGAGGCACTCAACGAGAACGAGTTCGCAATGAGCGGGCTCACGCTCGGCTTTAGCGCAACACTCGTAAGCGGCGCGCAATCGCAGTCTGTGAATGTCAGCGTTTCGCTTTCGCAAAGCTTTCTTCAAAACAACTTCAGCAGCACCGACCTTTCGACCTACACCGCGTTGCGCAACATGTTCTTGCTCACAGGCGAGATTCCACAGATTGACACGGTCGATAGCTGGATTCACAAGGCATACAACGCGTATGGCAGCAGCTCGAGCAACGGCGTGCCTTCGATGCAAAACTCGCTCACAAGCCTAATGAGCATTTCACGTGTCGAGTTTAGCAGCGTTAGCATTCAGACGCTCTCAAGCGCAAGCAGCAGCAATGTGAACGTGAGCCTCTCGGCAACATCGGTGAATGCGAACATCGTGCGATGGCAAGGCAACGATTCTGTCAATCTCGTCGACCCGCTCATCATCGACCTTGGCGGCGATGGTGTCGAGCTTAGCGATGATACCTTCAGCTTCGACCTCGATGCAGACGGCGAAAGCGACCAAATCTCTCGCCCCAAAGGCAACAGCGGATTCCTCGCGCTCGACAAAAACGGCGATGGAATCATCAATGACGGCACAGAGCTTTTTGGCACACAAAACGGCGATGGATTCAAGGATTTGGCGCGCTACGACAGCAACGGCGATGGCAAAATCGACAAAGACGACCCCATCTATGACAAACTCCGCATCTGGAAGCCGGGCGCAAACGGCGACCAAGGCGAGCTCATCGGGCTTGGCGAAGTCGGAATCGGCGCGATTTATTTGGACGCCAAAAACAACGAACAGCTCATGCAAAGCGCAAGCGGCGAGACACTCGGCGTGCAACGCAAAAGCGCTGCGTATCAGCGCACTGACGGCAGCGAAGGGCAGGTTTATCACATCGACCTTGCCAAACGAGACGAGCAAAGCAGCGCCGTGAGCAAGGGCGCGGGAATCGCCGCATATCACAAATCGCAAAACGACCTCGACCTTTTGCGCACGCTCGTTGGCAACACCAAAAACGAGGACGCGAGCGCGAACAACACCGGCAGCCTTGAGAACATTACGCAGCTCACGCCTGCCGAGATTCGCCAGCAAATCGAGGAGATTAAAAACGGCAATGTGAGCGAAGAGAATCTCGCGCTTGTGCAGCTTGACGCGTTGCTTGGCAAGGCGAAAAACAGCGATGGGCTTCTCGCGATTCTCAATCGCGTGGCGTTTGATGGCAATCTCTCATCGGTGAATGACCAATTCTTCAACTACCAAGCGCTCGTGAATGCGCAGCGACTCTTGGCATAGCCGCTTGGGCTAGGCGCGCTAGCCCCTGCTGTTTGGGTAGAGCCCGCTCGCACGGCTCGCAAACAATTGCGTTTGGGAGCTCTGCTGTGGGGCTTGTCCTTGCGCAAAATCTTGGAGCTTTTCTTCCAAGATTGCGGCAAATGGGGCAGGAGATTCTGTTTCTGCCTCCGTTGCGTGGTAGCGTCTTTGCGCCACATTCGCGTATTGCGACACAGAGTTGTTCGTAAGCAAACTATCGGCAAAAGAAAGGTTCATTGTTTTTTCCTTATTGGCTTTTGCAATCCTTTGCGTTTCTTATCCTTCTCCAAGCAAAGTTTGTTCCATGTTGGTGTTGCGGGCTGACGTTGCAATCGACAGGCACAGAATCCCCAGAAAAAGCGCGCGCAAGCTAGCGTAGCTCACGCAGCGCCGCTTTGGTTCTTGTCTTCCCAACCAAGAAGAAGAGCGTGCAGGGGTTGGGGGTTAAAGG
>JAAVGZ010000067.1 GCA_014799985.1 Helicobacter sp.
GGTTGGGAAGATAGAATCATGAGCAATGGAGAATCAAAGATTGCAATCTCCAAAGCGGCGCTGTGCTGTGGCTTCGCCATAGCTTTGCGCGCGCTTTTTCTGGGGATTCTATTAAGAAGCTACCTATCTGTCATTGCGAGCATTCGCTAGAATGCGCGGCAATCAACCGTGTGCGGAGCTAGAATCATGAAGATTCTATGCCGTTTGATTGCTTCGCTGACGCTCGCAATGACACAAGATTATTATTTCGTATTATTTTCTCGTCATTGCGAGCGAGCAAAGCGAGCGCGGCAATCAACCGTGCGCGAAGCTAGAATCATAAAAGATTCTATGCCGTTTGATTGCTTCGCTTCGCTCGCAATGACAAAAAGAAATGGAGGTGCGGTTTAACCGCACGCATAATCTTGATTTATTGCTAAAATCACGCGATAGATTCAGCTTGCATTTTGCAAAGATTGGCTCATAGCTGCCTTTGGATATCGTGCTAAATGTGCAATAATGAGTTGACAAGCACCATCATAATATTGCAATGTTTCGAGCACCTCAAAGCCTGCATGTCTAAGAAATACATTTAAAGATTCGGGCGAGAAATGGCTGCGATATTTATCGTTTGGGCGACAGAAGTATTCTTTTGAATCGTTAGCATAGAATACTTCAAAAGCAACAAGAATATCTCTAGTGCCCTTACGCAATGCTTGGCTTAAAGATTGCAAAAAAGCAGGAGGGTCTGAAATATGTTCGAGAACATAGCGACATAGAATCATATCTATATTTTCACACAATACCAACTCGACATATTGCCTAAAATCATACGACTTGCGTTTTCCAACCTTATGGCTTGCAATGAGTGAGCCACACTCAAATTTGAAAGTGATGATTTTAATAACACCATATTTATCACACAAATTCCACGTGAGAAGCGGGGGGGGGGGCGATATGGAACTCTGTTTTGTCATTATTGTCATTGTCTTCCCTGCGGTTTGTTTTGTGTAACATTGTCATTGAGAGCAAGCAACGCGAGCGTGGCAATCAAACGTCTCTGAATTGCTCAACACGGTTGATTGCTTCGGCTAAAGCCTCGCAATGACAAAAACTAAATCGCTGCGAGTATTTGCAATAACGCATAGCAGATTCTTTTGAGATTCTAATTATTTGAGATGTTTCGCTTTGCTCAATATGACAAATATTTGGCATGAAAATCGGAGGTAAGACGAACAATTGCAACACACGCAAAGGCGCGGGTGCTGCAAAATGGCAAAAGCTACTTGCCGTCTCGTTCCTTGATGAATGCGCGCACCATCGCATACGCCTCGTCTTTGAGTGCGAGCTTTCGCTTTTTGAGCGTCTCAAGCCCAAAGCTATCCATTGCTTCGCGCCCTTCCTCGACATCTTTGATTTGGTGGTCAAGCTCATTGTGCTCATCAAAGATTTTTGCAAAATGCGCGTCTGTTTGCCGTAGCTCGCTGATTTCGTCTCGATATTCGTGTAGCATCGTCTCTCCTTTTATGATGCGTGATTATACCCTAAAAAGCCAACAATTCACGCGCCCGCAAGAAAATCTCGCGGGCAAAACACCTATTTGCTACTGATAGGTTTCGCGCCAATGGGTTTTGTCGAATCAATCACCTCATAATTATAAGGAGCGTTGTTCTTGTCGAGCTCGAGCAGCTGGCTAGGAGGCGCAGAGTTGATTTCCTTGTGTGGATAATATCGCTCGCCTGCCTTGTGCCCGTCCATGTCTTTCTTGTACACAATCTCGCCGGGGTTGAGCTTTTGCATGTCCTCAAAGCCAAGTTGTGAGATTTTGAAATCATGGATTCCATGCGCAGCGGCAATCGCCAAAAGCTCGGCTTGCCCCTCTTTTGCCATTCTCACGGCTTGCAAGAGCATGCGGCTTGCCTCGCGTGGGTTGTGGAATCCTGTCGAGTTCTCTGCGCCCACGAAATCGGCGCGGACAGAGCTTTTGCGGTGGAGTTCGAGCACATTTGTGAGCGCCTTAGAAACCTTCGCGTCATCAGCCTTGCCGTCTGTTTGGTATGCGGGGAGCTCGCCGAGCTTGCCGCGCAAGGTTTTGATGTCGGTAATCAGGCTCACGATTGCATATTCAGCGTTGCGCAAATCAAATGCGATGCTTTTTTGAATGTCAAAAATCTGCTGCTTGAGGAACTCCTCGCTTTGGCGCGCATGGCATGCCTTGCAGGCAGCGTTGATGTCTTGCAATGGCGACGTTACATTGTGCTGCGTCATCTTGAATGCGCCCTTGCGGATATAGGGCATGTGGCAGTCGGCACAAGCCACGCCGTTTGCTGCATGCACACCGCCGCTGAAGAGCTCTGATTCGGGGTGTTGGATTTTCAACATGGGCGCTTTGGTTTCTTTGTGTACCCAATCCGATGGGAAAATGTCGCGCACTTTGTCGTAATAATCATCGAACATCTCGATGCGGAAAGGCTGCCCTTTTTTCCATTCTGTCCATGGGAACACGAGCTCGATTCCGGCGACTTCGATTTCGGTTGGCTCGTTGCCATCGCGCCAGCTATCGAACTCATCGTACGTTTTTTGCGTGCCGTCCCACCATTTCTTGGTTGGGTCGTTTGCGATGCTCTCGCCAATGGTCTTGACTTTTGTGCCTGTGGGGCGGAAATAATACTCGACATGGCATTGTGAGCAAACGAGTGTGCGCATTTCAGCCACAGGCGCATCGATTCCATATTCCGCGCTTGGCTTATATCCGCGTTGCACGAGCGCATTAATCGCTGCTTGACGTGTGAGGCGCAAGCCCATATCTGATGGATTGTGGCAGTCGGCGCATGTAACGCCCATGCGCTTGCCGCCGTGTGGTCCGCTGTGCTGCTCGCTATTGGGCTCGATTCCCTCCACAGCGGGGACTTGCTTAATCATCGTCCAATATTTCGCCGAGTTGAATGCGACCCAATCGCCCTTAGAAACGACTTTGTAGAGATAGGGCGACCAACCGCTGTGGCAGTTCATACAGGCTGTGGGCTGCCCGCCAAATTTCGCAAAGCCATGCGCATTCAAGAAGTCTTTGTTGTTTCTCGCGGTGTCCATTTGGTCGACTTGAATCCAAAAATGCCCGCGCTCCTCGTTTGCGTCAATGCTAAACGGATAGCCAGCCCAAAGAAGTGTGAGCTGTGGATAGCGAATGAGTTTGCTGTAAGCATAGTTCCCGCCGAACTCTGTGTAGCGGGGGGTGTCTTTTTCCACAGTGAGATACATGTCGAGATATTGTGGAAAATTCTTCCCCCAATGGTCGAAGGTTGGGTTCGAATCGCTAAGCTCCACGACATGTTTTGACATCACGGCGGTGTTTTGTTGTTGTTGCTTTTGGCTGATGTCGATATTGAGCCATACAAGCCCAAAAATTGCCAACACAACCACCACAACTCCGATGGGCATGAGTTTCATTTTGTCTCCTTTGAACTAGATTAATGCCCCACATGTGGGTGGCACGAAACGCACGAAAGCGCGCTTTGGGTGTGGTTTGGAATCGTTGTGGGATTCACCACAACGCCCACGCTGTCGATATGGCAGCGCACACAATTGTCTTGAATCATCTCCTTGCTCTTCTCTTTTGCAGCGAGATGTGTGGGGAGCTCGTTTAGCTTAAACGTGAAAGCGTAGGCATGCGAGATTCCACTTTCGGCTTTGGCGAGCCATTTGGGAACGAAAGCATGCGGCAAATGGCAATCGCTACAGGTCGCGCGCGGCTCTCCTTTGACACTCAATGCATGGACGCTATTGGTGTAGTCATGATAAACCGTGTTCATGATGTGGCAATTGTTGCATGAAGCAGAATCGTTGCTTAAATAAGAAGCACCCTTTGCGTTAATGAATGTATACACACCAACACACAAGAGCACGCACAAGCAGATTCCAAAAACAGAAGATGTGAGTTTGGTCTTTTTTGTATTCATCACAACACCTTATTTGAGCGCTTTTAGTGTGGGAATTATGCCACAAAACACAATGCATGTCAAGCCCCCCCCCCCGCAAAGTCCCATAAATCGGCGCAAACCATTGATTTATTTTTGGTCTGTATCATGCAAAAAAACAAAAAGGTGGGCAAATGAGCAAAACGAGTGCAGGAATCTTGGGCGTTTTTTCAGTGATATGCAGCGCCATTTTGGTGTTTGGCGCGAGCAAAATCGCGCTCGATTTCCAATCGATGCAGCGCAGCGTTGTCGTCAAGGGGCTTAGCCAAAAAGAGGTCGCGGCTGATGTGATGATTCTCCCTATCAACTTCAACCGCGCAAGCAACGATGTGGGCGAACTCTATCGGCAGCTTGAGAGCGACAAAATGGCGATTCTCGAGTTTTTGGAAAAAAGAGGCATTGCGAGCGAAGATATCTCGGTCAACGCGCCGTCCATCACCGACAAAATCGCCAACCGATATGGTGGCGAAGAGAGGGTCGCATACCGCTATGCTGGCTCGGGCAATCTCTTGGTCTATACGCGCGACATCGAGCGCGGGCGCAAGGCGCTCGAGGAGCTTGGCGAGCTCAACGAGGCGGGCGTGCTCATCAGAATCGAGGAATACAACACGGAATATCTCTACACCAAGCTCAACGACATCAAGCCCCAAATGATTGAAGAAGCGACCATCAACGCGCGCGAGGCGGCGATGAAGTTCGCGAGCGATTCGCAAAGCAAGCTGGGCAAAATCAAGCGCGCATCGCAGGGGCAGTTCAGCATTGAATCGCGCGACAGAAGCACGCCGCATATCAAGACAATCCGCGTTGTCTCAACAATTGAATACTACCTCAAAGACTGATGCGCGTTTTGGCGTATTCGATTCTGTAACGTTCGATGACGCCAAGCGCCCAACAGCTGATAGCGAGCATATAAATCGCCTTTTTGGCGGCATATTGGCTCGCATAGCCCTCAAACACGGCATGTGAGACGAAAAAGATGACCACGCCAAGCACGAGCAACGTGAGATTGAAACGTTCATAGACGCCAAAGAGCCGCCTATGGTCGCGCACGAGAATCGCGAGCATGGCGATGCCGACAAATGTCGCGCCAACGCCCCACCATTCCCACCATGATTCCTTGTCGAGCGGCTGAATCGCGAAGCCAAAGAGCGCGACAATCATCGCGTTGGGGCTCGGAACGAGGCTATATGGAAACGTGTAGAATTGTTGGGGCTTGTCCGGAGAATCGATGCGATAGTAATAGACAAACGGCAGCACGAAAAATAGCAGAAAGCAAAAGATGTCCATCACCTGCCCGCTGCCCACAGACACGAACACGCGCAGGCTGTCGGCATGGTCGCTTTGGACAAAATAGGGGCAGATTCCCCAAAAAAGATTGAGCACGAAGACAAACAGCAGGCTTAGGCAGAACACAAAAAAATCCTTGCGCATGCGCTGCAGTGAACGCTCGCGCAGAAACACGGCGGCGAGATAGGCGCAGGCAAACGCGGCAAAGAGGACATAGAATGTTTCATAGAGGCTGTTTGCCTTGCTCGCCCACATAAAGAGCCCCGAGAAATTATCAAACAAAAAGGTCAGCAGCACAACGCAAAGCGTGAAAATCGCGATGAGAAAAAAGAGCGCAGAAAGAATCAGCTCGCTTGTTGCGACACGATTACTCATAGATTGTCCTTAATAAAAATTTTTTACAAAATAGCCATCGATTCCGTTCGCGATGCCACGCGCTAGGAGTTTGTGATAGTTGGATTGCACGATTGTTTTGCCCTCTTTGGGGTGCGTGATGTAGCCAATCTCAAGCAGAATCGAAGGCATCAGCGCGCCTGCGAGCACCCAAAAGGGTCCCTCGCGAACGCCGCCATCGGTCGTGTTGTATGGCTTCTTGAGCGTCCCCAAAACGCCAAACTGCACATCGAGCGCGAGCCTATGCGAGGCATAGAGCCGCTGGGCGTTCAGAATCCCGAGCACGGTCTCGCGCGAGAGCGCGCTAAGCTCCTCGATGTCTTCTTTGTTTTCGGTCGCCGCGACACTCTTGGCGCGCTCGCTTCGTGCGGGCGAGAGGAAATAGGTCTCGATTCCGCTCAACTCCTTTTGGCGCGGCTGCAACACGGCGTTTGCGTGCAACGAGATGAACACATCGGCATTCTTGCTGTTGGCAAACTCCGTGCGCCGCTTGAGCGGGATAAAGACATCTTTGGAACGCGTCATATACACCGTGTAGCCACGTTTCTTGAGCTCCGTTTCGAGCTCCTTGGCAACCGATAGCACAACGACTTTTTCGCAAACCTTCGCCACGCCCATCGCGCCACAATCGCGCCCGCCATGCCCCGGGTCAATCACGACAATGCGCCCCTTCGCGGCATTTGGCTTGGCTTTTGGGCTCTCCTCACGTGGCTTGGTCGTCTTGCCTGCTTTGGGCTGCACAATCGTGATATAGGCGCTTGTGTCCTTGAAAGAAATGTTCGTCTCGAGCGTGTTTTTGTGCGCGAGCACGAGCCGCGTCTTTTGTGGCGTGTTCTGCGCAATCTTGAGCTGCACGCCATTTTCGAGGCTCTCGCTGATGATTCCATCGAGCAAAACGGCATCGAAATCATAAATATCACGTTTCAAGTCGTCTGATTTCAGCTGAAAAAAATGAACGATTCCTTTTGTGGCGGTTTTGTTGAAATGCAGAATCACGCTCTCTTCGTCTAGCTCCACGCTCTCAATCTGCGGCAGCGGCGCTGCCATGCCCAAAGCCCAAAGCCAGAGTGCGCAAAATATTCTAATCGCAAATGAGCTCATTCATTATTTCTCTAACGCTGACGATTTTGTCGATTCTGTGTCCATTTGCTCCTGTGAAATATAGCCCATTCATCGCGTCCCCAAGCGCTCCGTCTCCGAGCCTATCGGCGATGCAATAGCCCACAATCTTTGCCTCTGTGCCACGTTTGCATGGCTGCACGCAGTTGCTCACGCATGCAATCTTTGGCGCTGTACCCTCCTGCAATCGCTGCAAGACGCCGCGCATAATCGCGCGCGCGGGGTAGCCAACGGGCGATTTGACGAGCGCGATGTCGTCTTGAGCGATTGTCGGCATGAGCTTGGCATAATATTTCGCATCGCATTCATGCGTGCCGAGGAATCGGGTCGCCATCTGCACGCCGCTTGCGCCCATGTCCATGAAGCGGTCGATGTCGGCTCTGTCCCAGATTCCGCCGGCGGCGAGCAGCGGGATATGTCCCCAATTCTTCGCCTCTTTCACGACTTCGGGGAACACCGCCTCAAGCTGATATTCGGGCTTGAAGCAGTCCTCATACGTCACGCCCTGATGCCCGCCGCTCAAGGGTCCCTCGACAACGACAGCATCGGGAATCCGCTTGTAGCGCCCATTCCAGCGCTTGCAGATGATGCGCAAGGCGCGCGCGCTGCTGACGATGGGCACGAGCGCCACATCGGGAAAGTCAGACGTAAACTCGGGCATGTCTGTGGGCAAGCCCGCGCCCGTGATGATGATGTTCGCGCCCGCCTCGCAAGCGTCATGCACCACGCGCCCATAGTCGTTAATCGCATACAGCACATTCGCGCCAAGCGGCGCACTGCCGCAGCGTGTGCGCGCGTTTTTGAATATCTCAATCAGCGCGGCTTTGGAATAGAAATTTTGCGGCTCAAACGGGCGATTCTTGGCGAGCTTTTGCACGAAGGCAAAGTTTTGATAATATCCCGTCCCAACGGCGCTGATGACGCCCAGCCCGCCCTCGTGCGACACCGTGCCCGCGAGTTCGTCCCAGCTAATCCCAACACCCATACCACCTTGAACGATTGGGTAAGGAATTGTGTAGCCTCGTATGGTTAGGGGTGGTAGTGTTGTTTTGCGCTGCATGCTTTTCCTCTATTGTATCAAAACGCGGAGAAACTTTCTCTTGCCCACTTGCAAGACATGTTCTCCCACGTCCAATTGTTTGTTAATATCGAGCTCTTTTTGCTGATTGATTCGCACCGCACCCGCCGCAATCTCGCGCCGCGCTTGGCTTGTCGAGCCAACAAGCTTGCCATCGACAAGTGCCTTGCAAATCCACAATGCGCCGCTGTGTTGCAAAACAGGCATATCGTCTGGAATTTGATTCTGCGCAAAGACGCGCGCAAACTCCGCCTGCGCCTCGTGCGCCTCGCTTTTGCCATGATAGCGCGCCGTGATTTCGAGCGCGAGGGATTCTTTGGCGCTTTTGGGGTGCAGCGCGCCGCTTTCAACTTTCGCCTTCATCGATTCAATCTCGCCGAGCGCGACATCGCTCAAGAGCTCATAGTAGCGCCACATGAGAGAATCTGAAACGCTCATGATTTTGGCATACATCTCTTTGGGGCTGTCTGTCAAGCCGATGGTGTTGCCCAAGCTCTTGCTCATCTTTTGCACGCCATCAAGCCCCTCGAGCAGCGGCATCATGAGCACTGCCTGCTCTTGTTGCCCAACTTGTAGCCCATAGCTGCGTTGCAGATGTCGCCCCATGAGCAGGTTGAACTTTTGGTCTGTGCCGCCAAACTCGACATCACAATGCAACGCAACGCTGTCGTAGCCCTGCATGAGCGGGTACATAAACTCGACAATCGAAATCGGCGCGTTCGCGCGCATGCGCTTCTCGAAGTCATCGCGCTCGAGCATGCGCGCCACAGAAAACTTGGCACACAGCGCCAACACATCGTCAAGCCGCAATTTGGCGAGCCATTCCGAGTTGAATCGCACCTCCGTTTTTTTCGGGTCGAGAATCTTGAACACCTGCTGTTCATACGTTTTCGCGTTTTGCAGCACCTCATCGCGCGAAAGCGGCTTGCGCGTTTGGGTCTTGCCGCTTGGGTCGCCGATTGTCGCGGTGAAATCGCCAATCAAAAACACGACTTTCGCGCCATATTTTTGGAAGGTTGCCATTTTTTGCAGCACAACGGTATGCCCCAAATGCAGGTCGGGCGCTGTGGGGTCGAAGCCCGCCTTGAGGACAAATTCTGTGCCATTTCGTTGATAACGCTCAATCAAGGAGCAAATCTGCTCAAGCCCGATAACCTCGCTCACTCCGCGCGTTATTTCTTGCATAATGGTTTCTATGTGCATGGCTTTCCTTGCTAATTGTTGCTGTATGCGTCTTTGAGATTGTAAATATCGATAATGCGAAACCGCTCCAAAAGGCTGCGCAAAGACTTGATGTCGTAATTATAGCACTCGATGTGAATCTCGCAATGCGGATTGCTGCTGCCCAAATCGACACTCAAGATATTAATATCATACCGAACAAGGAACTGCAAAAATTCAACAAGCATTGTTTTGGGTTTTTCAAAAGCAACAATAATAACAAATTTTTCCATAATATTGGCAATCCACGCGACAAAGAGCATTTTGCCGCCGCGGTGAATCTCGCCATAGGCGCGCTCGCAAAGCTTGTGATGCACAAACGCCTTGCTGCCACTTTTGAACGCGATGATTTCATCGCCAAGCTTGGGGTGGCAGCAATAATCAAACAGCACCTCGCTGATGTTGAAGTTCGAGAGAATGCGCAGATTCTCGAATGTGTATTCCTTGAGCTTCAGCACGCGGATTTTGAGAAAGGTAAAAAAGCTCGCCTCTTTGCGAATCGCGTTTTCGATGCGGTTTGTGAGCTCTTGCAGGTAGGTTTCATCGGTGCAAACGCGGTGAATCGAGCTCTCGATATTGGCGTCTTTGACAAACGCGATGATTTCATCGGGCGTTTTGCCGAAAATCGTTGCCATGATGTTGTAGGCGCTCTGCCGCTCGACCTCTTTGATTTTTGTTGCGGTGTTGGTGCGAATCTGATGTTTCGCCTTCGAGGTTTTGACGGCATCGAGCCAGCTATACCGCACAACGGGTTGGGGCGATGTGATGATGCGCACAATATCGCCGCTGCGCAATGTCGTGAGCAGCGAGGTTTGTTGGTTGTTCACAAACGCCTTTTGGGCATGGTTGCCGATGTCGGTATGCACAGCATAGGCGAAATCGAGCACCACAGCGCCCACAGGCAGCGCATAGGTGTCGCCTTCGGGCGAGAAAATCACGATGTCTTCTTGATACAAATCGTTCTTGGCGAGCTCATAAAATTCCTCAATCGTGTTGTTCTGAAACTGCAAATCGTTGAGCCAGCCAAGCGAGGGCGTGAGCACGCCGCCCGCCTTGTATTTCCAATGCGCCGCAATGCCATATTCCGCGCCCTTGTGCATGTCTTCTGTGCGAATCTGCACCTCATAAATCAACGAATTATCAAAAATGGTCGTATGAATCGTTTGGTAGCCATTCTCTTTGGGTAGCGCGATATAGTCCTTGAAGCGCGAGAGAATCGGCTTGAACTCGAGGTGGATAATGCCCAGAATCTTGTAGCAATCCAGCGCGCTTTGGGTGATGATTCTTAGCGCGAGCAAATCGAGCACCTCTTCAATCGAAATGCCCTTGCGCTGCATTTTGAGATAGGTCGAGTAGCGGCGCTTGATGCGGCTCATCAGCCGAAAGTTGCCCTCGGGGATTCCGTTGCTCACGAGCAGAATCTTGACTTTCGACAAAAATGTGTTGAGCTTGAGCTGCATTTCTTGGTCATGTTCTTTATAATAATCATTGATGTTGGCGTATTCTTCGGGGAAGATGTAGCGAAAGCTATAATCCTCGAGCTCGTTTTTGATAGACGAGATTCCGAGCCGATGCGCAATCGGCGCATAGACGACAAGCGTTTCTTCAGAAATGCGAATCTGCTTGTTGGGCGGCAATGCCTCGAGAGTCGTCATGTTGTGGTAGCGGTCGCAGAGCTTGATGACAAGCGCGCGAATGTCCTTCACAGAGGCGATGAGCATTTTGCGGAACGTGAGCGCGGCTGTGATGAGCTTGCGATTTGAGCTCGCAGGCGGCAGCTCCTCTTCGCGAATCTCGACAATCTTGGTCAGAGAATCGACAAGCTTCGCGACATCTTCGCCAAAGTGTGTCGCGATGTCCTCGCGCGTGGCGTCTGTGTCTTCGACAACATCATGCAACAGCGCCGCGCAAATCATCGATTCATCGCCGCCATAATACGCCACCACGCATGAAACAAGAATCGGGTGCGTGATGTAGGGACCACCATCTTTGCGAAACTGCCCTTCGTGGGCTTTTGTCGCATAGCTAAGCGCGCTTAAGATAGTGTCGTTCGCCCCATTTGTGAGCCTCTTGAGCAGATTCTGCGCTTTTTCTGGAGTGTTAATCGTTTTGATTTCGGTGAAAAACTCAAGGCTGCTAGAATTCTCTGCCATTATTCTCTAAAACTCCAATCTTTCCTTCGGCAATCTCTTGCAGGGCAATATCGGGGAGTTTGTGAATCCGCACATCGAGATTCACGAGAGGCTTTGCGCCCTTGCTCAATTCTTCGACACGTGCGAAGATGATGTTTGAGAGCAGGTAGCGGTCGTTATCCATGCGTTGCAACGCCTTCGAGGCGATTTCTTCGATTCTTCTCATTCTCTCTCCTTGTCGGGCTGCACAATCGAACATGTGCTTCTGTCGCCCAAAATGATGTTTTTGATGTTTCCTGATTTGAACATATTACAAACAACAATCGGCAACGCGTTGTCTTTCGCAAGCGCAATCGCCGTGTCGTCCATCACCCTGATGTTGTCCAAAAGCGCGCGGTCGTAGCTTAGCGTGTCGAGCTTCTTGGCGTCTGTGAATTGGTTGGGGTCTTTGTCGTAGATTCCGTCCACCTTTGTTGCCTTGATAATCACATCAGCGCCAATCTCGACAGCGCGCAATGTCGCCGCCGTGTCGGTCGTGAAGAATGGATTGCCCGTGCCGGCGGCGAAGATGACGATTCGCCCTTTTTCGAGATGGCGCACGGCGCGGCGGTAGATGTAGGCTTCGCAGACCTCTTGAATCTCAATCGCGCTCTGCACGCGCACAAAAAGCCCGAGATGTTCGAGCGCCTCTTGCACGGCGATTGCGTTGATGACCGTGGCGAGCATGCCCATATAATCGCCGCTCGTGCGCCCGATGACGCCCGTCTTTGAGGCGCTGATTCCGCGAACGATGTTGCCGCCGCCGATGACGATTCCAATCTCGATGTTTTCGCGATAGACATCTTGAATCTCGGACGCAATATATTCGAGAATCCCGGTATTGATTCCAAACCCATTCTCGCCCGCGAGGGCTTCGCCAGAAAACTTAATCAGCACCCTTTTGTAGGGCTTGTTAGAGATTTCGTTCACGCATCTTCCTTGCAATAATTTGCACGGATTCTACCCAAAAGCGACTTAAATTTAGAAATGCGAGAGCGTGAATGGATTGATAACGGCGCTCGCCGAACCATTTGTGGCGTGGTAGATGATGGTATGGTGCGCCTTCGCATAGGCGAGCATCACCAATTCTTGGAGCGCGGGCTGCGTGCTTGGCGTAAACCACGCATTGTTGCTAATCGCAATCATAAATTCGGGATTGCCGCGGAACATCTTCTCGCTTGTCGCCTCGTAGCAAATGGCGCTGCGGAATCGCCACTCGCCAACCTCGAAGTCCATCGGCGCGAAGTTTGCGGGCTTGGCAAACTCGCCCTTGCCGAGCCGCTCGTTCAGCCAACCTTTTAGCCCCTGTGGCAGCGGCATCGTCTCGCCAAACGGGACGAGCAATTGTTTGTCGATAAACTGAAACGAACCATCGGTGAAAATATAGCTAGAATTATACATTTTATTGCCGTCCTGCCGCAGGCTGCCCGCGACAATGGCGATTTGGTGGCTCAATCTCTCCAAAGATTGCAAGATGTTGGGGGAGTTTTCGAGCACAAACGGGAACGCCGTTTCGGGCAGCACGACAATGTCTTTGCCCGCGTCAATCGCTGATTCGATAGCGCGAAAGCTTTGCGAGACATTCTCGGACAAAAACGTGAGATTCCAGCGCTCCTCTTGCGGAATCTGTGTCGTAACGAGCTCGATGTCGGGCAGAGAGGTGGGCGCGATTTTGTTTTGTGGGAACAAAAAGAGGCAGAAGATGATGCCCAAGACACTTAGAAGCTTCTTGCTGCCCTTGCAATACAGCGCCAAAAAGATGCTCGCGAGCAAAAGCGCATAGCCGATGAGATTGACATTGAATATGGAAGGCGCAAACATCACGCGGAAACTGAACCAATCAAACCCAAACGGCGCGATGAAGGGCAGAAAGAAAACAAAGATGGTGCGATAGATGAGATTGCGCATATAGAGCGAGACATAGAACAAGATGCCATAGAATAGCCCGATTCCGATGATTGCGAGCGGAATGAACCATTCGATGCCAAAAAAGCGGAAGCTGAAGGGAATCCAATAGAACCAAAAAACGCCCGTGAAAAAGCCGAGATAGAATCGGTAGGAGCGGTCGCTGCTTAGGTAGTAGGCGATAGCGACAAAGGCAAGCAGGGTGAAAATCCAAGTGCTGCGCAAACCGAAATGATAGAGCACGATAAAAAGCGACAAAAACGCGCCGCCGAGCATTCCGCGCAACACGAGCAGCAATGTTTTGGGCAATAATGCCTTTTTTTGATTCATCATCTTCCTTTTGGATTGTGGCATTTTAGCACATTATTTGGATAGGGCAACCAAACGTGTTGGGATTCTGCGCTGTGTTGGTTGGCGTGCTCGCATGTTGTTTGCTGCAAGGACGTGTTCTTGTGTCATTGCGAGCGCTAGCGAAGCAATCAAACGTCCATGAACGCTTGACACGGTTGATTGCCGCGCTCGCTTTGCTCGCTCACAATGACAAAAGGAGTGCGACTAAAGTCGCACCTCCGAATCACTAGAAAAAGCGCGCGCAAAGCTAGCGTAGCTAGCACAGCCGCGCTTTGGATTCTGCTATCTTTGATTCTTTATTGCTCACCAATTATAGAATCCCCAACAAAAACACAAACAATCCCCAATAAAAAGCGCGCGCAAGCTAGCGTAGCTCACGCAGCGCCGCTTTGGTTCTTGTCTTCCCAACCA
>JAAVGZ010000068.1 GCA_014799985.1 Helicobacter sp.
GCGCGCTTTTTCTGGGGATTCTTAGATTTTATTGTCATTGCGAGAGGCGCTAGCCTCGTGGCAATCAAACGTGTCGAGCATTTATGAACGGTTGATTGCTTCGCATAAGCTCACAATGACCCAACATCGCACCCATGCTTAACATCAAGAATCGGAGGCGCAATTCCAGTCGCCACCCATCAACACATGCGCTCAAACCACCCACAAACCTCAACCGCGCGCCACACCTCGCGCGAAGGTGTCCTTGAGCCATTGCAGATTCCAGCTTGTGTCATTCAGCGCAAACGAATCGCCCGCAACATCGCCGATTTGTTGGAGCGGAATCGCATATTTTCTTGCACGTTCTTGAAGCTGTGGCACATTCTCGGGGCAGATTTCGAGAATTGCAAGCGCGGCAGAATGCGCGAAGAAATGCGCGGGCGAAGGCAGCGTGAGCCGCGCGCCCAGCTCGCCCCACACAGCCATTTTGGCAGCGGCAATCGCCACGCCGCCCTCGCCCACCTCTTTCGCGCTCGCGACAAACGGGCGCGATTCTTGCAAAAACTGCCACAACGCCTTCGCCTGCGCCAAATCGATGGGCACAAGCGCGCCGCTGTTGCGCCCCTCGATGAGCCTTTGGACGAGCGAGCCCGCATACTCGAGCGTCTGCTGCCCCGCCAAAAAGAGGAGGTTGCCGCGTTGTTGCAAGGCAGAGGGCGTGGGCGCAGCGTCATGCAAGATTCCGACCATCGCGAGCGTGGGCGTGGGAAAAATCTCGACTTCATCGCTGCGGTTGTGCAGCGAGACATTGCCGCTCACCACAGGCGTTTGCAAAAAGCCCGCCGCTTCTTTGATGCCCTCGCACACCTCGGCAAATTCCCACATCACCTCGGGGTTGTCGGGGCTGCCGAAATTGAGGCAGTCTGTCAGCGCAAGCGGGCGCGCCCCGCGCACGGCGATTTCGAGCCCGCATTTGGCGACAGCCCGCCTCGCCCCCTCGCGCGGGTCGAGATAGCAGAGATGCGGCATTGAGCCGATGCTAAGCGCGAGGAGAGCGCCATTTTCTTTGACACGAATGATGCTGCTATCGCCCTGCGTGTGCAGAATCGTGTTGGTTTGCACTGTCGAATCGAATTGCTCATAAATCCACGCCTTGCTCGTGATTTGCAGGCTCGCAAACAGCGTCTCGAACACATCGCGAATGGCGAAATGCGAGGGGAAGCTCACATTCTCCGTCTGTGGCGCGCGCGCCTTGGTGGGGCGGGCGAGAATCGGCGGGTCGATGAGCGGGGCGATGGGCAGCTTCGCGCATATTGCGCCGTTCCAAAACAGCTCCATCGAATCGCCCTCGCAAACCTCGCCAATCACGGCGCATGGCAGCTCCCATTTGTCGAAAATCGCCTGCACTTGCGCCTCGCAACCCTTTTTCGCACAGATGAGCATGCGCTCTTGGCTCTCGCTCAACATGAGCTCATACGGGCTCATCGCGCTTTCGCGCATGGGCACTTTGTCGAGATAGAGGCGCATGCCGCTTTTGCTGCGCCCCGCCATCTCGAAGCTGCTGCTTGTGAGCCCCGCTGCGCCCATGTCTTGGATTCCGACAATCACATCTTGCGCGAAAAGCTCGAGGCAGGCTTCGAGCAGCCGTTTTTGTGTGAAAGGGTCGCCAAGCTGCACTGTGGGGCGCAAAGACGCAGAATCGGCAGAGAAGCTATCGCTGCTCATCACCGCGCCGCCGAGCCCATCGCGCCCCGTTTTGCTGCCGACATAGATGATAGAATTGCCCACGCCTTCGGCTTTTGCCTTGAAGATTGCATCGGCTTTGGCGATGCCAAGCGCAAACGCATTGACGAGGATATTGCCGTTGTAGCAGGCTTGCGTGTCGAACTCGCCCCCGACTGTAGGCACGCCCATGCAGTTGCCATAGTCGCCAATGCCCTTGACAACACCGCCAAGCAGGTATTTGTGCAGCTTGCCCACAGAATCTGTGCGCGCGAGCTCGCCGAAGCGAATCGAGTTGAGCAGCGCCACAGGGCGCGCGCCCATCGTGAAGATGTCGCGCAAAATGCCGCCAACGCCTGTGGCTGCGCCCGCGTAGGGCTCGATGAAGCTTGGGTGGTTGTGCGATTCGATTTTGAAAACGGCGGCATAGCCCCCGCCGATGTCGATGACGCCGGCGTTTTCGCCCGGTCCTTGCAACACCCATTGCGCCTCTGACGGGAATCCGCGCAAGTAGGGCTTGCTCGATTTGTAGCTGCAATGCTCGCTCCACATTGCCGAGAAAACGCCGAGCTCAACGAGGTTTGGCTCACGCCCCAAGATGCTCACGATTTGCGCATAGTCGCTTTCGCTTAGTTTGTGCGCTTTGAGAAGTATAGAGAGATTGTCCATGTCGCGATTCCTTTGTGCGCCATTGTAGCGCATGGCGCATTATCGAAGGCTTAAGCGCCAACGCGCTCGCGATTTTGCTAGAATGCGCGGCAATCAAACGTCTCTGAACGCTCGGCACGGTTGATTGCCACGAGGCTAGCGCCTCTCGCAATGACGCAATGAGTGCGACTAAAGTCGCATCTCCAATATTTTAACGTCATTGCGAGCGAGCCCATTTGGGCGAGCGTGGCAATCAACCGTATGTGAAGCTAAAATCATGAGGATTCTATGCCGTTCGATTGCTTCGCTTACACTCGCAATGACACAATAAAACGTCATTGCAGCGAACAACGTGCGGGCGCGGCATACAGCGGGCAAAGCCAGCAAGCAACTTCGACAACCAAGAGCAAAAATGCGCTTTTGTGCTTCCAAAACAGAAAAAGGTTTAGAAAAATAGTGTATAATTCAGAATCTTAATTTTATGCAAAGGAGATTTCATGAAAAAATATTTATTGCTTGGTTCAATCGCGATGGCGCTGCTTGCGACTGGGTGCGAGGTAACCGAAGGCGCTGGTGCGAACACCACAGAGACGACACAGCCCGCTCAAGGGAAAACAGACCCATCGCAGTTTAACACACTCGAGGAGAGAATCGCCTATCTCCAAGACAAATTGCAACACATTCGATTCGATTATGACCGATTCGACATTCGCGCCGACATGGTCGATGTGCTCAACGCCAATAGCGAGATTATCAAAAACGAGGCAAGCGACCTCGATGTGCGCCTCGAGGGCAACACCGATGAGTGGGGAAGCGGTTCATACAACTTCGCACTTGGTACAAAACGCGCCGTTGCCGTGCGCGATGCGTTGCGCCGAAGCGGAATCCGCACCAAACAAGTGCATAGCTATGGCGAAACCAACCCAATATGCAGCGAAAAAACACAGGAATGCTGGGAGCAGAATCGACGTGTTGAGTTCAAGCTCCTTCCCAAAAAATAATCTAACCAAAGGCAGTTGATGCGGGCAAAAGTCGTTTGTGCCGTTGTGGCTTTTGCTCTGTGCCTTTTGTGGGCAGAGCCTTCGGTTTTTGGGGCAGAGAAGCAAGAGCAAGACAGAATCCAAAAAGAGCTCTATCGCCTCTCGAACGCCGTGCAGCAGCTTGCCGAAACGCAAGAGGGCATGCGCAGCCTGTTTGATTCGCAGGCAAACAAGCTCCAGACACTCTATGCGAAGAATCAGGCTTCGCCCTTTGTGTCGCAAAAGGAGCTCCAAGAGGCATTTTTGGACATGAACGCGACACTCATTAGCCATTTTCGTTCGTATGACGAGAGCCTCGATTCTCTCAAAAAGGCGATTGAATCGCTCGGCGGGCTCATTCAGAAAACAGACGAGGGCTATCAGCAGCGGTTCAAGGACTTGGACGCGCAGTTCGAATCGCTGCAACAAGCGCTTGTGGAACAGCGAGCGCAAATGGTTGTGGAGCGCAAGGAAACAAACGCGACAAATGCGCCAGCGAGCGACTTAAATGCCACAACCAAAAACGAAAAAAATGTGGCACTTGATTCGCTTGCTAATGGTGTTGTTTTTAGCGATGGCATTGCGTTTTTCAACAAAGGCGAGCTCGACAAATCGCGGCAATACCTCGAGCACGCGCTCGCAAAGCAATACAAGCCCGCGACAAGCCTTTTTTATCTCGGCGAGATTGCCTATCAGCAAAAGCGCTATGCGGACGCGATTGCGCACTACAAAGAGAGCGCAACGCGTTATGACAAAGCCGACTATATCCCTACCCTGCTTTTGCATTCGGCAGACTGCTTCGAAAAAATCGGCGACAAAGCCAATGCGAAAAAATTTTTGGAAATGCTGATTGAGGCTTATCCAAAAAGCAAACAGGCAACAGAAGGCAAGAAAAAGCTTGCCCAATTAAAATAAAGGAAAACAATGACAGACAAAAAAGTATTCACAATCGTCTATGAAGTGCGCGATAACAGCAACGATGAGCTGCTTGATAGCAACATCGGCAAACAACCGCTTGAGTTTATTATGGGCAACGGCGAGGTGTTGCCCGGGCTCGAAGAGGCGCTCGCGCATGCGAAGGTTGGCGAGGAACACAGAATCGTTGTGTTGCCCGAGAAGGGCTATGGCGAGCGTTTCGATGACGCTGTGCAAGAAGTCTCGATTGAGGAATTTGACGGAATCGCGCTCGAGCGCGGCATGACGCTCTTTGGGCAGGCAGAAAATGGCGAACATTGCCAAGTGATTGTCCGCGATTTCAACGACAAAACGGTGATTATCGACTACAACCACCCCCTTGCGGGCAAAGAGCTGCTTTTCAATGTCCAAGTTCTCGGCATTCGCGATGCGACCGAAATGGAGCTCGACTATGGCATCAGCACCGGTTGTGGCTGCGGCGGTGGCGGGCATGAGCACGGCGGCGAGGGTTGCTGCGGTGGTGGCGGTGGCTGCTGCGGCGGACACCACTAAGGCAGGCGCATGCGTTACGCGATTGTGTGCCCGGGGCAAGGCAGTCAGGCGGCGGGCATGGGCAAGGATTTATATGAAAACTTCGCCCATGCCAAGCATGCCTTTGACGAAGCAAGCGATGTGCTCAAAACCGACATGCGCGCCCTGCTTTTCGAGCCAAACGAGAATCTTGGGCAGAGCCAATGGACACAGCCCGCGATTCTGCTCGTGAGCGTGCTTGCGGCGCAGATTCTCGAGCAAGAGAGCGGGCAAAAGCCCATGTTTGCGCTCGGGCATTCGCTTGGCGAAATATCCGCCGTGTGCCTCGCGGGCGTGTTGAGCCTCGCGGGCGCACTCACGCTCGTGAGCGAACGAGGCAAGCTCATGCAAAGCGCCCAAACAGCCGAGCCAGCGGGCATGATGGTCGTGATGGGCGTTTCTGATTCTGCGCTCGAAAGCTTTGTGCAAGAGCAGCGCGATGCGGGCAAGCGCGTTTGGGTCGCGAACTACAACACAGATGGGCAGGTCGTGTTGGCGGGAATCAAATCTGATTTGGAATCTCTCACAGCCGCGAAAGAGACGCTCAAGGCGAAGCGCATGCTGCTTTTGGACATCTCTGTGGCGAGCCACTGCCCGCTGCTTGAGCCGATTGTCGAGCCCTTTAGGGAGCTCGCCAAAAAGGCATTGGGACAAAACTTTGACTTTGGCGTGGTTTCAAATGTAACAACTAACAAATATGATACAATTGCGCAGGCGCTTGAATTGCTCGGCTTGCAGCTCGTTTCGCCCGTGCGCTACAAACAATGCGTGCAGCAGCACCAAGACGAGGTCGATGTGTGGGTTGAATGCGGTCATGGAAGCGTGCTTCGGGGGCTCAACAGCCGCCTGACAGCCAAGCCCACCCTGAATGTCAGCGACAGCGCCACTCTAAAAGAAACGCTCAATCGTCTCAAAGGATAACGATGAAAATAGCAATTTTGGGTGCAATGGTCGAAGAAATCACGCCGATTCTCGCGCGTGTGCAGGTGCAGCAAGAGCACGATATTGGGCACAATCGCTATTATGAGGCGCGCTATCGCAATCTCGAGCTTGTGATTGCGTATAGCAAGATTGGCAAGGTGAATGCCGCGCTTTCCGCGTCTGTGATGTTTTTGCATTTTGGCGCGCAAAAGCTCATCTTTAGCGGCGTTGCGGGCGGAATCGCCGCAAATCTCAAAGTGGGCGACTTGGTGATAGCCGACAAGCTCTGCCAGCATGACGTCGACATCACGGCGTTCGGACACCCCTTTGGCTTTATCCCCGAGACAACGCTTTTCTACGAAGCCGATTCGGAGCTTAACGCGCTCGCCATCAACGCCGCCAAATCGCAAAATCTCCGCTTTCAGATAGGCACAGTCGCCACAGGCGACCAATTTGTCGCGTCAAGCGAACGCAAGAATTGGGTGGCGAAGCAGTTTGACGCCATCGCGCTCGAAATGGAGGGCGCGGCTGTCGCTGCGGTCTGTGCGGCATTGGGCAAGCCCTTCTGTGTGTTGCGCGCCATCAGCGATGCCGCCGATGCGGACGCAAACTTCAGCTTTGATTCATTCCTTGAGAAATCCGCACATGAAAGTGCCGATTTGCTCTTTTTAATGCTCGAACAAATGTAATGTGAGGAAAACATGGTCTCTTTTCGGTTAATACTCATTCGGCATGCGTTGGCATACGAAAGCCATCTTTGGGACGGGGGCGATTTGAACCGCCCGCTGCTCCCAAAAGGCAAAAAACAGGCAAAGCAGGCGGGCAAGAGGATTGCAAAATATCTGCGCCAAAAAAGGCGAGCGATTGACATGGTCTTCGTTTCCGAAGCGAGCCGCTCGGTCGAGACGGCGCAATACATGCTCAAGCATTTGCCCGACAACATTCCTACCTCGCAAAGCGCGCTGATTAACCCCGAGAGCGGCACGGCAGGCTATCTGAAGCTCATCGAGGAGAGCTTGGGCGAGGGGCATGTCATTGTCGTCATCGTTGGACACGAGGACGATTTGTCGCATGTTGTCGCACATCTGTGCGGCGAGTGCCGCTTGCGCTGGGAAAAGGGCGGGTTTCTAACGCTATGCCTCCAAGAGGAGCAATGGTTCATTGAAGTTGTGTGAGGTCAGGAGTGGCTGTCGGCTTTTTGGGGGGCAATTTTGAAGGAAATGACGGAATCCTAGTCCCGCTTGATTTCAAAAATTCGATTTGCTTCGGGCAAACAGGCAGCGGCAAGACAACGGGCTATATCTTGCCCAATATCCAATCGCGCCTTAGCGCGGGGCATTCTGTGGTGATTTTCGACTACAAGGGCAATCTCCATGCGCATGTCAAAAAGCTCGCCAAAGAATGCGGCAGGCTGGGCGATGTTGTCGAGATTGGTCCGATATGGGGACATCGATTCAACCTCCTATGCAACATCGCCATCAAAGACATCGAGCAATGGTATCGCTCGCTCTTTACCAAAAAATACGACTATTGGGAAATCGCCTCTTGCAGCCTCTTTAAGACGCTCTATGCCGTGCAACGTTTCCTATATGAATCGCATGGAATCCTCGAAAAAATCCACAGCTATTATGACTATATCGAGCCGCTCGACAAAGAACGCCCAGCCTATCCAACCTTCGCATGGATTGGCGAGACGCTCAATGTCGCCTCTATGCGCGCACTTATGGAAAAATTACATGTTGTACACAAATATCTTTTTTTGAGCCTTGAGGTCGAGGAGCTGCACAATGAGGACAAGAACGCGCTCTTGTGCCTCATCGAAGAATCGGAACGTTTCAGCGCCTTTTTGTCGCGCTACGCGAAGCTCAAAGAGGAAGATTCGGGCGATGAGAGCGGCAACCACGGCGTGATGTCGTGCCTGCTCAACACGATTCAAGACGGCATTGAATGCGATGTCGTGAATGGCGAGGGCTTCGACTTGCCCGAGCTCATCGAGCAGAAAAAAATCATCATCATCTATGCCGACACGCTTGGGCAGTCGATTGCGCGCCTGCTCAACCAGAGAATCTTCGCATTTTTGGCGCGGCGCACGATTTTTCTCAAAGAGATTCAGCCCGTGTCGATTTTCATAGACGAGGCGCACCGCGTCCTTGCGCCCGGCTGCCTGCCCGAAGTCTCGCTCTGCCGCGAGAATTGCTTCGAGTATCTCATGTCTGTGCAGGATAGAATCCTGCTCGAAAACGCGCTCGGCGAGCACGATGTCGAGGAGATGATGGTCAATGTCGCACATCAAATCAGCTTCAAAAACGATTCGATTTCGACTTGCAACACGCTCGAGCCCTTCTATTATCGCAACTTGGTACAGAATGCGCGCTTTGGCAAGGCGCGCCCGATTTTCTTCGACAAACACGAACTCGTTGCGGTCGTGCGAGAATACCAGCAGCTGTTTTGCGTGTTTGAACGTTTCACGGATATGCCGCAAAATGGCGGCTATTTGGTGCATGATGTCGACAAGTCAAACGATTCGATTGCGATTTTTGTCGATGCGGACGATGTCGCGCGCGAGCTGCGCGTGTATGACAAACACAAGCTCTATGAGAAATGGCAGAGCAAAACCTCGCGCCGCACAAACCATGAATCTCTCGACCCCAGCGCCGATTCTCGCCCCAAGCTCCAAGCGCCACAGGCGCACCAGCCGCAGGATACCATCGATGATTTCTCGCAAACCATCAACAAGAAGCTCGAGGAATTTCGCGTGCAGATTTTGCAGATTCAAGACAGAGACAAGCAGATTCAAGACGAGCTCGAGAGAATCTATGCCCTGCTCAAACGGCTTCTGCCATAGCCCCTAATCGTCTGCCTGCTTGCTCAAACACAGCACCATGCCGATGGCGATGCAGTTCGCCAAAAGCGAGCTGCCGCCATAGCTATAAAACGGCACGGCAATGCCCTTGATGGGCGTGAGCCCCGAGATTCCATAGGCGTTGAGCAAAAACGAGAATCCGAGCATGCTGCCAAACCCCACGCAAAAGAGGAAACCCACTTGCGATTCGCTGCGATTGGCGATGCGAAAGATGCGGTAGATGATAGCCAAAAAGAGCGCGGCGCAAAGCGCGATGCCCAAGACGCCGACTTCTTCGGTGATTCCCGCTAGCACAATGTCGGTGTGCACCTCGCTTAAGAATCCGAGCTTGACGAGCCCATTGCCGATTCCCTCGCCAAAAAAGCCGCCGTTTTGAATCGCGTTCAGTGAGTGTTGGATTTGGTAGGGCTCGGGCAAATCCTCGATTCGCAAGCCCTGCGCGAGGTTGTCGGGCAGAATCGAGAGGATAAAGCTCTGCGCGAGCGCCCACCATTGCTTGATGCGCAAGATTCTGTGGTCGCTGCTTAGAATCAGGATTGCCGCGCTTAGGATTGTGCCAAACAGCAGCGCGAAAAAGAGCTTGAAGCTGCCGCCAGCGCAGAGGAGCATGAACACAAAGACGATTCCAAGCAGCAGAATCTGCCCCAAGTCGTTTTGCAAAATCGCGATGAGCCCGCCGAGAATCAGCAACAAAATGCCGTAGGGCAGGAAGATTTGGAGCTCTTCTTTGATGTTTTTTTGCGTGTCGTATTTGCGCGAGAAGCTCCACGCGAGGAAAAAGACGAAGCCGATTTTGAAAAACTCGACAGGCGAGAGCGAAAAGAGCGGGAGGCGAATCCAGCGCTTCGCGCCGCCGGCGCTGCTCGCGAGGTTTTCGGGCAGGAAATGCATGATGAACATCAAGAACATGCAGCCAAAAAACAGCAGGAATCCGAGCGTTTGGACGATTCTATCGGGATTGCCTTTGGAGATGAGCCACATCAACGTGATTCCGAGAATCCCAGAGATGAGTTGGCGCACGAAAAAATGGAATTGGTTGGTTTCGTAGAAAAGCACCGTGTAGCTCGAGAGCGAATAGGAAGCCAAAATGCCGATGATGACGGCAATGGAGGCAAGCACAAACAATGTTCTATCGACCATCAAGGCTCCTATGTGGTGTTGTGAAATGGGTATTGTAGCCAAAAAAGCTTGCAAGGAGTTTTAGGGGCGAAAAGGGCGAGGTCGCTTGATTGCTTGCAATGACGCAAAAATAATACGAAGCGATAATCTTGTGTCATTGCGAGGCGGTAGCCGAAGCAATCTAACGTGTTGGGATTCTTTGTGATAATCTTGTGTCATTGCGAGCGTTAGCGAAGCAATCAACCGTCTTTGAATGCCCAACACGGTTGCTTGCCACGCTCGTTACACTCGCTCGCAATGACGGATAGAGATATTTCGCTAGCGCTCAACATGACAGAATCCCCAGAAAAAGCGCGCGCAAAGCTATGGCGAAGCCACAGCACA
>JAAVGZ010000091.1 GCA_014799985.1 Helicobacter sp.
GGTTGCGGCTCAATCAAGGTTTGTACCGCTTATGAGCAAAACGGCAAGAATCTGTCCTATTTTCCCTACAACTATGACAACATCAAGCCCGTCTATATCACAATGGACGGCTGGGAACAAAGCGCCGGGACGAAAACGTTTATCCAACTGCCCAAAGCGGCGCAGGACTATATCCACTTCATCGAGGAGCAAACCAAAGTGCGCGTCTCGTTCCTCTCGACAGGCGCAGACAGAGAGGACACGATTGAGCGTTAGGAGATTCCATGACAACAAAATTTAGCGCCCTTGTGCAAATCCGCAAAAACGCCGTGAAAAACGCCGAGCAGAAGCTCATCGCCGTCAATCAACGCATTGCCGTGGCGCAAATGGACCTCGCGAGCGCGCAGCAGCAGCTCTCGGAAATCGTGATTCCGCAAAAGGGCAACTACAACGACTTGCTGTATTTCCAGCAAATCAAAGAATCCTACCTCAACGAGGTCGATAGAATTGTCGAGTTCATCGCCTCGCTGCGGCTCGAACGCAAGGTAATTCAAGAAGAAATGCGGCTGCTCAACATCGAGTATGAGAAGGCGAACTATCTCGATTCGCTCGAAAAAACCAAAATGCTCAAGGAGCGCCAATACAAAGAAGCGGCGCAACTTGACGAAGTTTCGATTCTATTGCATAATGCACGACACAACCCACAAGGAGGCTCTCTATGAGACATTTCAAGACAATCCTATTCTTCCTATGCTCATGTGCTTTTGGCGCAACGCCGCAGGGCGTTGTCGATTGCAACATCATCTTTGAACAACGCAAGGCGGAGATTCTCGACAGAATCCAAAAGATTGACGAGCAGCAACAAGCCTTGCAGGCGCTCCAAAGCGCGAACCAAGCCGTGCTCGACCAACGCGAGAGCTCGCTTGAGGCAAAAGAAAGAGAGATTAACGCGACAATGGAGGCGATTACGCTCAAACAGACCAAGATTGAGCGGCTCATCGCCCAAAACGAGGAGATTTTGCGGCTCATCAAGCAGGCAAAAGACGACAAGATTTCGGCGACCTACACAAACATTAAAGATTCCAAAGCCGCGCCGATTATCGAGCAGCTCGACAACGCCGAGGCGGCAACGATTCTCTTTAGCCTCGATTCCAAAGTCTCGAGCAAAATCCTATCCAAAATGACGCCCGCGCGCGCCGCCGAGCTCACGCAGCTCTTGCAAAAGGGACCGCCCTTCAAACCCGATGTTGAGCTCGCCGAGCCCGCAACAGCAGCGACACCCACCCTCTCGCCCCTTGCCCCCAAAGTTCCCGGGCAAGGAGGGGGAGCCATTTAGGAATGAACTATTTCTCGCTTGAATTTGCCGTTCTCTTTCTGTGCTTTTTCGCCGTGTATTGGGCATTCAAGCGACCTATCTACCAAAATTTCCTGCTTTTGGCATTCAACTATTTCCTGCTGCTCGCCTTTTTCGCCAATGTCCAATTCGCGCTTGTCGTGGGCACATATTCGCTGTTTGTCTATTATTTTGGCATGTGGCTTGCCTATTTCCGTTTCCGCTTCATCTTGTTTGCCGCCATCGCGCTCGCCATCACCAACCTCGCCTTTTTCAAATATTTCCCGCTTCTCAAATCCACATTCGATGCGTGGATGGTTTGGCTCGGAATCGATTGGAACATCGACCTGCTCTTCCCGCTTGGGCTAAGCTTCTACACATTCGCGAGCATCACCTATTTCGTCCATACCTTTCGGGGGCAAAAGCCCGCGAGCCTGTGCGAAATCGCCACCTATCTCTCGTTTTTCCCAACAATCGTCTCGGGTCCCATTGTCGATAGCCAATTCTTCTTGCGCCAACTCCGCAGGCGGCGCGTTTTTGGGCACGAAGAAACGATACTCGCCCTGCTCTTGCTCGCGCTTGTCAAAAAGGTGCTGATTGCCAATCATCTCGGAATCTGGACAGCGCCGATTTTCGAGAATCCCACAAACTACGATTCCCTCACGCTCGTTCTTGGCAGCTATGCCTATTGCCTGCAACTCTATTGCGACTTCAGCGGCTATGTCGACCTCGTCATGGCTTTTGCGCTGATGCTCGGCTTCGTCTTGCCGCCCAACTTCAACGCGCCGCTGCTCGCGCACAACCTGCAAGACTTCTGGAATCGCTGGCACATGAGCCTCTCGCGCTTTATCCGCGACTATGTCTATATCCCGCTTGGCGGCAGCCGCTGCGCGCGCTCGCGCGTGTATTGCAACATCATGATTGCGTTCGTGCTGTCGGGAATCTGGCACACAAACACGACAGACGGCAGCAATACGCTCAACTTCGCGCTGTGGGGCGCGCTGCATGGAATCGGCGTATGCGTGGTGCATTTCTTGCGCCCTCTTGGCTTTTGCCTGCCCAAATTCTTGGGCGTTTTTCTGACGTTTAACTATGTCTCGTTTTGTTGGATTTTTTTCATGCTCCCCTCGTTGGACAAAAGCCTCGAATACCTGCTCGCAATCGCCCAAAACAGCGCGCTGCCCATCGGCGAACAAACATGGATTGCCTTTGGCGGCGTGTGGCTGCTGCTTGCCCTCTATGCCCTCGTGCGCCCCTATGCGCACCACGCCACAACCGCCATCGCGCTCGTTCCCGCGCTCGTGCGCCCCGTGCTGCTCTCGCTGTTGCTGTTGCTTCTGTTTGCGCTCGCGCCCGATGGGATTCCAAACTTCATCTACTCGAGATTCTAATGCGGCGCATTCTCACGTTTTGGCTTGTGGCTGTTGCGACACTGCTGCTCACATCGTGGCTTCTGAATGCGCCCATTTTGCGCTATGTACAGCAGCAACATTATGCGACCAACTATCCCTATCTCGCGTTTTTTGACGAGCTCGCGACAATTCCAGACAACGCGTTTTTCGACTTTGGCAACCGAATCAAAAATAGCCTAAGCTTCGCGCCCATGATTTTGGAGATTCCAAGCTTTGAGCCCATTGCCCCAAAAGACGAGCCCAAGCAGCCTTCCGTTGCGCTGCTGCCCGCGATAGATTCTGTGCCCGCAAACACGCACGAGACGAACCAAACGAACATTGCAATAGTCGAGGAGATTCCAAACACAACGCAGAATCTCCCCACGCAGAATCTCCCCACCCTGCCCGAGCAAAACAGCCTACAAAAGGGCGATGTTGTCGTGCTCATCGGCGATTCCCTGATGCAGGGCGTGGGCATGACGCTCGTGAGCATGCTCAAAAAGCATGGCGCAGTCCCGATTAACCTGAGCAAGCAGAGCACGGGGCTCACCTACAACCATCATTTCGATTGGGAAAAGGCGCTATCAAGCGCGCTTTTGGAACAACCCGTGCAATATGTCATCATCATGCTTGGCGCAAACGACCCATGGGATATGATTGACCCCGAAAACAAGGCGCGGTATATCAAGTTCAAAACCGAGCGTTGGGAAGAGATTTATCGCGCGCGAATCCAGAGCCTGCTGACGCTCGCGCATGAGCACGGCGCGCAGGTTTTTTGGTTCGAAGCGCCGTATATGAAAAAAGAAAAGCTCAACGATGGCGTCCTCTATCTCAACACGCTCTATGAGGACGAGGCGCGGCAGAATGGCGCGATTTTCTTGCACAGCAACGACGTGTTGTCAGACGGCGCGACATTCAGCGCCTACATCACGCGCAATGATAAAAAAATAAAAGTCCGCACAAATGACGGAATCCACTTTAGCGGCGAGGGTTCGCGCATTCTCTCCAAGCTCTTGCTACAACATCTGTTGCCCGCAGAATCCGAACAAAAGGAATAGCATGCGTTTCGTGTTTATTGTGGTCTTCTTCTTTTGTGCTGCCTGCTCGATTCCCGATGAGAATCCATCGATTGTATCAGAAGATGTGAGCATCGATACGATTGTCTATTATGGCAACTATCTCAAAAGCTACAACGATGTCGCGCTCTATGGGCTCGTGCGCAAGATTGACGAGCAAAGCGGCTTGAAGATTCGCATTTTTGGCGATTCGCACATCGCCGAGGATTCGCTCGCATCTGAAATGCGCTCGCTCTTTTTTGACGATTCTGTCGTGCCCGGGTTTTTGTATCCGCTTCAGCCCAAATACCACCACAACGCAACGGCGAAATACAGCGCAAAATATTTTCGCATTCACAATTCGTTGCGCGAACGCGACAAGAACGAGGACTATCCGCTTGGCGGGGTGATTGCGAGCGCAACCCGCACGAACGCGACACTGCGGCTCGCGCTGCAAACGCCATCTAGCGAGGCGCTCAAATCGACCATTGTCTTTCGTTCGCCCAACAAAAAAGCCGCGTTTGTGCTGACGGACGCAAAGGGCAAGAGCTACACGCTCCAAGCCCCAGCGGCGCGGAAATGGAGCTTTTTTTCGCGCAACCTGCACTACCCGATTACCTTTCGGGCGCTACAAAAAAACGCCGCGCTCGGCGGCTATTTTATCTCGCAATCATCGAGCGACAACATCGTCGACACACTCGGAATCAACGGCGCGAGCTCGACATTGTGGCAACGTTGGAATCCCGCGCTTGTGCGCCGCGAGATGTATGAAATCATCGCCGATTTGGTGATTCTAAGCTATGGCACGAACGACATCATCGCTCAAAAAACGCCCGAGCAAATCGCCGATGACTTGCGCGCGTTCATCGCCTTTGTGCGCGAAATCTCGCCGCAAACGGCGATTTTGTTGCTCACGCCGCCCACGGTTACGCAAAAGGGCAGCACGCAAACGGTCGAAAACTTCGCGCAAATGCAAGAGATGTTTGTGGAGCTTGCGCGCGAGGAGAAGCTGCTGCTTTTCAACACGCATGATTTTATGGAGCATAATGGCGGCAAGGAGATTTGGATTCTCAAGAATCTCTCACAGCAGGACTTGCACCTCACCTCGCTCGGCTATCGCTTCATTGCGCGCAAGATTTTTCAAGAAATCACAATGCTCGCGCAATGATTTATTGTGTTCATTTATGCAGTTTTTAAGCTCATTTCGATTAGAATCCCGCCATATCTTTCAAGAGGTGTGAAATGAAAAAAGAAGTCAACAATGGCGGGAATAGCGTTTTGTTTCTGTTGGGAGTGCTCATACTCGGGATTGGGCTCATTGCTGTTGTCTATATGTACTCGCCTACCTGATTAGAGCGCAGGAAACATTGCCTTGATTGCGTCAAAGTCCGGAGTGGCTAGCGCGCGCTCATGGTAGCCGATGAAGGCATAGAACTTATCTGTCGTGGTTGAGATATTGCCAAATATCGAATGCACATCACGGCGGAACATTCCCTCTTTGAAATATTTCTCAATCTCGGGCAGATTTTTATCAAAGAGCTTGCTCTCAATCTGTGGATATTTCTTCTCAACAGAGAACACGAGACGGATTTTGTTGCAATCCAAGCCCTTGTATTTGATGAGATACAGAGCCTCGAGCCATGTTGTGCTGCTCGAATCGATGAAGATGGCTTTGGGGTTGATGCCCACAAGCACATGGTGGAACTCATCGGTTGGTCCAATCGTTGCGCGCACGCCGGGGTTAGACTGCAAGAAGGTTTGGACTTCTTTGCGCAAAATCTTCATAGTCGAGTTGATAGCATCACGTTTGATGCCATAATTTTGCCCATAGAAGTCGTCATTCTCATCGAGGAGATGTCGCGAAAGCGCGAGGTGGAATCCGCAATCATGGTCAGAGCAGAAATCGAGGCAGCGATAGACATTGTTCACGACATTGTCCAAATGCGTTGTCCAATCGGGGATATAGATGACGCACTCGGGCTCGTCTTTGGGTGGCTTTGCCTTGTAGTTGTCGACGATTTGTCGCAGATAGGCATAGCGATACGAATCGTCCATGCGATAGACCATTTTGTTCTCAATCGGAATGACGCTGTTGTACCATTTTGGCTCAATCTTGACAACCTTGTCTTCCCAAGCGCATGGCGTTTTGGGATTCATAAATGGGCGAGAATTGTAATTTGGACCCGCAATCGAATTGCCCATTTCGATGATAGGAATCTTGGGCAATGTACCCTCTTTGAGATAGCGATAATGCTTGTTGAAGCTAAAGATAAAATCAATCTCTTTTTCGGGGTCGCCGAACTTTTTTTGCATCACGCTCGCAAGCACGGGCAGCGGCTTTGCCGCTAGCATTTCTGGCGGAATCGGCAGGCTGCCGTATTCAATCTTGCCACCACTTGCTTTTTTGAGATATTCCATATAGCTCTGCACAAACGCGGCAGAATCCTCGAACAAACAC
This sequence comes from Helicobacter sp., assembly GCA_014799985.1. Lineage (GTDB taxonomy): Bacteria > Campylobacterota > Campylobacteria > Campylobacterales > Helicobacteraceae > NHYN01. Next base: position 6,217 of record JAAVGZ010000091.1, read on the forward strand.
AATATTTTCATGATTTTTTTCTCCTTGTCATGAACACCATTTTTGCGATTTTAACATTATGAATATTAATTGGACATTAATATTTGCTTCATGTTAGCCTAAGAAACCAGCTATCTTCTCCGAATCAAAATTGCCATTGCGCTCATGCTGAATCTCCGTCAGGAAATCCTGCATCAAAAAAACGGGCTCTTCACGCACGGCGACCTTGTAGGCGGTGTTTTGAATCACGAGCCGAATCTGCCCGCCCGTGAGCGGATAGCGCGCGAGGGCTTGCGGCGAGAAGTCTTTTTCGTAATGCGCATTGCGCGGCAGCATGCCCTCCCACAGGCGCAATCGCTCTCTTTCGTTGGGTTTTTTAAACTCAATCTTATAATTGAATCGCCGCGAAAACGCCGAATCAATCGACTCGAGCAGGTTCGTTGTCGCTATCAGAATGCCCCTAAATTTCTCGATTTGCTCCAAAAAGATATTTTGCATTTGGTTGTGCATTTTTTCAGCGCCGCCAAATGTCGTCTGTGTGCGCATGCTCAAGAATTGGTCGGCTTCATCGAGCAGCAAAATGGGCTCAATCTTGCTCTCGCTCACGATGTCATAATAGGTGTCAAAAATCTTGCGCACATTCTTTTCGCTCTCGCCCACATAGAGCGAGAGAATCTTGGAGCAATCGAGGCTAATCAGCGGGCGCTTGAGCGACTTGGCGAGCGCCTTCGCCGTTACCGTTTTGCCCGTGCCAGCGGGTCCATAAAAGATAATCTTCGCCTCGATTCCGCCCTTTTTGTCGCGTATGCCCCACATCTTGAGGCGATTGAGCACGCGCAGATTGACTTGGCGCATGAGATTCTGCAAAATCTCCTCTGTCGTGGGGCTTAGCACAATCTCGCTCATCGTCTTGTTTGTCTCGACACACTCGAACACATCTTGCTCCTTGAGCAGCGATTGGAACTTGTTTTTCTGCGAAATCCGCTTCTTGGGGTGCGTGATTTTATAAAGAATCTCCTCGGGGATAAAAAATGTGCGCGTAACATAGCCCGAGGCGAGCACGACTTCTTCGTAATAATCGACCAAGCCCTTTTCGAGCAGCAGGCTATGCTCATCGAGAAGCGAGCGATTCTTGATTCTGTCCACCTCTTCATCGCTAATCAGGTGCAATAGGCTGTTCATGTCGCGAATCCGCTCGTCATGGTCGGAATATTCCTCTTTGAGCAGCGCGAGAAACAGCGTGCGCTCCTTGAGGCTTAGCCCATATTCACGAAAGAATTGCTCGATACTTAGCTCTTTGTGCGTGAGCTTCAGGCGCTCATCGATGCGCGTCTCGAGCATTTCGAGGCGCGATTGTGTGGCGCGAAGCGAGGGGGAATCTTGCGTGTGATTCTCTTTGAGCAGGCTAAGCTGCGAGAGGAGGTCGATTCTTTGGAATTGGTCTTTGAGGTATTCCAAATGGTCATCATAGGGCGCAATCTCGGGCAGGTTGAACGCCACCTCGCCAACCTCGAGGAGTTTCAGAAACGAGCTCGAGAGCGCGACATTGGTCGAGAGCAGCTCGAGCAGCGCGACTTTGGAAAGAATCATCGGAAACATCTCGACCTGCGAAAGCCAACCGAGCTCGAGCAGATGGCGAATCTCATGGATATGCTCCAAATGCGAATAGGGCTCTTTTTCTTGCCCAAAAAGCGCCATCAGCACATCGCGCACGTTCATGTCTTCATCGCCGCGCAAGAAGGCGATTGTGAGATGTTGCAAAATGCGCGCCTCGCTCACGGAGCATTTGAGTTGGGGGTAGAGAATTGCCTGCGAAGGGTCGGTTTGGGTGATAAAATCATTGAGAAACTTCATTGCTTTCCTTTGACGCGGGCGCTGGCAGCTGCGTGAGGTATTTTTCGGCAAGCAAAAGCTCGATAATTTTTTTATAAACAGGGACGGCTGTGCGCGCGCCGAAATACGATTCTTCGGTGTTGGGCTCGAGGACGACAATGCCGATTGTGTAGCGCGACATCGCATCGGCAGCGAAGCCAAAAAAGGAGCTGTTGTAGCGGTTCACATATTTGCCGCTCTCGGCGATGTGCGCCGTGCCCGTTTTGCCGCCAACGATGACGCCGGGCACGGCTGCGCCCTTCGCTGTGCCCGTTTGCACGGTCTTAATCAGCAAATCTTGCAGAATCACGGCGCTATTTTTTTGGATAATCTGCTGGGGTTGTTGGTGCGAAATGGGATATTTGAGGTTGTCAACGACCACACCTTCGGCAATCATCGGGTCGTTCGTTGCGCCGTTGTTGGTGATGATGTTGTAGGCTTTGAGCATTTGGATAAAGGTGCTTTGCAAGCCATAGCCATACGACACGGTCGCCTTATAGACCTCGTTGCCGAGCATTGTGCGCGTTGGAATCTTGCCATATTGCTCGAAGGGCAAGTCGATTCCGCTGCTGCGCGCGAATCCAAGCTGCACCAAGCCGTCATAGTATTGTGTCGATGAGAGCTTTTGGGCGACTTGCGCCATGCCGATGTTGCTTGAATAAATCATGATTTCTTCGAGATTCGCCTCTTTCAGGCGGTGCGTGTCGGTGATGACGAAATTGCCGATTTTATAGCGCCCGCCATAGAGTGGGAATTTTTCTTTCAAGTCCAAGAGGTTGTTTTCGAGCAAAATGGCATAAATCAGGGGCTTGATGATGCTGCCCGGCTCGAAGGCATGCTCTACGGCGGAATTGTTCAGATTGGGATAGACATCTTTTGTGATTTTGTTGGGGTTGAAACGTTTGGTCGAAGCAAGAGCGACAATGCGCCCACTTTGGGCTTCCATAATGCCCGCAATAATCTCTTTTGCGCCAATGCGCATATTTTCAGAATCGAGCAAACGTTCGATTTTGGTTTGGAGTTTGAGCGCGATATTGAGCGTCAGGCTATATCCATCGTTGCGCTCGGTATAGAGCGCGTTTTTGTTGAGGATTGGATTAAAACCAATGTCGCGCTCGGCGCGAATCCTGCCATGTTGAATGGATTCGAGATAGCCATCATAGAATCCCTCGATGCCCTTAATGCCGCTCACGCGGGTGATTCTGTCTTCTTCGGTTTTTTGCACATAGCCCACAAGAGGCTCCATAGAGCTCGTATAGAGATAATCACGTTGCTCGCCACTTTCGAGGATTGAAAGACCATATTTAAAAACGCGCCCCCTAGAATCTTCGTATTCTCGAAAGACATCATAGAGATTGAGCGTATAAACAAGTTGTTTGAGGTTGGCAGCCGTTTTGGCGTCTATCGCGTAGGACAAAACGACATTGCCTTTTTTTGTCAATTTTTCGCGCACTTCCGATTCGCTCATGCCACTATAAATGCAAAACAGAGCAACAAACAAATCAAACTTGCGGGGGTCAATGTTGTAGGTGTTCACCACAGCCTTGTAGAGTTTCTTGCTCGAAGCGAGCATAAAGCCATCGCTGCTGTATATCGAGCCACGAACGGCACTCTCGAGATGTGTTGCGCGAAGCAGGGGTGGTTTGCGTTCGCTTAAGATTGTATGATATAAGGAAACCAAGAACAACAAAAAACCAAGCAGCAAAACGCCGTAGAGAACGACAATTTTGCCGGTACGTGTCTTGCTGCTTGCGAGATTCATTCAGACCTAGATTTGAGTCCTAAGAATCTCTTTGTAGGCGCTAATCGCCTTATTGCGAACCTCTAGCATCAGCTTCATGCTGTTTTCTGCCTTGCCAATGGCAATCGCCGCTTGGTGCAAATCTTTGATTTGCCCTGTGGCAACATCGGCTAACGCTTGCTCACTTTGTTGTTGATTCAGGTTGACCTCATCAACCGCACGCTTAAGAACGCTCGCAAAACTTTTATCAAGAGGAGCGTCATTAACGAACGGCTGTTGTGGCACGCCTCCAACGGGAGCAATTGGGCTCACCGGTGCAAAAGGTGCAATTTTGCTAATTTGATTCAAATCCGCCATTTCAGACTCCTTGTCTTTGTTTTAGCCTTCTTAAATCCTAAAGGTCTCATACACTATATCGGCAACCCGAGAAAAAGTATTATAGAGACTCTAACCTATAACTCTGCTGAAAACCCTATGCATTTTGGAACATCGTAAGCGCTGTGCTGGTCATGTTCTTTGCACTCTGAAACGCAGCAACATTCGCTTGGTAAGCCCTTGTCGTCTCGATGAGGTTAGACATCTCCACAACAGGGTTTACATTAGGATAGGCAACATACCCCTCACTGTTTGCGTCCGGATGATGCGGTTCATATTTCATGCGTGGTTCTGTGTCATCACGCACGATTTTGTCGATATAAACGCTCATAATGGGTGGTTGTGGCTTGCGCCCCCACTCGTCCTCGTCAAGAGGGTCTTCGTAACGCAGAAGATTGTTGTCTTCTCCTAGTTTCTTGTTCAAGACTTCGTTGAAGTCAAAAGCCCTGAAAATCACATCTTTGCGGCGATAGGGACCACCCTCATCGGTGCGTGTTGTGTTTGCGTTTGCGATGTTGCTCGAAATCATATTCAAGCGCACGCGCTGTGATGATAGCCCATAACCGCTAATATCAAAACTAGACAAAAATGACATTTGAAACCTCCCTCACATTATAATGACCGACTCGATTCGAGCGCATAGGTGTACATTCCACCATGCTTTTTCAGAGCGTTTACAATCGCCTGATACATCACCGAGTTTTTGCCCAATTCGCTGGTCTCGACATCGAGATCCACGCTGTTGCCATCGTTTCGCGCAAGATGCCCATCACGATAGAAAATCGTGCTTTTGTTATCATCGGGCGTGCTTGGGTCCAGATGACGTTCATTGGGTTTCCACAATGTAAGCCTCTTATCGGGTACATAGTTTAGCAATTCTTTTGCTTTTTTCGCTAGAACTTGCTCAAAGTTAATATCCTTGGGGCGATACATCGGTGTGTCGACATTTGCAATGTTACTTGCAATCAAATCCTGTCGAAGCGACCGATAATCAAGCGCCTTTACAGCTATCTCTTTGGCTTTGCTGTAGCTAAAAATGCTGTCTGTATTACTAATCATCGAAAATCCTTTTATTGCAAATCTCTAATACTCAGACTCTAGCAATAACAGTTCCACATTTGACCTCATCACGACAAAATCACGCAAATATTCTTGCGACAATCGCCAAAGCGCCCTGAAATAGGGGCTTGCAGCGCCGCAAATCCGACTTCTGCTTTTGTCATGCTGTGTCCCCATAGAGAGAAAAGGTACCCACATATATAATAACGCAAAATGGTTAATGAAAATGCGGAATCTAGAGGGATTGTTGCGATTCGCCGATTCCAAGCGTCATTGCGAGCGTCCGTTAGGACGCGCAGCAATCAACAGGCAAGGAATCCCCATGATTTTAGCTTCGCACACGGTTGATTGCCACGCTCGCTCAACGGGCTCGCTCGCAATGACGCAAGAATAACACACACAAAATACCCACCACCATTCTAAACGCAACAAAAAGCAGACTCGAGCTTCAGCAAACAAAAAGGAGAGTTACGGCAGAATCACTTCGCCCGCTGCCTTTGCGGGCACCGCGGGCAACCTATTATTGAAGGAGTTTGCCATGTCGCACAAACGACCTGTCAAGCGTCCTATCCGCACATTATATCTCAAAATTCACCTTTTTTGGCTGAAATTTGAGATTTTCATCGAACGATAGGACGTTGCCAGCCCAATCAAGGGCTGGCGCTCTTTTGGTTTTGTTGCCCGTTTTTATGATGACACGACCAAATGCCATCAGCAAATCCCAAGCTGCTTATAGATGGGCAAACGTTGCAAAAACTCCTGCGCCATTCTCTCAATCTCGGCGATATTCTCGGAATCCTCGCTCAATACCTTGCCGTCTTTGACATGCTTGCGCCCCTGCGGCTTGTAGATGTCCCAAACATAGCGCGCAAGCTCGTCTTTGCTCTTGCGATTCTCCATGTGCGCCTTTATCATCAGCTGCACCGTGTCAGAAATCATTACCCCGCTGCCCGTCAAAGGGCTTGCGACAAACACGCTGCCGTTCTTGAGCGTCTGCTGCTCGAACAGATTCCGATTGTACGCATCGACTTGCTTCTTGACTTTGTTGCTGTATTTTTGGCATGGCAGGCACATTCCCTGCGAAACCAAAAGGCTAAGCGCATTGAGCAATTGCGGGAACGCAATCCCCGTACCTTGCTGAATCTCGCGCATCATCTTGAGCGCGAAGCTCCTTTGCGCGAGCATATCGAGCACCTTGTCATAAATATCAAGCGCGAGCTCGGCTTGCCCTCGTGGCGTGCCAATCTTATTTTTAAATTCATTCAAGGGCTTCAGCAAGACAAATTCCGTGTTCAATAGCTTCTGCATAATCTCGAATGGATTGAGTTTCGCGTGCCCCTTTTGGTAGATGTCGGTGCGGAATTGGCGATTCACATAGAAATCCTTGAGCTGCTCGCGGAAAATCCTGTTTTTAATCGATTTCAAGAATGCCAAACCTTCGGGCGAAACATTCAAATCCTCGTAATGCTCGATAATCTTGGCGCTGCATGCATAGCTGCATTTGCCCATGTCTTGCATGCGCGCCGCAACATCGCTAAACCAAAACAGCTCCCACGTGCCGGCGAAATACTCATGGGCGACATAATTTTCTTTGCGATTATCCACATATTTTTTGACATCTGCGAGAACCCTTTGGCTAACGGGTGTCGATGTCATATAGCTTGGTTGGGATTGCAAAAAAGATTCGAAGAATCCGAGCATATTGTGCACTTTTTCGATTGTTCCGCCCGAAGAATATTCAGAAAAGAGCTTTAGGACATGCCGCGAGGGCGCTTTGGGCGACCAGCCGGGGTGGCAATTGTACGAAGCATAAACGACTCCGCCGGGCTTGAGCGTTTGGCGGACAATCTGCAACATCGCGTCTTGCGTGGGGCGCGGGACCCACGAAAAAATCCCGTGGAAAACGATATAGTCAAACTGCGGCTTCTCGTCTGCAAAGCGCACGAGCAATTCATCGAAGCTATCCTCTAATAATGTAACATTGGCGCCCCCCCCCCCCCCCGCACACTATTGCGCGCCATGAAGGTGTGCGATGGATTGAAGTCTGTGCCGACAAACTGCCCATCATGCGTTGCTGCGTGGATATTGAGGCTCGTGCCGCGCCCAAAGGCTAGCTCGAGATATGAGATTCCCTCGTGCGTGCCCACGCGCTCGCGCAAGCCCACATCAAGCCCCGCGATTGTGAGGTTGAGATTGAGCAGCATCGGGCTCAACTCGACCACATAGCTATCGATGTAATCCACATCGGTGACGTATCCTTGATTCCATGTTGACATTGTGTTCCTTTTTGTTGGTTTCGGCATTCTTGGCTTGTCGCCGCTTTTTTGATTATACAATAATGTCGCTCAAATTGCGGCGCTGCATATTTGAGAGATACAAAGTTACTATGTAATATAAAGAATCTCGATACATGCGGCATCGCGAGTGGCACAAATACACAAAGTGAGACAAAAGTTCCAAAAAAGATGTGGCACAAAAGGGCGCGGATTCTCTTGACAAAAGAGCGCGAAGGCTGTATAATGCGGGGCTCGAGAATGGGGCGATTCTTTATTTGTGATATTACATAGTAATTGCGATTGAGAACTATGTTGGCTGCTTGCCGCGCTCGCACGTTGTGCGCTGCAATGACGCAAAATAATGCAAAAGCGATAATCTTGTGTCGTTGCGAGCGAAGCGAAGCAATCAAACGGCATGGAATCTTTCATGATATTCTAGGATTCCTTGCTCGTTGCTTGCCACGCTCGCCCAATGGACTCGCTCGCAATGACGATGGATATTTTTGCATGCACTCCTTTTGTCATTGCGAGAGGCGTTAGCCTCGTGGCAATCAACCGTGTTGA
>JAAVGZ010000069.1 GCA_014799985.1 Helicobacter sp.
ATGTCATGCTCCACAGCGCTTCGTCTATGTTAAAACGAGAACATAGACGTGTGCGCTGTGGTTGGGACGTTAGAATCTATGAGCAGTAGCTGATTAAGGGATTGCAAACTTCAAAGCGCGGCTGTGCTGTGGCTTCGCCATAGCTTTGCGCGCGCTTTTTCTGGGGATTCTGTCATGTTGAGCACTAGCGAAACATCTCGTCATTGCGAGAGGCGCTAGCCTCGTGGCAATCAAACGTGTTAGGCATTCATGGACGGTTGATTGCTTCGCTTTGCTCGCAATGACACAACGAAACGTCATTGCAAGCAAAAAATCTCAAGAAACATTTCGCCTCACCCAACATGACAAATCGCCCCAACCAAATTTCAGTTTGATTTCAGCGGGGGGGGGGGTATGATTTTGCTGCTTTTGACACATCAAACTAAAGGAGCACAATGAAGAAGCATATTGCAGTCAGCTTGGCGGCGATTCTATGCACAGGTGGCGCGATGGCGCAAGAGGGCGGGGCGTTTGTGGGCGTCTCGTTTGGGCAGGGCAAGACGAAGCTCGACACAACGGCGATAAACACGGTCATTTTGACGACTGAAGAGCAATACATCAAGGGCAAAGAATACGACGTCATCGTTACAAAACCCGATGGCACAAAGGTTGTCGAGACGCGAATCGAGGCAGATACATATATTCCCGGTGCAACGACAACGGATATGTCGCGCTCCGATGAGACGTTTACGGCAGACGATACCGCGATTGGAATCATCGCGGGCTATCGCCATTTCGTGCTGTCCTCTCTCGCCGTTCGTGGATATGGCGAATATGAATACAAGCGCACAAAGGTCAAGAGCGCCGAGAACAGCCAAAGCGCGAATTATATGGCATTCACGCTCGGTGCTGACGCAATCTATTATTTTAACCGCAGCGATTCCTTTCAAATCGGCGCTTTTGCGGGGATTGGCGCTGCGTATAGTCAGTATCCTTCAAAACTCACGGGGCTTAATAAGAGGCTCAACGCGTTTGGTTTGTCGAGCAATATTGGGCTGCATGCGGATATTGTGGAATATCACGGAATCGATGTGGGCGTGAAGTTTCTGACGAACAACGCGAGCGGTAGCAGAGGGAGCTATGAGGTCGATGTCAAGCACCAGCCCGCATTTTTTGTGCGCTATATGTTCCAATTCTAGCCCAGCAAACCGCGCAACATCGGCACAGCAACGCATCATATCTCCAAATTTGGTTGCTTTGTGATGATTGCGTGGTTGGGCATTGCCCAAAAAGCCCATTGTAAGCGCAGGGGGGCGAGGTGTGAAAACGAAAAACACCTTAGAACCATTCTCGTATCGCCAAAGCGATTTTTAAAACAAGATAGGCTATTATGAATATGTGTTTAACTTTTTTCATTTGCATCACCCCCTTTGCTAGGAGGATTTGCAAGCACTCTTTTAATCAACCTGCCCACAAGGAGCAGCCACTCCTCGTGGGAGATTCGCGCCTTTTCTTATTTCAAATTGCAAATGCAAGTTTGCATTTGCTGTCGCTTTTGGAAGTCAATTCCAAAAGAGCTCCCTAAAGTTACGCGCCAACGGCTGCTCCACTTTGTTTCGCAGCCTTATGACGCCGCTCTCCGCCGCGGGGCGCAAGGTTTTTTTGCGTTGAGAATCCTTTCTTCTTTATGTTTTGATTCATTCAGATTGCCACGCTCGCGCTGTTCGCTCGCAATGACGAGATGTTTCGGCTTCGCCTCAACATGACAAATGGAGGTGCGACTTTAGTCGCACTCTATGGCATGTGATTCTAATTGGTATGCGGTTAAAATCGCACCTCCAATGTCATTGCGAGCGAAGCGAAGCAATCAACCGTGCTAGGATTCAATGCTTGTTGATTGCCACGCGTTCAGACGAACGCTCGCAATGACGCGACATTTTATGTCGCTGAATAATGCCAAGAATTGCCCCTACGCCACCCCCCACAAGCGCAAAATCGCCTGCAAAATCGCGTCTCTTTGCAGCGGTGTCGCGGCGAGTTGCGTGCGGTTGAATGTGCGCTGGCGCTTGGCAAATTGGCGCGTGTGAATCGCGATTTGTTCGGCGAGATTCTCGCGTGCGATGACGCCGTCAAAATGCGCGAGGCATTCGCGGAATCCAATGCTTTTCGCGGGCTGAATGTCGCGACCATACCTGTCGCACACCGTGCGCACTTCGTCCAGCAGCCCTTGTCGCAACATCGATTCTGTGCGGGCTGTGATGTTGCGCCATAGGTTGTCGCGCTCGATTTGCAGCTCGAAAATCGGAATCTGTGGCAGCAGCGCCCTTTTGGGATTCGCCGCAAAAAAGCGCGAGGGGGGCTGCTTCGTGGCGAGCAGAATCTCAAACGCCTTGCGCAAGCGGTAGGAATCATGCGCCTTTTGCGCGGCTTGTTTGTCGATTCGTGCGAGCAGCGCATGCGCGTGTTTGGGTCGTGCGAGGATTCGTTCTAGTCGCGCTCTCTGCGCGTCATCGAGCGCGTTTGGCGCGGGGCTGATTCCGTCTGTCATTGCTTTGAGATAGAATCCGCTGCCGCCCACGAGTAAGAGGCGCGATTCCGTGCGCACGCAATGCCGCAACGCGTCTTGCAACGCGCTCGCAAACACGCCAAACGAGCAGGGCTCATCGGGCGCGAGCACATCGATGGCGAAATGCGGAATCTGCGCCAAGCTCTCCTTGCTGGGCTTTGCCGAGGCGATGTCAATCTCGCGATAGATAGAAAGAGAATCGAGCGAAAACAGCGCGACATTTTGCCCATGCTCGCGCGCGATTTGGGCAATCTGCAAGCCAAGCGCGCTTTTGCCCGAGGCGCTCGCGCCGACAATGGCGCAGATGTGCGGCAGGGCTATTTGCGCACCTTTGCGAGCGCGTAATGAATCGCCTCAATCAGCGCGCCGCGGAATCCGCGCGATTCGAGCAGCGCCACGCCCTCAATCGTGATGCCGCTGGGGCTTGCGACAGATTCTTTGATGAGCTCGGGGTGCTGCTTGCTAAGCAGGCTCGCAAAGCCGTTGAAAAGCCCGAGCACAAACGCGTTGGATTCCTCGCGGCTAAGCCCCTCGCGCACGCCCGCATCGCTCAACGCTTCGGCAGCCATGGCGAGATACGCGGGCGCGCAGCCGCTAAGCGCCATTGCGGCATCGAACTTGTTTTCGCTCGAGAGCCATATAATGCTGCCGCATGCGCCAAAGAGTTGCTCGGCGAGCGCGATTTTTTCGGTCGCAAACAGCGCCGTGCAGCTTTGGCGATGTGCCGCAGCGATATTGGGCATGGCGCGGACATGGTGCAGCGCGGGGCATGTTTTTTCGAGGCTCGCAATGCTCACGCCCGCGAGCACAGACATCACCGACTGCGCATAGCCCTTGGTGCGGAAAAACGAGAGGGCATGGGGCTTGACGGCGAGCAAGATGTTCTTGCCCTCCGCCTCGAATACATTGCCGTCAAAGCCGACACTGCCGAGGCTTGTTTGCCCGAACTCTTTTGCCAACGTTGCGGCTTTGGAGATGTCGCGCCCGAGTATCTCGAACCGAAACTGCTCATGGCATGCGCACAGAATCGCGCGCGCCATCGTCCCATAGCCCACAAGTGTGATGCATGGCTGGGTGTTATTCATTGGTGAAGAATCCCGAAATCGGCTCGGCGATGCCATATTGTGGGTATTTCATGCTCTCGAGCACGACCTGCCCCATTGTTTGGTTGTCGAAATTGAAGACCACAGGCGCGAGGAAGTTGATGGTCGAATTTTCGAGCGGACTGGCAATCACCATCATATTCAGAATGAGCAGGCTCGTGTTTTCGCGAACGTCGAGCAGCGCCTGAATGGCGATGGGCATTTCGAAAACATAATCGCGCAACATGAAGGGGTTGACCATTGTGAAGGTGGGCGCTTCGCCATCGCAATTGCGCAGCCGCATGAACAGCTCATCGTTTTCTTCTAGTCGTTCCAATGACATGCGCGTAACGCCCTCAAAACCAAGTATGGGGGATTTGACCTCAAAATTCATTTTTGCTCTCCATATTTTGCTATTGGCTTTGGACGTCAATCCCAAAGCCTCCCTAAAGTGATGTGCCAATGCCTGCTATGCAGTCTTTTGGCACTGCCCTACGCGGGCGGCGATGTGTCTCGCCTCTCGCTGTCTCCGAACATATCGTCTCAAGCCAGCGAGAATATCCCAAAAAGCTTTTGGGATTCTAGCCTAGAATTGTATAAAAATCAATTTTGCCATTAATTTTAACGGATTATAATGTGCCAGCGGAGAATCCAAAACATCGCAAGAATTAAGGTTAGATAAAGGAAATATGTGGCAAGAACGCTGTTTGTGTGTTTGTTGGCGCTGATTGTGGGCGCATGCGCGAACAAAGACGCGGAATACAACAAGCCCGCTGATTATTGGTATGAATCCATGCTGTCCGAGATTCGCTTCGGCAACCTCGAGGGCGCTGATGACAAATTCGCCTCGCTGCAAAGCGAGCACATCAACTCGCCGCTCATCAGAGAAGCCATGCTGATTCTTGCGCATGCGCACATGCGCGAGAGCGAGTATCTGCTCGCGGGATTCTATTTCGATGAATACCTCAAACGCTATGGCGATGCGTCCAACTTCCCGTTTGTAACATATCTCAAGCTGCAAGCCAACTATTATGCGTTTGATAAAGAAAACATCAACCAGCAGCTGCTGCTCGACACGATTCGCGAGACAGAGGATTATTTGCGCAAATATCCGCACTCGCCCTACCACGAGGCTGTTACGACACTGCTTGTCCGCATGGTTTTGAGCAACGCGGCGCTGAATGACGAGATTGCCAGAATCTACCGCATACGCGATGCGGACGAGGCGGCGGAGATGTATCATGACAGAAAGCCCTATGCGTGGGTCGATTCTATCCCTGCAGAGCCCGTGCACCTGCCGTGGTATCGGATTCCGTTTGATTGGTAGGTGATGTGTGCGACTAAAGTCGCACCTCCATTTGTCATGTTGAGCGTTAGCGTTGCATCTCTTGAGATTCCATGCTCTTTGATTCTCTCTAGTTTTCATATTTTCTTGTGATTCCATGCTTGGCTTTTTTCGTCAAGGGGGACAGGGGGGCTACTTGCCATAGCAAGCACAAAGTGCTTGCGTGTCATGATGGTCTCCCCCCTTATCCCCCTAAAATCC
>JAAVGZ010000023.1 GCA_014799985.1 Helicobacter sp.
AAAGCGGCGCTGTGCTGTGGCTTCGCCATAGCTTTGCGCGCGCTTTTTCTGGGGATTCTGTCATGTTGAGCGAAGCGAAACATCTCTATGCTTGGAATCTCGAAAGATTCTACCTATCCGTCATTGCGAGGCGATAGCCGAAGCAAGCAACCGTATCAAGCGTTCAAAGACGTTTGGTTGCCACACGTCCTAACGGACGCTCGCAATGACCCAGAAAACGTCATTGCAAACAAACAACGTACGAGCGCGCAACCAACCGTATGCAAAGCTAGAATCATAGTGGTATGCCATTAGATTGCAACACCGACATTCGCAATGAAGCAAATCAATTTTGCCCTAGCCATTTAAGATAATCCCAGCGATAAGAGAGCCAAAAAGCGCCACGACATAAGCGCAAATACTCGTTAGAAGAAACAAAAACATGATGTATTTCAAGCCACCCGCTTCTTTACCAAAAACCACCGTTGCGGCAAGGCAGGGATTGTAAATCATGATAAAAAGAATAAAGGCAACAGCGGTTTGTAACGGAATCGCGTTTTTGATAATCTCCATAAGCGTTTCGCTTTCCTCGTCAATGTCGCTGCCGAGCGAATAGAGCACGCCCATAGTCGAAATCACGACCTCTTTTGCCGCCAATCCGCTCAAGAGCGCCACACTCATGCGCCAATCAAATCCAAGTGGCGCAAAAATAGGCTCAATCAACTTGCCCGTCATTCCGAGATAGCTATTTTCAATCAGCGATTCTTCGAGCGCAAATGTCAGTTCCTCTTTTGCTTCATCATCAGATGTTTGCTCGATTTTGCTTGCATACGCCGCCTTTGTTTCGTCTTGGGCAGGATACGAGCTCGCAAACCAAATCAAGATAGAAGCTGCCAAGATAAAAGTCCCTGCCTTTTTAAGATACATCTTTGCTTTTGTGTAAATGGCAAACCAAACCAATCGCCAATTGGGCATGCGATATTTTGGCATTTCCATAACAAAGGGTTCGTCTGCACCGCGAAAGGCGGTTAGGCGCAAAATCTTTGCCATAATCAATCCAAGTAGTGCGCCTAGAATGTAGATTCCAAATAGCCAATTTCCGGCAAGTTGCACAGGAAAAAATGCGCCGACAAATAGCACATAAACGGGCAAGCGCGCCCCGCAGCTCATGAAGTTGATGATAAAAAGTGTGAGCAGCCTATCCTTGCGACTCTTTAATGTCCTTGTCGCCATAAATGCGGGCACAGAGCAGCCAAAACCCGTTACGAGCGGAATAAAGCTTTTGCCATGCAAGCCAAATTTGTGAAAGAATCCGTCTAATAAAAACGCGACACGAGACATATAGCCCGTTGTTTCTAATAACGCGATTCCAAAGAACAAAATCACGATATTGGGCAAAAACAAAACCACCGCGCCAACGCCGCCGAGGATTCCGTCAGCGAGCAAAGACGAGAGAGCCTCATTTTGCACATTGTCTTTGACCAAATCGCCGAGCCAACCAAAGAAATCTTCAATCAAGTCCATAGGCAATGCGCCGAGCGTAAAGGTGAGCTGAAACAATGCCCACATGAAAAACAAAAATATTGGAATCCCCGCGTATTTGTTGATGAGAATCTTGTCGATTGTGTGCGTATAATTATGCGCTTTTTTGGTTTCGTAACCGATTGTCTCGGTAATTAGCCCCTGCACAAATGCGTTTAAGTCATCGAGAAAAATTTCTTTGTTAGAAGGCGTGTCATAAATCGTATAGAGAGTATTCAAAGATTCTTGCAATTTTTGCGATAGTTCTAGCCAAATGGGTTTTTCGTGTAAAAATGCAAATGTCTTTTCTTCTTGTTTGAGCAGCAAGATTGCAATTTGGCGCGCACTTAGTTGGAGAGATTCGATACTCGGGTCTTTTTTGCTTGCGATAAATTCCTCTAAATGCAAAATCTCCGTTTCAATCGCGTTGCTATAAATGCGTTTGTTGGTACTTTGCCCCATTGTGTGCATTTCCACAATGCTATCAAGCAAAAGTTCCAGATTCTCTTTTGTATGTGCAGAGACTTGCACGCTTGGAATCCCGAGCAATTCACTTAGGGCTTTTGCGTTAATCTTTATCCCCTCTTTGCGCGCCTCATCGCTCATGTTGAGCGCCAAAATCATCTTTTTTTGCATTTCGAGCAGTTGCGCGCTCAAAAGTAGGTTGCGCTCCAGATTCGTAGAATCTGCGACATTAACGATTAAGTCATAATCCTTAGATTCCACAAAGTTTTTGGCGATTTTTTCTTCTTCGGAATATCCATAGAGCGAGTATGTCCCGGGCAAATCGATGATTTGGAGCGTGTAGCCCTTGTGTGTCGTGCTCGCTTCGGCTTTTTCGACCGTAACTCCGGTAAAGTTTCCAACTTTCATGTTGGAATGGCACAGCGCATTAATCAACAAACTTTTGCCGACATTGGGTTGCCCCACGAGGGCGATTTTGATGACCTTTTCTTGCCTCTCGTTCATCGGTCTTTACACTCTTTCAACCTCAATCGCGTTTGCCTCATCGGCACGCAAAACGATGCAGCTTCTGTCGAGTTCAACGAGGATTGTTGACCCGCCAAGAGATGTTTCGAGCTTCTTAATCTGCTTTGCTTTCGAGATTCCAAAGCTGAAGAATCTGTCGCGCAATTGTTCATCGACTCCCAAATGCGTAATCACGGCTCGTTCGCCGTCTTTGAGCCCATTAATCGTCATCATCGCCCCCTTTTTCAAAAATGAATTGTGAGAATTATAACCCATAAACGATTAGAATAATATTAAAATCGATTCTCTTTTATGCAAAAGGGCACGCGATTCCGAGCGAACGGGCGGCGCGCGAGGCTAGGAGTTAATCGCTTCTTTTATCGTTTTGCACAACGCGCAGATGTTACGAATCTTCTCACTATCGCCGATGTCTTGCAACAGAATCTGCACAATCGCGCTGCCGACAATCACGCCATCGACCCCGTCTGCCTTTTGGCGCGCGTTGTGCGCATTCACACCAAAGCCGACAAAGATGGGCGCGGCGCAATGGGCGCGAATGCTCGCGATAAGCGGTTGCAAGTCCTCGTTTTTCGCCGCTCCTGTGATGCCCGCATAGGCGACTAGGTAGACAAAAGCGCTAGAATCGACCGATTCTGTGAGCATCTGCACGCGCGCAGGCGGCGTTGTGGGCGCGACAAGCGGCACAAGCGACATCTGATGTCGCGCTGCGGCTTGCTTGTAGGGCGCGCTCTCTTCAAGGGGCACATCGGGAATGATGAGCCCGCTAATCCCGCTTTGGGCAAACGCGGCAAACACGGAATCCAAATCATTATGATAGAGCGGATTCGCATAGCTCATCACAAAAAGGCGCATGCGCGCGTGCACGTTGCGCGCAATCGCGGCGACATCGCCCAGCGCGAAGCCCTTGCGCAAAACTTGCGCATTCGCCTTCGCAATCACCTCGCCGTCAGCGACAGGGTCGGAAAAGGGGATTCCGAGTTCAACGCAATCCACGCCGTTATCGCTCATCGCGAGCACCAAATCCTCCGTAAAAGACGCGCAGGGCAGTGCGGCGGTGAGGTAGCAGACAAGTTGTTTCATTGTGAGATTCCTTTGGATTCCAAACGCGCGACAATGGCAGACGCGATGTCGTGTATGCCGCCGCTATCGCCCATTTTGTCCGTGTCGATGATGTGGTGTGCGCGTGCCGCGTAAATCTGTGCGCGCTGCTCATACAGCGCACGTGCGTTGCTCGCGTCTGCAAAGAGCGGGCGCTTGGCGCGCTCCTCGCGTGAAAGCCGCGCATGGATTGTGTCGAAATCGGCTTTGAGATACACGACAGCCCCGAGATTCTGAATGTTTTCATAAAAAATCGGCAGCCCGCCGCCTGTGGCAATCACAGCGTTGCGCACATTGTGTGCGAGCCACTCGGCGAGCGCACGTTCCTTTTGTCGGAAGCCCGCCTCGCCCTCTTTGGCGAAAATCTCGGCGATGCGCAACGATTCTGTCTGCTCAATCAGCGTGTCGCAATCGAGCAACACGCGCGAAAGAGAGCGCGCGAGTGCCGCGCCCACCGAGCTTTTGCCGCTGCCCATGAAGCCGATGAGCACGATGTTATTGCAGCAAGACCCAGAATCCATCTTTTTCGGGCGAAATTTGGTATTGGTATTTGCCATCGAGCGTGAGCGTTACGCGGTAGAAGTCCTCATGCGTCTTGATGTCGACAAATTTAAAATAAGGCAGCGCGGTTTGGAAGCTTTTGTCATAGAAGCTGCCATAGGGGTCTTTGACGAAATCCAGCACAATCTTTGGCGGCGAGCCGAGCGGAATGTCTTGGCGAATGAGAAATGGCGTTTGCAAAAAGAGTTTTTTGCTCGTGAACTTGAACACAAACTCGGTGTAGGGCTCGAAACGTTCGACACCGGGCGTTGGGTCGGGGCGGCGAATGACTTCTTTAGCTTTGAAATCCTGAATGTCTTGCACGAGCCGCAAAGGGAAGTGCCAATCGATGTCGCCATCGAGAATCACGCTCTTTTCTGCCATCGAGCCATCGATGTTCTGATAGCCCACCGTGATTTTGTTGATGCGGCGCGCGGTCGTGGGGAGCGTGATGTTTTGCTCTTTGAAATAGTTGGGCTTGTAGGTCGGCGAAACCACCACAGATTCTTTGGGCACAAGAACGGGCGAGAAAGGGTCGCGCCCGCTCTCGGTAACGGGCGGGGTGAATCCTGTCGCGTTCGTGCCGCTAATGGGTGGCGCGCTCGGCGTGCTTGGCACGGCGGGCAATGGGCGCGCGGGCTCTGCTGCTGTGCATAATCCTAGCGCGATAACAAGGGCTAATCGTTTCATTCTCGCTCCTTATGGCTCTAAGCCTTTGAGTTCAAAATATTCTTTTTGCAAACGAGCATTGTCGTTTTGTAGATTCTCAACCTTGATGTTGAGCGCATTTTGTTTTTGGCGCAAATCGAGCAGCACTTCGAGCGAGTTCGCCCCGAAGAAGAGCGTGCCGATATACACACCCAAAAGCGCGATGCAAACGAGCAACACAATCCAAAACAACCACAACGAGTTGGGCTTAGAATCTCGGCTCACACAAACAATTTCGCGCCCAAATAGCGCCCTCTTTCAAGTTCGCGTTCAATCTCTAGCAGGCGATTGTATTTGGCAATGCGCTCGCTGCGCGCCGTGCTGCCCGTCTTTATCTCGCCCGTGTTGAGCGCGACAGCCAAATCGGCGATGAACACGTCTTCGCTCTCGCCGCTTCGGTGGCTCATCACACAGCGATAGCTATTGCGCCGCGCGAGCGCGACAGCCTCGAGAGTTTGGCTGATTGTGCCGATTTGGTTGGGTTTAATCAGGATTGCGTTGGCAATGTTTTGGGCGATTCCTTGTTGCAAGATTTTCGCGTTCGTTACAAACAAATCATCGCCGACAAGCTGAATCTTGCTTCCTAGCTTTTGCGTGAGGCGCTTCCAGCCCTCCCAGTCCTCCTCGCCTAGCCCATCTTCGATGGACACAATCGGATAATCCTCGACAAGCTTTGCATAATAGGCAATCATCTCATCGCTGCTAAGAGTTCTGTTTTCGCTCGAGAGCTTGTAGCCCCCCTCGCTGACTAGTTCGCTGCTTGCTACATCTAATGCAATAGCTATTTCCGTTCCAGCTTTGTATCCTGCGCCTTCAATCGCGTCAAGAATGATGTCAATCGGCTCTTTGTTGTTCGCCAGATTCGGCGCGAAACCGCCCTCATCACCGATGCTCGTGATGTGTCCAAGCGCATGCAATTTCTTTTTGAGCGTCTGATAGACTTCGGCGCTCGCGCGCAACGCCTCGCGGAAATTTTCAAACCCAAGCGGCATAATCATATATTCCTGAAAATCCACCGTGTTGTCGGCATGGCTGCCGCCGTTGATGATGTTGAGCATCGGCACGGGCAGCGTGAGCGCATTCACGCCGCCAAGGTAGCGATAGAGCGGAATCTTTTGCGAGCTCGCCGCCGCGCGCGCGACAGCCATAGACACGCCAAGCGCGGCGTTTGCGCCGAGCCGCTCGAAATTCTCCGTGCCATCGAGACTCAGCAGAATCGAATCAATCATGCCCTGCTCAAACGGGCTTTTGTGCACGAGCGCGTCTTGGATTGTCGTGCGGACATTCTCGCATGCGTCCAAAACGCCCTTGCCGCCATAGCGATTCCCGCCGTCTCGAAGCTCGAGCGCCTCTCTTTTGCCCGTGCTCGCCCCGCTTGGCACAATCGCGCTTGCCTTTGTGCCGTCTGTCAGGGCGACTGTTGCCTGCAATGTTGGGTTGCCGCGACTATCGAGCACCTCATGTGCTGTAATGTAGCTAATTGTTACCATGATTATCCTTTATTCTTCATCGATTTTCTCATCTTTTTCATCATCGCTGCTGTCGTTGCCAAATGTTGGAATGTCCTCTTTTGTGCGCAATGCCGCGAGGATTTTTTCCTGAATCTCGAGCGCCGTTTCCTTGTTTTCTTTCAAGAACTTCTTGACATTCTCTTTGCCCTGCCCGAGCTTCATGTCGCCATAGCTAAACCACGAGCCGCTTTTGTCGATGATGTCGAGCTTCACGCCATAATCGACCAGCTCGCCCTCGATGCTGATTCCATAGCCAAACATGATGTCGAACTCTGCCTCGCGAAACGGCGGCGCGACCTTGTTTTTGACGACCTTCGCGCGCACGCGGTTGCCGATGGGGCTGTCGTTTTGCTTGAGCGTGGCGACACGGCGCACATCGATGCGCACGCTCGCGTAGAACTTGAGCGCGTTGCCGCCCGTTGTCGTCTCGGGGCTGCCATAGCCCATCGTGCCGATTTTCATGCGGATTTGGTTGATGAAAATCACCGTGGCGCTCATCTTGTGCGAGATTCCCGTGATTTTGCGCAGCGCTTGGCTCATGAGCCGCGCCTGCAAGCCGACATGCGCATCGCCCATATCGCCCTCAATCTCGCTCTTTGGCGTGAGTGCGGCGACAGAATCGATGACGATGAGGTCTGTCGCGCCGCTTCGCGTGAGTGTCTCGAGAATCTCGAGCGCCTGCTCGCCATAGTCGGGCTGCGAGACGAGCAGATTCTCGACATCGACACCCAAACGTTTCGCATAGCTCACATCGAGCGCATGCTCGGCATCGATGAAGGCGCAGATTCCGCCCTTTGCCTGCGTTTGCGCGATGACTTGCAGCGCAAGCGTGGTCTTGCCCGAGCTTTCTGGTCCATAAATCTCAACGATTCTGCCTTTGGGAATCCCGCCGATTCCAAGCGCAATATCGAGCCCCAACGAACCCGTGCTAATCGAATCGATGGGCTCTGTGGGCTTCTCGCCCAGCCGCACCAATGTGCCTTTGCCAAAGGCTTTGTCGATTTGCTTGATTGCAAGGTCGATGGCTTTGCGTTTGTTCGCGTCTAGTTCCACTGCCGCTCCTCAATTTTTGCAACATTATAACGCAGAAGAGCTAAAATTTTGTTGGATTCGAGACCGCAAGGCTTTCAGTGGCTTTTAATATTATGCGCCATATAATGCGGCGGATTCTACAATCAAGGATTTTACATGTGCATTTTGCAGACAAAGATTATCATGCGGGGCTTGTTGCTTAGCATCGCCATGCTGGGCTTTGCCGCTTTGGCAGAGGCGGGCACGCTCGAAGAGGGCAAGGATTATATTGTGCTCAAAACGCCGATTCCAAATGCTAAGAATACATTAATAGAGGTGATTTCGTATCGCTGCATTCATTGTTATAATCATCATAGAATCAAAACATTGGAGCAGCTCAAAACAAAGATTCCTAATATCGCCTATTATCTTTTTCATACAAATTGGGGGCAGGGCTATCATCAAGAGCTCAACGCTCTTTTTGCCTATGCGCATGTGCATGATTCAAAAGAGGGCAAAGACGCAAGCGACAAAACGAGCCTCACGAGCCAGCTCGCAACGGCATATTTTCAGTCGTATTTTGAAAAACGAGAGAATCTCGAAGAGGACAAAAAGCATGAACAATTTATGAAAATTGGCTTGGATACTCTCAAAATCTCTCAAGCCGAGCTCGATTCTTTTGTTGCCACAAAAGAGGCGCAGGAGTTGCTCAAAGATTATCAGGTTGGCGATGAAATTGCAAAGAACTATGGCACACCTGCTTTTGTCGTGAATGGCAAATACCAAATCCACCCGGGCGCGTTTGATTCGATAGATGTTTTGGTGGTGATTATCGAAGAATTGCTCAAAAAACCCTAATGGATTTTACGAGATTCCTTGCCTGCAATACGCGATTAATATGGGCATGCCTTTTTGTCTCGGCATGCCTACTGCTCGCCATTTCGCATGGATTCTTCCAAAGCTATCTTTTTATGCGCCCATGCGAACAATGCGTCTATATCCGCTTTGCGATGTTTTGCATTGTTTTTGGCGCGCTACTTGGCTTTGTTTTTTCGCGCTCGCGTGTGGCGCATTTGTTTGCATTTATGATGTGCTTCTATGGAATCGCGCTCGGGATTCAGAGCGCCCTCACTTTGCAACATATCCATGCAATGGTGCTCGAAGGCAATCCGTTCATCGCCGCGAGTGGCTGCAAAAAAATCCCCGTTTTCCCGTTTGATTTGCCCTTGCATGTTTGGTTTCCGCAATGGTTTTTGCCCACAGGAGAATGCGGGCTAGACGCGCCGATGGTTGGCAGAGAAACGTTGGATTCTTTAAGTGCTATCCAAAAGTTTTTTATTGAGCAATATAAAAATGGCTGGTGGCTCGTTCCGCAATTGCAATGGATAAATATGGCGACATTTTGCCTCTTCTATTTTATCTTTTGCATTGTGATTTTATGCTATTTGTTGCTGTGTTTTGCGCGTACGAAAGTTGTTTTCATTTTGTCTGTTGCCGCCATTCTTTTTGTCGTGTTTTTGCTCTTGTTTTTAGGGTAGTTTTGTGTGGAGCGGCATGGGGTGGATTGCGAGAGGCGTTAGCCTCGTGGCAATCAATCGTGCACGAAGCTAGAATCATGGGGATTCTGCGCTGTTCGATTGCCACGCATTCTAGCGAATGCTCGCAATGACACAATGAGTGCAACTAAAGTCGCACCTCCGAATCACTAGAAAAAGCGCGCGCAAAGCTATGGCGAAGCCATAGCACAGCGCCGCTTTGAAGAATTGCTATCTTTGATTCTCCATTGCTCACCAATGCAATATTCCCAGCCACAGCACACAGCGGCAATGTTCGAGCCGTAGGCATAACGTTGACGCATGCGCTGTGGACTATGACATATGCAAGTGCAACGCACATTTAAAAAGCGTGAGGGGGTTTGG
>JAAVGZ010000024.1 GCA_014799985.1 Helicobacter sp.
CGAGAGGCTGCATTATCGGGAGGTGATGGGGGGATAGTTTCTATCGCTACTTGCAAGGATTTGGGGCATAAAAGAATCGAGGTATCTGTCGTTGCGAGCGAGAGCGAAGCAATCGAACGTATTAGGTCGCCCGATACGTTTGTTTGGGTCATTGCGAGAGGCTTTAGCCTCGTGGCAATCAACAGGCACAGAATCCCCAACAGCCTATCTGTCATTGCGAGTATCCATAGCGATTCTGGCTTGTGTCATTGTGGGCGAGACATTGTGTTCCCACGCAAAGCCTACAAGCCCGCATTCATCGTGCTTGCAAAAAGAGCGCACATCGAGTGTGCCAAATTTGAGCCAAAATGCTCCCTATTTTTTGCTATTTCTTAATCAAACCTTTAAAAAGCCAACCTCCGAACCTGAAACGCAATCCCCCAAAAAATTGCCATTTTTCATTTTTGCCAAACTCCCAAATAATCAGCGCTTGCCCAAAAAAGAGACAAAAACGGGCAGGCTTTCTTTTTTGAAGCCAATGTTTCCAAAATCCAAATGCAAAACAGAATCACGCGCGCCCAAAGCTGCACAACGCACACAAGCACAAAGCCCAAACAGAGCCACGCGCAAGGCAAAAAGCGGCACAAAATCCCGCGCAAAACCACAACACAAAACATAAAAAAATCCCAAATTCCAAACAGAATCCCGCGCAAAAGCCCCCCAACAACAAAAATTTCTAGCGCCCACAACCACGTAAAATAGGGCAAATAAAAAAACTTTCGATAAAGTTTCAAAATTTCTCGCAAAAACACTTGACACATTATGCTATAATCTCGCTACATTTCAAGCTATTCAGTGAAGGCTCAAAGGTGGGTGGAATAGCTTTTGCTTGTCATTGTTGTAATATAACGTCAGGCTATGTTAAGAATTGTATTCTAATTCAGTGGGGAAAGGCAGTAAAAGAATGGTAAATGAGACAAAAATTTTAAGCATAATCAAGAGAGACAGAATTACTAAAGTTTTGGGCTCTTTTGCGCTTTTTCTTACTTTGAATGCTGGAGAATTGAGTATTTCTGAAAGGTCAGTAAATACAACTTTGCAACAAACTACACCCACAGAAAAGGTTCTGTGTGTGCAGAAAAGCTATGACTATGTGGCGTTATGTAGTAAAATATTAGAACATAATTCCACTCTTTTTTTGATGCTCAATGAGTCTCAAAATATAGGGAATTTTAGCAAAAAAGATATTAAAAAGCTTCAAAAAAAGCTCGCTGAAGTTATAGAGGTAGCACAAGAGAGAATCCAAAATGGAAATATTATTCTTAAGCAATATGATGAGAATGTACTTTATTCCTCGATTGCACTTAAGGAGTTAATCCGTAGTCTTTTAAGTGATAATTCTTGTGGTTATGTCGAGGTAGAAGATATTGTTGCTTTCGGGCATGGTATTTTTGAAGCGCAAAGAGCTTTTAATGTCTAAGTCTGAGTATAAGTCTAATTTTGATAAGGGGTATTTTTGGGGGTGTTTTAATATAATACTACAAGAGCCCAAGCGTAACACCGTAAAATATCTTTGTTGGGCTTTATGTTGTACGATTCTACCAAGATTTAATGATTTTTCTAGGGATTACAAATATATCCCTCAATTTAAAGACTGCACAAACTTTGAGGAAGTATTAAGTATTGTTTTTGAGATAGAGCCTAATAAAATCAAAGAAGTGTTAGTGCGATTGAAGCAATTTAAGAATCAAAATCTCACATTTGTTGAATGTATGGCATGTGCAAAGAAAATCAAATAAATACAATAACAAAACGTGCGCACGTCTTTGTACACAATGCCTATATACAACAAATACAAGAAAAAGAAATATGCGAACACATAATCACTCCCGCCCCCTCCGCTTCGTACATCAGGCTCAACATCATCATGCCAAATAGCAAAGGAATGCCCACAGCGGCGAGCAGCGCGCCCACAAAAACAAACGCGACAACAAGCGGCACGGCGACAATCCCAAGCAGAACCACAACAACCAAAATAGCCGCAAATGCGAGTTTTTCTCTCATTCTATTTCCTTTTCCAAACGACAATCCTAACTTCAAGATTATAGACACGTTCGCAGTTTTTGCAAACATATCCATTCGCCTCATTCTCAAAAAAAACTTCGCACATCTGCCCACAATGTGGGCACGTTATCGCGACAATACCAACATAGCCTTGCGTGTCGCTTGGCTTTTTATACCCACAAATCCGCGCTTTCCAATATTCCAAACTCAAAAATCGCAACATTTCTCCCCCTTTATCATTAACTTATCCTTCCTGCCACTTCAGCTCTTGAATCCTTTCTATAATTCCCCGCACTCTATGCAATTGCGAAAAATCTCCCTCGTCAATTGCCTTCATGACGCTATCAAACTCCAACAAAGCCTCGCGAAGCTCTGGGCTTTCGTCCCCGCGCAGCTCAATCGGCTCAAAATAATCATCTTCACACATCTCTCCCCTTTCACTTGCAAAAACATGTCTCCGATTCCGCGTAATCATCGCTAAAGAGCGTGTCTTGACGATACCTAAAATCCTCCGCAATCTGCTCAAGTGGCTTGCCAAAAAACCGCGTATTGACGCAATCTAGGGCACTCGCACGCGATTCCATTTCGAGCATTTGCGCAAAATATTGCGGGTAGTGTTTATAAAGTTTAAACAAAGAACGCATGCTTTGTTTGGGGCAAAGGTAGCAGCCCGTGCGCGTGAAATGGCGATATAGCGGATTTGCGATTCCGCGTGCTTTCAGAAACTCCTCGCACTCGCGCTCATTCCAATGCCACTCGCTCAAAGGGTAGCGCGCGATTGCATAATCGAGATTGCTCACGCGTCCACGCTGCACTTCAGCGTGCGTGTAGCCAATCAGCACGGTATTTCTAAATTTTTGCTGACTTTTTGAGAGCACAAAGCGCTTGCTCGGATATATCTTTGTTTCCCGCGTGCAATAATCGTTTCCGAGTCGTCTCGGAAGTCCCCGAAACTGCCCCGCACGCTCACCGCGCGTGATTCTTTGCCCAAAAGCCCAACGCTCTATCTCGCCGCGCGAATCCAGCCGCGTAATGTTCATTCCATAATTTTTATATAAAAAATTGTCTAGCTTATCGATGTAATCATACATCTCTGCAAACTCGAATCCCGTATCGCAAAAAATCACATAGTCAAGCTTCTCGCCGCTTTCGAGCCACTTCACGACCATTGCGCTCGAATCGCGCCCCCCGCTTAGGTTTGCGAATGTCATTGCGACTTCTCAACATCGATAAATGCGGCAATAGAGGGCGAGCATAAATCCTTGCGCTCATTTGGGCTCAACTCTTTTGACAAAAGAATTGATTTCTTTTTTATCTTATATCCACTCTCAAGCAGCATATAGAGCGATGATTCGGGGATTATTGTTTGATAAGACGTCCTGCGAGCTACAAGCTTGCCTTTTTTAATGAGATAATGAACCGAGCGCGGGGAAATACCCAGAATGCGCGCAACTTCGCCAACTACATAATAACCAAGATAAGGCATCACGTCTCCTTTTTCTCGCATTCTCCCACATTTCGCAAACGAAAAACAGATGAGCAGGGCAAATTTAAGCAATACCAAAGCCATAAAGAGATAGAATCCTACACATAAAGCGTCCCGCGGTATGCCTTAACCCAAAACGAGCTAGGGGGCATACGCAGCGAAGAAGCCCTTGACGTGCTCGATTGCTTGGGTGGAGAGGGGCGCTTTATTCTTTCATGTATTTTATCTTTATGTCTTTGCTTGTCAAAACTTCCTTAAGCCTGCTACCGCTTTCATCAAGATAGTATGTCTTAAAATCTATCTTTCCATTTCTATCAATCCCAATCCCAAACAAAGAGATAAGATTTTTTCCCTCATCATAAAATGGCTTATAGAAATATGCGCTAACCTCTTTGCCTCTTTGTTTTTCAACAACAAACAAAGGTTCTTTGAATGTGCTAAAAAATCCTCCTTTAATACCCTCTCGGTTTTTGTTGTATGTATTTCTCGTGAAGTGATTAAAGGCATAGTCGATGTCCACAACCACATCTTGATACGGCGTCTTGATAATCCCTTTATTGCCCTCAATCGAATCAAATAATCCCCTAAATTCCTCGATGTTCTTAAACGGGCTTGTGGGCATTGTCGCCACTTGCTCTTTGCTGATTGCCTCCTCAATCTTTGCTTGCAATTCTTTGTTAAACACCTCGCGGCTCTTGCGTTGTAGTTCCGCTTGTGGCTTTAGCAAGTCGCTTTGGTCTATCTTGTGCATTGCCTTTGCGAAAGTTTCTGGGTCTGCCTTGCACAATGCCGTATACTCATTTTGAATGCCTTGCACGGCTTTTAATGCTTGCTCGTGAAGCTTTGGATTAGATAGAATCTTACTCCCCGCAGCCCCTGCCAAAAAGCCCAACACAAACTTCTCGGGGCTAAAGCTGATGTTGCCTTGTTCGTCTGTTTCAAGCCCCGCAATGCTGCCCGTGAGTATGCCGCTGCCGATGTGTGGGTTGGATTGATAGATGTTATTGCTCGAATCAAATGTGCCTCTATTCTCTATCGACTTGATTTGATTGGGATTAAACACATAAATGATTTTTCCCTCTCCCACTATCGTTTTTGTGGCAGAATCATAGCCCTTGAGGCTAAGAAAATCGGCTAGGTTATTGAAGTTTAGCTCTCCGTGTATGCCCTTTTCATTTTTGCGCATTAGTGTATCGGGATATTGCTCAAATCCCTTTCGTATCAAATATTTAATGAGCGGTTCATTTTCAAACTCTGCAATATTTGCCTTCAAATGCTTTGGCTCATTATTTCGTTTAAAGAGTTGCTCAAACTCTGCCATATTCTCTTTGGTGATGATTGTATCCAAATCGAGGGGCTTTTTGATATGCAAAAAGACTTCATAGAGTTTTGATTGATTCCTATGCGCTGGTTTTATGTCGTTTTTATGTGTATAAAATGCAATACCATACGCCGAGCCTTGTGTGTCATATCCTATGCCTTTCAATAAGCTTCTCCGACTAAACACATCAAATTCAACCTTGCGTCCCGTGTGGAAATTTTCTTGCACAAGGCGATAAAACACTTTTGGCAATCCCTGCTCGTCTTTGCTGATAGGGTGAGATTCTTTGTGCCATTGCATTAAATCCCTTGCCTTTTGAGGGCTAAACTTGAATGTGTCTTGAATCTGCTGTGCGAGCGTTTTTGTTGTGTCTTGCGTTGTGTTGCCTTTGCTCATCTCTGCCCTAATTTGCTTTTTCTTGTCTAACAACTCGCGGTGAATCTCGCGCAATTTTGGCTTGTCTTCGGGCATTGCCTTGTCAATCCGTTCCCTATTTGTGGCAAGCTCGGATTCCACTTGTTGCAGCTGCTGTTGCAGGCTTTCGTGCGTCTCCCCACTTTCTAAGCTGCCTTTAATGTTTTGTGGGGTAGAATCGGCTGCATGGGTAGGCGATACATTGTCCGATTCGTCTGTAATCTTGGGCTTCGGTGAAAGTGAGCCCTTGTTCCCATTGTTTTTCTCAAAAGCAGTGATAATAAAATTAGCTTCCTCGCCCTTAAATTCTCGGCTCAAACCTACGACATAATCTCCATATTCCAAACGCGCTCTAACATCATTTTGTATATTGAGCTTGCCTTTTTCTACAATTTCAGCAATGAGATACACGTCAAATTTAGGGTGCTTATTCAAGATATGCGCAAGTCCATATCCCTTGTGTTTGCGTGCGTCTGTAACCTCGCCCCATGCGAGTGTAATATCCCCCAACTCCTCGCGATAGAATGCCCCCGCAACTTGCCCTTGTTTTTCTCGTAAAAGCTTACGGATTGATTCAGCCCCTAAGCCATAATATTCGGCATAGTTTGTGCCAAATTCTGCAATGGGCTCAATCTTTAGAAGCTGTTCGAGATTGCGTCTTTCTTCTGGAACATTAAATCTACCCAATTCTTCTTCAGAATGCCATAACGAACGCCTCATAATATCCGCTGTCAACGTTTGTGCTTCAACAGCGGTTTTGGAATCAAGGGTTGGGAATCGTATTGCCATTTTCTTGGCTGCGGCTTCTAAGCCAATAAAGTTTGGGTCTTTCAAACATTCTGGGCACTTCTTTTTATATGCCTCTGCTATTTCTTTTATTTTTTCCGATTCCGCTTCTGCATTCTTTGCGGCAGCAGCCGCATTGCCCTCTGCCCCATTCTCGAGTGTCTCTATCTCCTCCTTTGTTGCATTCTTTGGCTGTGCGCTCATTTCTTTGATGAGTTTTGCAATCTTGTTGTTGAGTTCTTTCTCTTTTGCCTCGAGCGTGGCAATCTCTTTGCCCGTTGTGCTTTGCTCAATGCTTTGTAGCTTCTCGCGTGCGCTTTTGAGCTCGGCTTCTTTCTTGGCAATACGTGTTTCAATCTTTGCCGCGCCGCTTTCGTCTATGAGCTTTTGCGCATAATGCGTGAGATTCTTGGGCGGCTCGCTTTGCTTGAGCAACACAATCTCGTTTCCATTGTCCGAGATAGCGCTTAGAGTATAGATTCCTCGTGGTGATTTCTCTAAGAAGACATCATAATTATCGAGCCTAAAGAGCGGCTCTTTGTTGTCGGGGACAATCTCGAGATTGCGCAACGATTCTTTCTCGCTTTCGCTCAATTTGCGGATTTTTCGTTGTTTGGCAATCTCTAAATCGTCCTTGAGATTCGCAATCTCTTGGGGCAAAATCTTGATGTCCTTTGTGCGGGCTTGCCTCTCTATCTCTTGGAATGTATTTGCACTCTTGAGCGCGTTGAGCTGGTATTGCACATTCTGCAATTCCTTATTGAGGCTCGCCTTTTCGAGCTCTCTCGTGTCGCCCGTTGCAAGCGCCTTGAGTTCCTCGAGTGTCAGAATCACATCATCACTCATCTCCTCCTTTTGCGCATGCCCGCTTCTAAAGTTCTTAATGCTTGTCGCCTTTTGCTCGAGCTTGCTATAATACACAGCATCGCAACTATTCTCGGTTACATAGCGAAAGACCTTGATTTTAAAATCCGCGTATTTTTCGGCGAGAATGTTTCCTTGTCGAATCGCCCTGCCGTCTCGTTGTTCCATGTCGGCAGGATTCCAAGCCGCGTCAATATGGTGCAATCCAACAATGCGTTCTTGCACATTCATTCCCGCGCCCATCTTTTTCGTGCTGCCAAAGAGGAATCGAATCTTGCCCGCATTCACGTCCGCAAAGAGTTGTGCCTTTTGTGCGTCTGTGGTGTAGTCGTGGATAAACGCAATCTCGTCTTTGGCAATCCCTGCCTTTATCAATTTATCGCGCATATCCTCATAGACGCTAAAATCATTATAAACGGCATTGCGCATGGAATCGATGTTGTCATAATGATGTTTCTCTGCCATTTCCTCGAGCTTTTGGGCGAGGGCTTCTTCGATTTTCTCGTCTTTTGCATGGTAGTATTCCTCGAAGAGATTCTTGATTTCATCGCGGATTCCTCGCTTTGGCTTTGGCGTGCTTCTATCGATAAACACAAGCTGCGTTCCCAAGTCTTTGCTGCTCTCTTTGTAGAGCTTGAGCATTTCGCTCGTGGCGCGGTTGATTTTGCTTTCGCTAAAGTCCTCTGCGCCTTTGTCGATAATGCGATAATCAAGCGCGGCGTTGATTCCGTCAGTCGTGATGTTTAAGAAATTATCGTTAGGAAATCCTTCGATTGCCTCATCTTCGCTAAGCGCCTCGTAACGTTTGAGCAGATGTTGCATGTATTCCTTTTGTTGCGGGCTGCTTGGGCATTGAATGCTCACTTGCTCGACATTGGGGCGCTTGATATGCGTTTGGGACACATCGACATAATGCGCAAACTGCCGATAGAGCGCGCTTAGCTCGCTTGTGTTTCTGAAGCTGCGCAAGCGCATGATGTCCTTGTATGTCCCCACAGGTGTGCGCTCAAGCTCGCTGCTCACCTCTCCAAAGAGACTAACCCACCTATCAAACGTGGCGATTTTATTGTCCTTGAGAAACTGCGGCGCAAGGAATCGCTGCCATGTATAGACTTCGCTCACGCTATTCACGAGCGGCGTGCCTGTCGCAAACACAATGCGTTGCTCGCGCTCTTGCATGCTCTTGACTTTGTGCAAGAGGTTGAGCGCCTTTTGGCTGCCAACGGAGTTGCCCATTCCTCGAATATTGCGATTGGCGCTTAGGAATCCGAGATTCTTATACGCATGCGCCTCATCGACAAACAGCGAATCGAATCCGAGTTCCTCAAACGCAATGCTATCCTCTTTTGCGCCCTGTGTTTCGAGTAGCTTGTCGTACTTTTGTTGCAAGGCGATTTTCTTTTTCGCAATGCTTTTTTCGAGCCTCTTTTGCTCTGCTTTGGTGAGTGGGTCTTTGCTTCTTTGTCGCCTGATTTCTTTCTCAAACTGCTCGAGCTCTTGGATTTCCTCATAGACATATTTGGCGCTCTTTTCATTAGAAAGATGAATGCTATCGAATGTGCTATGCGGCATAATCACAGCGTCAAAGTCGTTGCCCCCGTTTGCCAACATCGCAAGCGTTCTCTTGCGCTCAACCTCGTTTGTGGGAATTGTGAGCACGCGCGAGGCGGGGTAGAGCTGTGTAAAGCTCTTTGCCCATTGCTCTACCAAATGATTAGGCACGACAAACAAGGGATTTTTTGAGATTCCAAGACGTTTCCACTCGGACGCAATGGCTATCATCTCGAATGTCTTGCCCGCGCCCACAGAATGGTCGAGCAGCACATTTTGCAAAGAGGTTGCGAACGCTACGGCAGACTTTTGGTGCGGGTGAAGCGTGATGTCGGGATTTGCGCCATATAAAATGGGCTCGTCTTGAAAGTCGTTTGCGACAATGCGGCGGAATTTGTGATTATACGAATCGGCGATGTCTTTGGCATGATTTTTTTGCATATAATTATAAAATGTTTCAAGCAATTTCTCTTGCGCCATTTTGTTTGCCGCAAATTGTTCGGGGTAGCTTTGTTTCACTCCAGCAACCTGCTTACTAAAGCGCAATGGCTTGTTTTTGAGCAGCGATTCAAGCACGGCAGTAGCGCTGTGTTCCATGTTCTCTGTTATCGCGCTATATGCCGTCTGGAATGTATGCGAACCGCTTTTAGAATCGATGATGAAGCTATTTGTGGGCTTGTAATATGTGGCTTTCACACCAAGTGAATCGAAGAATCCCAACATCGCCTCTTTGGGGATAAAGCTGCTGCTTGGGTGGTAATAAATCTCATGAATGTCCAAAGGCTCGGGCAGCGCTGCCTCGAGCGTTTCGAGCGCTTTCTTTTGTTGGGGGTTGAGTTCTTTGAGCTGTTTGAAACTATCAATCCTCGCGCCCAAATCGCCGACAATGAATGCGTCTTTGGTGAAAAGATTGCCTTTGGCGTCTGCAAAAAGCTCGCCGCTTTCGAGCGCCTTTTGCACGGCGTATCTATCGCCCAAAAGCGCGTTGATATAATCTGCGCTAATCGTGCCCGCATAGCCCTTGCTGATTGCGATTGCGTCTTGAATATCCTTTGCCTTTGTCGGGATTTGATAGGGGAAAATCACGCGCGAATCAAGGATTTGATGTCTGCCTCGTGCGTCTAAATCTGCAACGGAACTAAAGCTAGGGTCTTGCGCAAAGACTTTTTTGAGCAACGCATTTTCGGAGACTTTGCCAAACTTTTTGACAAAGGAATCATAATTTGCATTCAACGTTTGGCGCAAAGATTGCAAGGTTTCTTCGCTTGTTGTCTTGAGCGCCTCGCTGCTGCGCAAGGCAAGAAGCGAATCGCGCAACGCTAGATAATCTCTTGCCATACTCTCTGCTTTTTTCGCCTCGTTTGTGCGCCGCGTTTGTGCCGATTTGTTGAGCGTCTCAAAGCTCGCGCCGTTGCCTTGCACTCTTTGCAAGAAATCAACGGGGATTGGTTCTGCATTCTTTTGCGCCTGAAAGATTGTGTCGCCTGCGAGAAAGAATGTGTTGGGGATATTCACATCGACTGCGTGGGAGAAATACATCTCTTGCACATCACTCTCGCGCGCCATAATCGAATCGCTCTCGTTTTCGCGCCTGCTCAATATCGCGGCAAGCTTCTCATGTAACGCGCCCTCGATGTCATCGCCTTGTTTCACAATCCATCGTTGCCCATATTGCGTGTTCCCAACAACGAGTTCGCCCAAGATGTGCTCGGGATTCTCGTGGTAATAATTATTGAGCGTGAGTTCGGAATCTTCTTTGTAGGTCTTTGCGCCTCGCCAATCTATGCTATTATTTCTGTTGCTGCGCTTCTGAAACACGACAATATCTGTCGCAATATCTGTGCCGCTGAATGTCTTGCTTGGCAGACGCACAGCGCCAAGAAGCTCGGCTTTTTGGGCAATGGCTGTGCGCACATCGCGGCTCGCCGCGTTGTCCAAAAACGCATTGCTCACAACCTGCACAATGATTCCATTCTCTTTGGCAGAATCAACGGACTTGAGGATAAAATCTTTCAGATGTTCGCCATAGGGCGGGTTGCCGATGACTAGGTCAAATCCCACATCGCTATTAAAATCATAAAAGCTTTTTGCCTGCACATCGACATCGGGGCTTAGCTGTTTGCCAATCGCTGCGGCTATCGGGTCGATTTCGACACCAACCTTTTGGGTGCGATATGAAAGGGCGGCGGGCATGGAGGTAAAGAAATTGCCAATTCCCATTGAGGGCTCGAGCACGCGCCCTCTCACAAAGCCCAGATGTTCCCAAATCGCCGAGATGACAGAATGCGGCGTGTAGTAGCTATTGTCGGCATTTGCGGCGATTTGGCTATACAGAATGTCTGCTCGATGATGCGCGTCATAGATTCCCTTTCCCAACAATGCGTGTTGCACAAACGCGTCCTTCTCGGCAATGGGCAGCAAGAGTTGGCGCAAAGCCTCGACATCTTTGACCATAAGCCCCCCAAAGCCGCTATATTTCGCGAGGCTCTGCTGACGTTCCGCATTCAAAGGCACGCCCCCTGCGAGCTCACCGAGTGTGCGCAAAGCCTCGAGATTATCAGCCAAACGCTGCTTCCCACTCCGCAAACCAAGAGCCTCGCCAAAGTCTTGCGAGACAAAGAAGCTCGAGGGAGATTGCGAATCGACATCATTTGTCGTTTGCGACATCGCATTGTCGGGGCGCTCGGCACTTGTTGCTTGTGGCTCATCGGCTTTGGCTGCCGCTTGCTCGGCATGCTTTGGGGGTGCGACTTCAGTCGCACTGATATGATGTGCGCTCGATTCCGCGCCCACATTCTCCCCCTCCTCGCGGGGCTTCCCTTTCTCCCCCTCCCTTGCGGAGGGGGCGGGGGGTGGGTTGTCAAGTTGAACATCTCCATTTTCTAATGTGTTTTTAATGTTTGGTGGGGTAGAATTGTCTTGAGGAGTTGCAGCGAGAGTCTCCGCTGTGTGATTGGAAGCAGAGTTGCTACCTTGCTTCTCCTTCTCAAATGCAGTAACAACCCATGCATGGTCGGAATGTATTTTTTCTCCGTTAACATTCCAGCCCTGATTAATTCCTACACGGTATCCATTATAAGAAATATTGTAACCATTGTGCGTTTTAGCGATTGTTCCTTTTTGAATTGCTTCATTTAACAATTCAAGATTCATATTAGGGTGCTTATCTAAGATATGCGCAAGTCCATATCCTTTGTGCTTGTCTGCGTCTGTAACCTCGCCCCACGTTATCGTAATATCCCCCAAATCCTCGCGATAGAATGCGCCCGCGACTTGCCCTTGTTTTTCTTGCATGACTTTTTGGATTGCGCCCGTTCCGCTATGGTAAAACTCGGCATAGTTTGTGCCAAATTCTGTAATGGGCTCAATCTTTAAAAGCTTCTCGAGTTTGTGCCGTTCCGATGTTAATTTGATAGCCCCTTTCTTTTCTCCAAAGTGTTGCGAATCTTCTAAAATATCGCGCGACAACAACCATGCGTCAATGGCACTCTTGGAATCAAGGTTTGGAAATCGCGTTGCAATTGTGTTGGAGATACCCTCTAACATCTCTTGACTAGAAAGATTTGGAAATCTCCCTTTAAAATCCTCCGCTATTTCTTGTAGCCTTTGCGATTCTTTTGCAACAACATCTGCTTCCTTTTTTCCCGCTGTTTCTATCCCCTCGCTTTCTTGCAAAAACTTGCTAAAAAGCTCAACATTCTTGCCTGCTTCCTCGTGTGTCGTTGTTGCGTTGCCGCTTGCGTCAATGCTTGTTTTGGTTATCGTGTCTTTGTTCTTGGCGAGGATTGTGCGTGTGTTGTCTTTGTTGAGCGTGTCTATCAATAGCACGTCGCCGTTGTATGCCTGCATTAAATGTGTGATTTGATTCTCGTTATGAAATATCCACGTTTTTGCGGGCGGAATCTCATTGCTCGCATAATGCTCTATCATCAATGTGTCTTGCTTTTTGAGCGCGACTTTATGCACAATTCCTTGCACATCGGCATACCAACTCCCCACATCGGCGCGCTCAAAGCTCACCAAGCTTGGGTCTATCTCTTTGGCATATTCCACAACCGAATGCTTCCCACGAGGCACAATCCACCATTTTTTGTTGATGTCGCTTGCAAAGCCCTCTTTCATTTGCTGCATAAAGGGCGTATCTGTCCCAAACATCATCTCGGCATTTTTCGATAAAACATCGATGGGGTTTTGTGGCTTTGTCTTGCCCTCGATGAGACTTAGCGCGCCGTCATAGTTGAGATAATATCCCTGCTTTGCGAGAATCTCTTTGGCGATGTTTTGTTCGCTTTGTGTGCCATACATCTTTGTTTGCATAGCAAACTGCAACGCATTCCTGCCGTCCTCTGTGCTAAGGAGCTCGTTTCTAAACGCGAGCTGCTCGAGCTGTTGTTCTGTTAGCTCTCGTTGTTGTTTGTAGGCAAGATATTCTTTCTCACGTATGAGAATCTTCTTAATATCAAGCGCGATTGCGTCCTCGCCCATGACAACAGCTTCACGTCAAGCGCCAAATCCGCATCAACCACGATATGAATCGTGGCGATAGTGGGTTTAGCAACCTTGCTTATGGCTTAGGGACAATTGTGCCCGAGATGGTTCTACCCGCTGGGCAAATCAAGCTTGGCGCGGGGATTGCGGGCAATGCGTTGCGTGGCGCGGGCTTTGGTGCGCTTGGTGGTGGGCTCACCTCGCTGCTCGATTCCGACCAAAGCTGGCAGCAGGCACTTGGTGGCGCGGCACTTGGCGCGGGGGCTGGCGGGCTTCTTGGCGCTGCTGGCGCTTCGGTTTTGGGGCACTTCAATGGCTATGGCTGGGGCAATGCGCCAAAGGCTGGGCTTCTCAATAGCACAATCGATGATGCGGGCAATATCAAGGTTGACCCTATCGTTGGCGCGACAAACGCGGACGATGACGCGATTGCGCGGGCGATGAATGCGCAAAGGGCAGAATCGCAGCCCAACTTTGTTATGGGTAAATCGGGCGAAACAATCACAAATTACAATGTCCCAATTGAGTTTGAACAATGGGTTAAGAATGCAGCGGGCATAAATCCCAATAAAGAGATTATCGCAAATCTTTATACTCTTGCCAAAAAACACCCCGAAATGTTTAATAAACCAAGCGATGTCTATCGGCTCATTCGAGAAGTCAAAAATCCAACGTTCTTTTATCGTAATAATCGCCCCGATATTGCATTGATGGGTAAGTTTTTAGAAGATGGAAACCTTGCAAAGCTTGGAGTAGTTAAAGATGGTGAGCCCTATAATGTTGTTGCACACATTACAAAAACTTCAAAAGGGCAAAAAGAACATGAAAAGCTCTTGGGAGAGCAATACCTGCCAATGGTGGAGTCGGCACCCCCCTCCACACCTTTATCGCCCGAAATTGCTCGAGCCCAAAGCACGCCTGGTGCAAACGCACGTTCATTAACAGACAATGCGAATCCTACCACATCAAACCTTAATAATAGTTTAGAAAATGCAGAGAATGCAACGTCTTTGGGGCGAGCAATTGGCGAAACGAATGTGTATATCAACAATGATAGGGGCTACCATGCAACGATACAAATCGTGCAAGCAGACAAGCTCAAGCCGAGTTTTGAAGAAAATGTTGGTGGGCAATTCCGCACGCAAAAGCAAGACCATGTAATTCATAAAATCCGCGACCATTTCGACCCAATGCTGATGTTTGAACGTAGTGGGGATTTTAATGGAATCCCCGTTGTTGATAATAGCGGGATTGTTTTGGTTGGAAATCATCGCATGGAAGCCTTGAAGAGTTTTAGCCCCGAGCAATTTGACAAATATGCCAAAGCAGTGCAAGATAAATATGGAATCAAGCTAAATAATGGCGAGCTTATTGTGCGTGTGCTTGACCCACGATACAACAAAGAGGAACGTGAGAATCTTGCAAAGGCAAGCAATGTGGGGCGCGAGAATAACTTTTTTGAAAAAGAGATTGCAGAAGATGCAAAATATGCACAGAATCT
Organism: Helicobacter sp.; assembly: GCA_014799985.1. Classification (GTDB taxonomy): domain Bacteria; phylum Campylobacterota; class Campylobacteria; order Campylobacterales; family Helicobacteraceae; genus NHYN01. The sequence goes on from JAAVGZ010000024.1 coordinate 14,455, forward strand.
TGGCGATTTTCTTGGCAACAAAAATGTTGTGATACGACCAGATTTTGATGAGGCTAGCGATGTTACGCGAATGAAAAACCTCGTTGCGGGTGCTCTAAAGATGCCGCTTGATAATGAACGTGCCAACTCTGTATTGTTGCATTCCTTGCTTCAAAGCGGGCAACATGGATTTTTGAAACGTCTCGATTCGCTTGCGCTTGATGATGCACGTACGGCAAGCGCCATTCACACGATGTTGCGTGATAATGCAGGCGCGCTCTATTTAAACAGAATCAGCCAAAATGCAAGCGCTATTGATATTGTTCCCTATCTCCATAGCACACTCAATGCAATCCGCGCACAAAAGGGTAAAACATATCCACAAATTAAGAAATATATCGAAGAAGAGGCAAAGCATATTCTATTGACAAGCGAAGAGAATCTCTACCGACTTTCGCGACTAAGCGAGCCACCGATTGATTATTTCGAGCAGCTTAAAGGCAACATGATTGCGTGTGCGCTTGGCAAATTATTGACACGTACAAATCCAAGCGAGGCTCTCTATGGAATCTTGAAACAATTTGGCAAAGAACAAAATCATGGAGAAAATATTTTTGGTGATGAATTTAAAATAACGCTTTGGGATAATCTCGCTTATCTCAATCGCATTTCTGGCGAAAGCCCGCTAGGAAATATGCTAGAAAGCATTAAACTAAAAGAAAAAGAATTTGCACAATATGCGGCTATGCGCGATATGCAGGGCAACACACAGATGAGCCTCAAACCCAACATGCCCATTGACCTCAAAACAATGCACAAGCTCAAGGCTGCTGCAATCAATGCCCCAACAGCCACACAGCAACAATACGAGGCTTATTATAGGGCAATGTGGAGTGGGGATAAGCAACAAATCAGCAAAACATTGCCCTTTATCAAGATTGCTCATTTCAACGAGACTTTTAGCAAGCTCTTTGGAATCGAAAAACAAGCGGTATTTTTTACCAAACAAAGCATATCGCACGCGCGAGAAAGCAGAAAGGTTACCTATAACCAAGACTTACCCGAAGCATTTGTGAAAGATATTCCAAATATCATCAACAATGCGCAAGGGGGATTTTATGATAAATCACATCGAAATTTCTTTATTATTAAGCCATTGAGAGATTATGGAATTGATAGCAATCAACTCGGTTTTATTCATTTCAATAAAGATATTTTGGGGAATTATATCGTAACAATGAAGCGGGCAGACGCAGACAGTTTGCATAGCGCAAACTATGTAGAAGTAGGGAGGGGAATCGCACCCCACATACCAACCGAGCAAGGCTCGATTGCTTCTCCGTTCCTGAAAGCATCGCCTACTTCTAATGCCAGCAATCCTACCACCTCCCCGCTTAAAGACGGC
>JAAVGZ010000025.1 GCA_014799985.1 Helicobacter sp.
CTCAACATCAGCAACCTCCTTGTCAGCAATCCACTTGACGAAGGCATCGTGATTACCACAAGCAAAGGGCAAGACAACATCACACTCGTTGCGGGTGCGAACCACGACATCATCGAGTTTGCCGCTGGTGGCGAAGGCTCCGCCGCAAATCCCGAAGTGCATGTCCTCGACCTTGGCAACCTCCGCCTCGCGAACAACCAAAGCTTCAGCATTGACGGGCTCACGATTACCAACATCAGCACAGATGTTTACCGCGCCACAGACATCGCACAGGCAATCGCGCAATACGCCCAAAACGGCGCTCTCGATGCGAGCTTGCAAGACAAGTTTAGCGTTACAGGCAACTTTGCGAGCCTCAAAGGTGATTGGGCGGGCGCGACCGTGGCAGCGAGCGGCGGCGCACTCACCTTCACAAGCACGCTCAATCGCAACATTCGCGATTTGAGCCTCACATTCGATGGCAACGGCAATAGCGATGTGCCCGCCGACATCACCGCGACCATCAAGACAAGCCACGCCGACGTTGACGCAAGCGTTGCGAGCGCCACTCTCGGCTTCTCAACCATTGGCGCAGTGGGCAAAGAGTATATCGCAGCGAGCGGGTTTGGCACAGCTGCTACTCCTACTACATTCTTGGACTACACAGCTACCAAAGCTAGCATTGCAAATGGCTCTACAAGCGGCAGCTTCACATTCAGCCTCCCCGATGCTGAAGGCAATGCGCAAAACTTTACGCTTACATTCACAGCAGACCAATCTGCTGGGGCAGCTGTTGATATTCCTCAAGCCACATTGCTTGGCATTCTCAACGGCGCAGCTACAAGCGGCGGTGGGATTTCGATTAATGACGGGTCAAATGATTTGGCAATTACATGGTCGATTACAAATAACGGAGCTTCTGGCTCTCCCGGCTTCGACACCGTCAACTTCGCAGCGCTCGGAATCAAGTTTGTACCCAATGGCACAATAACTACCAATATCAATGCCAACACCGACAACCTCAAAAAGCTCGGAATCAGCGGCACTATCGACCTTGGCGGCACAACCAACGACATTACGCTCCCCGCTGGTGTTGGTGCGCATATCGAGCAGGGCGAGCCCGCAGCGTTTAGCACAGTGAGCCTCAAGGCAAACGGCACGAAATACGAAGATGTCGCGTCTTTGACCGTTGATGGGCAAACCTACAAATTGCAGATTATCAACAAAACAGATGCAGACTTCGCATTTGATACCACAACATTGGTGGCATTGTTCAACATGGGCAGCGCAAACGGAAGCGCAGCGACAGCGTTTGACTATGGCAAATGGAACGGCACAAGCTGGAGCGGCAGCGCAACCAACCTCGATAGCAGCGCAGCGAGTGCGAATGTGTATTATAAAATCGTCTCTGCCGATGGCAAAACCGAAGATGTCGGCGTCTCGTTTGGTGGCTTGCTCACCAAAGGGCTTGGAATCAAAGCCGAGCTCGATGGTTCGTGGCCTTTGATTAATGGATTCAAGTTTGGCACTGCTAGCGCTAGCCTTTGGACAGCCGAGCACACCGTCAAACTCGTTACCTCTCAAGCCTTTGGCAACCAAACGCTAAGCGGAACGATTGTCCCCGATGCTGCCGAGCCTGCGAGGATTGAGACAACAACATTCACGATTGACAACGGCGACACAACCAACACCGTTACCATCACCGGCGCGGGCATCACCGCAACTGCCGCCGCCACACAGGTGCATAAGCTGCTCACCGATGGCATGATGGACGCAAGCTTCTTCGCGCTCGCCGAAGGCGCTGACCCAGCCGCAACCCCCGCACCTGTCGTGAATGTCAATGGCGCTGCGTATAGCGCAAGCAACGCAAACACCTACAAAGAGTTGTTCGCGCTCGCTGCGGGGCTCGAGTATGACCTTAGCGGGTCTAGCGTTATTGTTCAGCTCGATTCTGGCGCAACCGCCGAGCAAAAAGCCGCGCTCAAGAGCGGCACGATTACGCTCACCCAAACCACCGGAGACGCCGCGCCCCTTACAGGCACTGCGACAATTTCGGCATTTGAGGGCGCAACCAATGGCGAGATTAGCGTAACATTCGGCGCACTCAAGGCGGGGCAGAGCTATACGTTCAACGACAAAACAGTCGTGGCGACCAAAGACCTAAGCGCGGGCGATGTCGCGAGGGCATTCACGCTCACTAGCGATGATAGCTTCGATGGCGCTGTGATTCTCGGCGCGTTTGACACAAACGGCAAGATTGTCGAAAGCGAGGTTCTCTATGGCTTTAGCGGCGCGGACAACAGCACGCTCATTATTCGCGGCACAACGAGCCAAAGCATCACTGCGGCTGCCGAAGCGAAGGTAACAGGCACTGGCACGATTGGTGTCGATACGCTCGGAATCAGCCAATACACCGCGCAGCAAGGCTCTGATGGTAGTGCACCTAATGCCGATAGCTATGTAACATTCTCTGTGGGCAACGCGGGCGGCGCGAACGCTGCGACCGTGATTGCCGCAAACACCGGCGCGCTCGATACGATTACGAATTTCGATGTCGCTAACGATGGATTGCGACTCAAGATGGGCAACGGCAGCTACTACGGAGACGAGCAAGCGCTTAGCGGCAATGTGAGCACCGTGCTCGATGGTGGCGGAATCTATGTCGATGCGAACGGCAACACGCTCACCGCGAGCGCCGCGAATGGCATTATCAACTTCGGCGCAAGCGATGCGAGCGGCGCGGCAGTCGATGCGGCTATCTCGCTCGAGCAAAAGCTGTATGTTGCGACCAACAACATCGCTATCAACAAGGTCGCTGGGTTCGCGCATGAGGGCGATTTCTATGTTGTCGCCACCGGCGCAACCAACGGCAGCACAACCGATGACCTCGTCATCAAGCTCGCTGGCGTTGGCGGCATTACCGATATTACGACTTTGTTGGCGTAGGGTGGATTCTCTTGCTTGGCATGGAATCGTGCGGGATTCTCGCAGGTTCTGTGCGGGGCAGCCCCCCCCCCGCCCCCCGCGGGGGATATGCGCTTTTGTGTGCCTATGGGGGCGCTCCTCTCCCCCTCCCTTGCGGAGAGGGAATAAGGGGGTGGGTCATTGCGAGCGTTCGCACGAACGCGCGGCAATCAAACGTGTGGGGTTGCCCCGAATCGTTGATTGCTTCGCTCGCGCCGCTCGCTCGCAAGGACGGGGCGAGATTGCGCCTCTGCTTTGCGTGGATTGGCATTCTGAAACTGCTTTGCAGATAAGGAAGCTTATCCATACAGGGCAAGCAAAATCTGCTGGGCAGATTCTTGTATTTGTGCCCCCCTCTATGGGGGCATGTTGAACGTAAGCGTTCAAGTGTTCTATCACAATCTATTGTAAGGGTTATTTGCAGCCTTGTTGGGGTGTAAGCAATAAAGTGCTTGCGGAGGGTGTAGTCCTACACTCTCCGCTTGTACTTTAACTTTATTGGGTACAAGTGTAGTGCGCAATTTTAAATAAGGAGGCAAAACATGAATCCTTTTGCGCTACTGGGCTTACAGCCTTACGAGGTTTTATGGTGGGTTTTGAACCCCTTGTTGCTTTTGATGCCGAAATCTTGGCTGAAAAAAGTAAGGTTGCTCTATCAATTATCAACGACGTTGAGAAAGATAACAACTTGGTTACCACCAAATTTGCTAGAGGCACTGCAGAATTTTCTGCCGTAAGCCTACAAGCATGAATGCTGCAAATGCGTTCATGTTATATACCAGTTAAAACTGGTTGCAAGCAGGGGCATGGGGTGATTTTATCAATCCATTCCTCTTGCTTGTGCTATGAGCACTCCCTTTGGGACAATCTTAATCATAAAGGAAAATAAATGAAAACTCACGGTTTCGCAATTCGTAACTTTAGGAATCTTGGTATATGCAAAAACGATAAAGAGCAAGGAATATTTTTGCGTTTATCAGAGATTGAAGGAAAGTTTGGAGGATTAACAATTCTCCTCGGCAAACACAATTCAGGCAAAAGCAATCTATTGAAAGCTTTGGAGAAATTCAGAAATTCGTATTTGTCTTTGAATGGTTCGCAAAATCTCAAAGGGCTAAATCTTTTATCACAAGACGATATTCCTAAGTCGCAAAGCCTTTTGCCTAGCATTGCATTTGCGTATCAAGGAAAGCCCGCCTACTATTTGCAATATCGCAAAGATATTGCGTTCAAAAGCGGAATGGCGAACAAAGAACAGACAGGAGAATTTGATTTGGACGAACATCTTGCAAAATTGCAAGATGATTTTGATAGCTGCGAGGTTTATATTTATCCAAAAGAAAAGAAAGAGCCTAGCAAGCCCATCAAACTACTGCTCAAAGACACTTCTGGTGGTGGTAGATTTATGCGATGCACAATAGAGCCGCTCAAAAATGACAATGACTATCCAGTCGGTGAACTGAAAACTAAAGAATCGAAACAATTGCATTGCCCCTTTGTTGTTGGGTATGAATCGTTCAATGTAAAGCAAAATTTTGCCGATTATATCAACGACACTTCACAACCCATTCAATCATCGGCTTTTAAAGAAAATCGCCTCGCTATTTGTCTTGACGAGAATCAAAATCTGCAACAAAAATATTTTGTTGGGAATGCGATATTGCAAGGCAGTACGTATGTTTCCCTGTCAAGCCATCAAGTCCAAGATATTTCGGACACAGAGCGCGAACAACTCCACATTCCAAAAATTGTGTTTTATGATGAAACACAATTTTACAATAAAGACCTTTCAACAACGCCCGACAAGATTAAGGAATCGAAACTTTTTGGGGGCGGAATCACGAAAAAGCTCATGCAGATTAACCAAGATTTTAACGCATTATATGGCATGCAAGATGGCGGAGAAAGCTATCGATTCGAGCTCAATATCGACACCGATAAATTCGCGCTCGAGATTTACAAGGGCGAGCAAGCATTGTCGCTCGAAGAACAAGGAAGCGGATTTAAGAGGCTCTTTGACTTTGTCTTTAGCTTCGCCCAACAAATCGATGGCTTGGAAAAGGGCGATATTGTGTTGATTGACGATGTCGAAAAATCTTTGAGCGGCTCAATTCAAATGAGATTACGCAAATATTTAAAAGAACTCGCACAAAAAAGAGGCATTCTTTTTATCGTGAGCACGCATTCGCCATTCATGATTGATTGCAATCATCTCGAGGAGATTCGGCTTCTCAAGGCAAAAGACAATGGGCTTGGAACGGA
>JAAVGZ010000070.1 GCA_014799985.1 Helicobacter sp.
AAAGCGGCGCTGTGCTGTGGCTTCGCCATAGCTTTGCGCGCGCTTTTTCTAGTGATTCTACAGAAGCTACCTATCTGTCATTGCGAGCGTCCGTTAGGACGCGCGGCAATCAACGAGCAAGGAATCCCGATACGGTTGATTGCTTCGCTTCGCTCGCAATGACACAAGATTATCGCTTTGCATTATTTTTGCGTCATTGCGAGCGAGCCCATTGGGCGAGCGTGGCAACCAACAGGCAAGGAAACCTCATGATTCTAGCTTTGTATACGGTTGATTGCCACGAGGCTAGCGCCTCTCGCAATGACAAGAGACAACGACGTATCAAGCATTCAACACGCTTGATTGCTTCGCTTCGCTCGTAACGACAGAAAATAGCACATACAAAATATCCAAACACGAAGCGCGAAAAATCTCAAAAGCGGCTGACACACAAAGGATTGACATGCTAGAATACCGCGCCAATGCGCGCAATGGTGCGCGGCGATTCGGCGCGTCATTCGAGGGCGCGTAAAATGCGCAAAATAAGGGATAGAATGCAAGAGACATTCCACAACACGCGCGCGGGGCGGCTCGATTCTGTCCTTGCCGAGCTGCTTTGCACGAGCCGCAATCAGGCGGCGCAATTGCTCAAAGCAGGCGCGGTAACGGTGAATGGAATCGCGCGCAACGCGTCTTGGAAGCTTTGCGGTGGCGAGGAGCTGCGCGTCTGCAAGCAGCAAGCCAAGCCACAGCAAACGCAAGAAATGACGCTCGATGTGCCCATTCTCTACGAGGACGACTGCCTGCTCGTGCTGAACAAGCCACCCATGCTCGTTGTGCACGGCGCGCCGAGCGTGCGCGAACCGACACTTTGCGATTGGCTCGCCCAAAAGGGCTATTGTCTCTCGACTCTTGCGGGCGAGAATCGGCACGGAATCGTGCATAGGCTCGACAAACAAACGAGCGGCGCGATTGTGATTGCCAAAGACAACGCCACGCACAGCGCGCTAAGCGCACAGCTCCAAAGCCGCGTGCTCGGGCGCTATTATCTCGCGATTGTCGATAGGGAGCTGCGCGAGGATACGATTTTTGCATGCGATATGGCGCGCTCTTCGCACAATCGGCTCAAGATGGGCAAAGTGCCGCAAGGCAAGGGGCGCTTTTCGCAAAGCCTGTTTGTCAATCTCGCGCTCTCCTTGCGCGGTGATTCCGCGCTTGTCGCTGCCAAGCTCAAGACGGGGCGCACGCACCAGATTCGCTGCCACCTCGAGAATCTCGGGCGGCACATCTTGGGCGATAGGCTCTATGGCTATCGCGGGGGCTATCAGGATAGAATCATGCTGCATGCCTACATGCTCTATCTCACACACCCAAAAACGCAAGAAAGTTTGATTCTTAAAGCGCCTCTTTTCTTAGATATGTTAAGATACCTTTCGCAAAATTATGATAGGGAGAGGATAGATGAGGTCTTGGGGCATGGCTCTATCATTGCTGCTTTTGGGATTCTTGATGAAAGGCTGCACGCCAGCGGCACAGAGTGATTTGACATTGCCCGAAATGGGCGAGGTGCAATATTTGGTCGATATTGACAGCATCGCGTTTGAGTGGAAGAGCTTTGCGAACAGCCCCGAAGTCGCGGGCTACAATATCTACCGCAAGACGCTTGCCGAGCAAAACTACACGCTCATCGATTCTCTTAATTCGCGCTTCACGACACACTATGTCGATTCGCCCCTAACGCCGAGCACGACCTATCTCTATCGCTTCGCTGCGAAAAACGCGAGCGGCGCGGCGGGCGTTGCCACGCAACCCTTGCAAATCACCACGCAAAACTTCGCGCCGCCCACGCATGTGCAGGCTGTGGGGAACTACCCGCGCAAAGTCAAGATTTTGTGGCGTCCGCACAAAGACTTGCGCACGCAGGGCTACATCATTCAGCGCGCGGAGGGCAAAGACTTTGTCGAGGTCGCGCGCATCACCAACCGCTTGCAGGTGGAATATTTGGACACAAACCTCAAGGATTCGACAGAATATTTCTACCGCGTGTTTGCCTATATCGCAAGCGACATTCACAGCACGCCATCACCCGTTGTGAGCGCACGTACGAAGCCGATTCCGACTATGCCACAAGGCGTGTTTGCCTCGTTTGACTTGCCCAAGAAAATCACGATTCGCTGGCAGAAGAGCCCGCAAAACGACATCGCGAGCTATGAGGTCTCGCGCACGATTTTGGGCGGAATCAGCAGCGAGGTGCTCGCAAATGTCCCCGCAACACAGACGAGCTACACCGACACAAGCGAGATTGACGGCGTGCGCTATGGCTATTATGTTGTCGCAATCGACAAAGACGGGCTGCGCAGCGAGAGGCAAAAAAGCGCCATCGAGGGCAGCACGCTCGCCGCGCCCGCCGCGCCGACAATCCAAAGCATAGGCACGGAAAAGGGCTCGGTGATTCTGCGTTGGGTCGGCGATTCGCGCAGCGTGCAATACACAATCAACAAGCAGCAGAGCAGTTTTTTTGGTAAAAAGGAGCGTTATATCTCGATTCCCTACACCTATTTCTATGACCACGAGGTCGCGCCGGGCGAGCAATATCTCTATAATGTGATTGCGATTGACAAATTTGGGCTGCAAAGCTCGCCGAGCGAGACGGTGAGCATTACGCTTGAGGGGCGCTAATGCCACACTTGCTGCTTTCACGTCTGCCCCAAATGTCCTATCCTTTCGCGCAGGGCGATTACACCTTTCTCGCATGCCTTGCGAGCGCGTCTGATTGCTCGCAGCTTTTGTGGGTGCGATTCTGCGACATCGACTTTTTTCTCATCGCCTACCGCAAGGATTGCAAGATTGTACTGAAGGCACACAAGCAGACAGCCCCGACACTCACGCATGTCGTGCAAGGCGCTTTGGCTGTGTGCAAGCAGGCATTTTGTGATTCCGTGCTCGCCGACAACCTCGCCACGCGCGCGCCAAAAAGCATGCAGAGCTCTCATCTGCTCGATGTGAGCGCCCTTTGCGCGCTTGTGGCGCAGAATCTGGGCAAGGATATGCGGCTCGAGATTGGCTTTGGCAGCGGGCGCAGAATCCTCAAACTCGCGGCGGATAATCCCGACACATTGTGCATTGGTGTCGAGATTCATCGCCCGTCTATCGAGCAGGTGTTGCGGCAGATGGAGCTGCAAAATCTGCACAATCTCTGGATTCTCAAAGCGGACGCACGCGCGCTGCTCGAGTGCCTGCCGAGCAATTGTTTGAGCGAAATCGCGCTGCATTTTCCGATTCCGTGGCCCAAGCGCCACCGCCGCGTTTTCACGCAAAGCTTTTGCGCCCACGCGCACCGCGTTTTGCAAAAGGGCGGCAGGCTGCATTTGCGCACCGATGATGAGGATTATTTCCGCGAGAGTCTCGAACTTCTGTTGCGGCTGCCAAGCTGCCATTGCGAGCTTGGCAAGAATCGCGCGCTTGATGTCGTGAGCAAATACGAATCGCGTTGGTTGCGGCAGCAGAAGCAGATTTGGGATTTGCTCTTTGCATGCGAAGAAGAATGCGCGCAAAAAGACGACGTGCATTTTGGCTTCACGACAGATGATGTCGCACATCTTGCGCATCTCTTTGGCGCAGGTTTCGCGCCAAGCAGGCATTGCGAAGACGGCGTTTTGCTCGCCATCACGGCGCTCTATCGCGCAGAATCTGCGCTCGTGCTCTCGCTTTGTCTTGGGAGCGTTGCCTACCCGCAAACGGTGTTTTTGGTCATCAGCGGCACAACAGCGTTCTATTGTCCCGCATTACTGCCGCTTGGGTCCAATCTTGTGGCGCATGAGTGGCTCAAAAGGAGGGAACGATGAGCAAGGACGTCATCATCGCAGCAGAGAAGCTATTTTTGGGCTACAAGCGCGAAGAGCCCGTCATCAAAAACGCCTCGTTTCAGATTCGCGAGAAAGAGTTTGTGTTCATTAGCGGTCCAAGCGGCAGCGGCAAAAGCACGCTTTTGCGCTCGCTGTATGGCGGAATGTCGCTCTATGGTGGCGTGCTCGAGATTCTGGGCATCGACATGCAGAATCCAGACGAACAAGACATCGAGGAGTTGCGGCGGCACATCGGGATTATTTTTCAGGATTACAAGCTCATCAAAGATTGGAATGTCGAGCGCAACATCATGCTGCCGATGATTATCAACGGCTATTCCAAAGAGCTCTGCCGCTCGCAAACCGAGAAGCTGCTCAACCACATCAGGCTTTCGCACAAGGCAAACAATTACCCGCTCGAGCTAAGCGGCGGCGAGCAGCAGCGCGTGGCGATGGCGCGTGCGCTCGCGCACAATCCGATGATAATCCTCGCCGATGAGCCCACAGGCAACCTCGATGAGCAATCGAGCGACATCATCTGGAATCTGCTCAAGGGCGCAAACGAGCAGCTTGGCATTTGCGTGCTCGTGGTAACGCATGCGCATCAGATTCCCAATCTTTGGGGCGGCATGCAATGCCGTCAGCTCCATATCGACAAGGGAGGGATTTATGAAGTCTCTTAAGCGGCATTTGTCGCTTATCGTTCCGCTGCTCGCGATTCTCTTTAGCCTGCAAGCCGTGCTTAGCATCGTGCGAATCCAAGATTCATACGAGGCGACATTGCGCAACAGCTACTCGATTATCATCGCCGCGAGCAGGGAGCTTAGGAGCGATGAGATTGCGCTGCGCATAAGCGAGTTTCAATCCCTAGAGCCCATAGATGCCGAGAGCGTGATAGGCAAGATTCAGGGCGAGGTGAGCGAGGAGAATCTCGAGCGTCTGAAGGGCAGCTTGCCACATTATTATTCCATCATGCTTTCGCAATTCCCCAACCAAGCGCGCCTCGCGCAGATTACCGATGTGCTCAAAGACATCAAGGACGTGAAGCGTGTCGAGAGCTTTAGCAAGGCGCATGACAGAATCTACCGCCTGCTGCTGATTCTGAAAGGCACAATCATGCTGTTTGGAATCATTCTTAGCATCGTCAGCGTTTTGTTGATGATAAAGCAAATCGAGATTTGGTATTTCGAGCATAGCGAGCGAATCGAGATTATGATGCTTCTTGGCGCGCCGAGCTGGTTTCGCAACGGCTTGCTGTTTCGGCTCGCGATGATGGATTCTGTGGTCGCCGCGCTTGTCGTGAGCTTGGGCAGCCTCTATCTTAGCGTGCAATCATTTCTCGTGAGCCTGCTCCAAGAAATCGGCGTGGACAATAGCATCTTCATGCCCGAATTTGACTTTGTCGCGCTGCTTTTGTGCGCGCTGTTCATCGCCAACCTCTCGGTTTTTGTCGTGATTGCGAGGATTGCCAAAGAAAGGAAAAACGCATGAGGCTCGCTTGGATTCTGCTGTTTTCGCTGCTGTTTGCGCAAAACTTTGACAAAGAGATTGAGAAAACCTCGCAAGGGCTAAGCGAGCGCCTGCAACGCGAGAAGGCGCTGAACAATCGCCTCGAAGAGCTCGGCAGCGAGGTCGAGAAATATAATAGGCAGATTCAAGATTTGGACAAGAAAATTTCGACTTCCTCGAATCTTGTGGCGCGCAACAAAACGCTTGTGAAGCAAAAAGTCGAAGAGCTCGGCAAGCTCGACCAAGAGCACATCGCTTTGCAAGCGCAGCGCGAAGAAGTCGAGAGCGAGCTTGTGCGCTATCTTTCCGAAGAGCTCGCGTTTGTCATCTTGCTCCAAGAATACAGCCTAAGCTCGCCCGAAGAGATGATTCAGCAGGATATTTTTAGCGCGCTTAGTGCGGATTCAAAGCAAAAAATCAATGTGCTCACCGAGCAGCAGAATCAGATTCTCACTCAAATCAAGCAAGTCGAAGACAAGATTGCCACGATTAAGGAATTGATAGAATCAGAGAACAACCGCCAAAAGGGGCTCGATGATGCGCGCAAAAAGCAAAAAGAGGCTTTGATTGGGCTAAGCAGCCAGCTCAAGCGCTACAATAACGAGCTGAACAAAATCTTGCAAGAGCGCGAGAATCTGCAGCGGCTGCTCGAGACGCTGAACATCAAAAAGCAAGAAGAGCGCGAGAGGAACGCGCGCCAAAAGGAGCGCGAGCTCGCGCAAAAGAACATGTCGCAATCTTCGCAGACGAGCAGCATTCAAAAGATTGACGTGCGGCAGGTGGGCAGCTCTTACCATAATGTACGCACGACAAAATATACGGGCACAAAGACGATTGCGCCGCTCGATAAATACAAAATCGAGCGCAAGTTTGGACCCTATTATGACCCCATCTACAATCTCCAGACATTCAGCGAATCGGTAACGTTTATCCCGCTCGAATCGCATGCGAAAGTCAAGAGCATGCTCGCAGGCGAGGTGATTTTCGCCAAAGAAGTGCCGTTGCTCAAGAAGGTTGTGGTCGTGAAACATGCCAACAATCTGCACACCATCTATGCGCAGCTCGATGAGATTGCAACGGGCGTGAGCGTGGGCAAGAAAGTTACGCGCGGCTTTGTGATTGGCAGGGTAGAAAACAAGCTCATGCTCGAGGTTACGCAAAAAAATCTACATCTCGACCCTTTGGAACTCATTAGCGCAAAATAAAAAATCCTCAAGTTTTATGTGTTTAAGCCGATTATAGTAGGGAATATGTTATTATGGCATAATAAACTATCAAGGAGGATAGATTATGGAATCAGTACAAACAACACTCACAACCAGCTATGCACCCAGCATTGCACCCATGCCAGCCGCATCGAGCACCCCCGCACCCAGCGTCCCAAAAATGCCCAGCACAACGCAATCTGCCGATTTGGGTCGTTCTGTCGAAGAAAATGCGGCAAACCCTCAAGCTTTTTCGCAAACAGCCGATGTAGAAGAAGACACAAAAGAGAGAATTGCAGAGCTCGTGGATAAGCTCAATGCGGTGTACAATCCGCTCAATCTGTCTGCGTCTTTTGGCTACAATGACGACATCAAAGCCATGTATGTCGAAGTGAAACGCATCGACAATGGCGAGGTTTTGCGCCAGATTCCTAGCCAAGAGGCAATGCGCTTGATGGTAGCGATTCGCGAGATGCAAAGCGCAATTTTCGATACAGAGGTCTAAATCTAAGGAGAAATTATGGCAACAACACAAGTAATGGGGCTTGGAAGCGGCTTCCTCGACAACACGCTCTTTGACAACCTCAAAAAGGTGCAAGAAGAAACGATTATCGAGCCTCTCACCAAAAAAATGCAAACCAACCTCGACAAGCAAACGAGTCTCACCGAGATTATGACGCTTATTGAGCAGCTCAAGACAAATGTGAAAAAATTCACCGATGGTGATACCTATAACCAACGCAAGGCGACCACGACAGGCGAGGGAATCACCGCAACGATTAGCCCCGGTATCCCCGTGCAAGACATCACCGTTGAGGTGCATCAGCTCGCCAAAAACGACCTCACACAGCTTGGCAAAAAATATGAGAGTCGCGATTCGACATTCTCGACAAGCAACACAAGTCTGAAGTTCAACCATAACGGCAAGGATTATCAGATTGACATCTTGGCAGGCGAGACATTGGCTGATGTTGCCCAAAAAATCACAGACACAACGGACGGTGCTGTGATGGGGATTATCATGAAAACAGGGGGCAATGAACCCTATCAGCTCATGATTCAATCCAAAGACACAGGCGAGGCGAATCGCATTTATTTTGGCAACACAGCAACAAGCGGACTCGTTGGCGGTGGCGCGCTCAATGGCAGCTTTGACCTCACCGTCAAAGACGCCAATGGGAACGATAAAACACTCAATATCAATATCAATACGACATCAAGCAGCACAACGCAAAACAACGCTGCGGCGATTGTGAAAGCTATCGAAGACGCGATGAGCGCCGACCCCGACCTCAAGGGCTTGCTCGATGATGGTACATTCAATATTGGGCTTGTCAATGACGGCAAAGGCTTCATTATCAACGATAGTCGCGGGCTTGACTTTGAGATTAGCAATGGCGCTGGCGATTTCAGCCGTTTTGGCATCACAGAGGGCGTCAAATCTGCTGGCACAGATGACTTCACAGGCAGCACAACCGTCAAGGGCGGCGCTGTGGGCGGTTGGATTGCGGTTGGTAACATACGCCTCGACCTCTCGCTTATCACAAGCGCAAGCAACACAGCCGAGCAGAATCTCACCGCGCTTGTCGATGAGATTAACAACGCCGGTGGCAATGTCCAAGCGAAAGCTGTCGATGGCAGGCTCGTTCTGAACGATACAGCGGGCTATGGCAACGTGCAAATCATTCTTGACGCGGACAACACTGCGCAAGAGAATGCCGACATCGCGAGCAAACTCGGAATCACCGGTGGTTTCCACATGTCTACCGCAAGCTTTTTGGCAGATGCGGGCATTACCAATGTGCAACGCGCCCAAGACGCGAAGTTTAGCTGGAACGGAATCGAGATTTCACGCTCGACCAACACCGTGGATGATGTCGTGAGCGGAATCAGCGTGGAGCTCACCAAAGAACACACTGGCACCGACCATTCCGTGATTCGTATCACACGCGATGATGATGATATTTTCAAGGGCATTGATGAGTTCGTCAAAACCTATAATGAGCTGATTAGCAAGATTGAAGAAGAGACCCGCTATGACGAAAAAACCAAAATTGCAGGGAACTTGAACGGCGAAAGCGCGATTACAGGCATTCGCTCGACTCTCAAAAACATTCTGAACTTCACAGCCGGTACGGGCTTGAGCGTGAGCATTTCGAGCTATGGCTTTAGCTTCGATGATGAGGGGCGACTCAAGATTGACGAGAAAACCTTGAAGGACAAATTCAAAGAAGATCCCGAGCTTGCCATTGCGTTTTTCAAGGGCGGTGAGTTCACAGTGGGCGGCTTCGAGATTGCCAAACGCGATGTGAATGGCGAAGTGATTGAAGGCGAGTTTGAGCGCATTGGCGGCACAAAAACCACCATTGACGGGCTCTTTACGCAATTCTCTGACGCGATTGAAAAAATGATTACGGGTTCTAACTCAACGCTCAAATCGTTCGAGCAAAGCCTGAAAGACGACTATGACCGCGTCAAGACAGACAAGGAAAACCAACAATCACGTCTCGATGAGCGTATGGAAGCAACACGAGCGCGCATGAACGCGTATGATGCGATGATTAGCAAGATGACGCAAGCGCAGCAGACATTGCAGCAGATGATTAACGCATCATCAGGAAATAGCTAACAATAGCTAAAAATAAAATAATGACACAAGGAGTGGACAATGCTTAAAGGAAAAAATGCTTATGGTTCGTATGCACAGAGTGCTGTTTCGGTCGAATCTCCTGCCAAATTAGTCGAAATGCTCTATGAGGGGATTTTGCGCTTTGCCGTTTCGGCAAAGCAGGGCATTGAAGAAGAGGATATTGAGAAAAAAATCCACTTCATCAATCGTATCACCGATATTTTTGCCGAGTTGATTAGCTCGCTTGATTATGAGAGAGGAGGGCAGGTCGCCCACTATCTCACAGGGCTCTATACCCACCAAATCAAGCTGCTCACACAAGCAAACATCGAAAACGATACGGCGAAAATCGACATTGTCATGCGCGTTGTGCGCGGGCTTTTGGAAGCATGGAGAGAGGTGCATCCTGATGAATTGGGCAACGCAGTTTAAGGTTGCCATTGCGAGCAGAGATGCCGAGAAAGCGTTGCAGGCTTTCGAGGCGCTCCCGCCGTTGGAACAACTCAGCAAAGAAGAAGCACAAGAGTTGTATGATTATTTGGAACAAAGTGTTGCTATCGTCGACGAAGCGCGCAAGCATGGAAATGATGAGATTGGGAGAATGAAAAAAGTCCGACAATTTCTCAAAACAAATCCCTATGGCGGTGGCAACCCTATATAATCATCACAAAGGCAGAGTTTGAATCAATTCCAACCCCTCACCCTTGCAGATAGGGGGCTCATCGAATCCTATCTGCGAGAATACCCACCAGAAGTGTCCGATTTGTCTTTCACCAACCTTTTCTTGTGGCATTTTTCGCGCAAGATTCAATTCTGTGAAATCGCGGGCACGCTTTGTATTGAAACAACATATCCCGACCAAGCCCCATTTCTCTTTTTCCCTGTTGGTGGTGGCGATAAATCGCGGGCAATCGAAAGCCTGATTGCGCATTATCGAGCGCAAAATATCCCCTTTTGTATACATTCTCTTTCGGAAAAAGACAAAGCCGAGCTCGAAGCGCTCATGCCCGAACGATTTGTCTTTGAACACAACCGCGACCGCTCGGATTATATCTACGAAACCAACAGCCTCATCGAGCTCAAAGGGCGAAAGTTTCACAAGAAAAAAAACCACACCAACCAATTCTATGAGAACTACCCCAATCATAGCTATGAGACGCTTAATGAAGGCAACCAGCAGGAATTGCTCGCCACGTGGAATGCTTGGTTTGCGCAAAGCGAGCCCACGCCAAGCCTCACCAACGAACACATCGGAATCTGCAACGCGATAACGCATTTTGCCGATTTGAGCTTCACATGCGGAATCGTGCGCGTTGATGGCGCGATTGTCGCCTTTAGCTTGGGTGAGGAGCTCAACAAAGAAACCGCCGTGATTCACATCGAAAAAGCAAATATTCGCTATCATGGCGCGTATCAAGTCATCAATCAACTTTTTCTAAAACATGAATGGAGCAGCTATCGCTTTGTCAACCGCGAGGAAGATTTGGGGATTGAAGGCTTGCGCAAGGCGAAGTTGAGCTACCAGCCATGTTGCATTTTGGACAAATACGAGGCGAGATTGAAGGAGGGGTGAATGGATAATGCAAAATTTGCGCGATTGGGGCGCATTTTGGAGTTGTTGCACAAAGGCGAGACTCTGTCGATTAGAGACTTGAGCGAGGAATTTGGCGTTAGCGAGCGCACATTGCAGCGCGACATCTACCAACGTTTGGGCGATAGGGTGATTAAGGTCAATGGCACTTTTCAGCTTGCCCAAAAAGCAAAACACCAAAGCCGCGATGCGATGATTATGCAGGTTGTGCGCGAAGTCTGCCAAGAAATGGGCGAGGAGTTTGTCTCGCGAATCGATGAGATTTTTGCGCTTGCGCAAAAAGCGCCCAAACAGCAACCAAGCGCGCCCCGCGTTCCCGATTCTGCCCCCATGCTCAAAATCAGCTATTGCCTTCCTGATAATACTACACACAAAATACGTCTTGTGCCACAAAGCATTCTTTTTTATGACAATCAATATTGGCTACAAGGCATCAGCGACCAGGGCGCCGAGAAGATTCCGCTTGTGGCAATTTCTAAGATGAAGCCCATTAAAATCAAATAATCATTTGCCTAATTCTTTTTCATCGTAGCCCTTTTGTTATAAGATATTAGGCGAAAGGGCGAAAATGAGATACAGAACTCCTATTTTTTATGAAACGCGTCAAAAAAAGTTTTTGGACGCGAACGCTAAAGAGATTCGTAAAATCAAACTTTTTGTGCCCATTATCGCCATTATGCCCGCCGATTCTTTTTATGTCGCGCACTTAAATGAAGCGCAAAATGACGTAGAATCGTTTGCCCATGCCCTGTTGCAGCTCAACCTCGATGGCAGCGAGGAATATTTTTTTGCGCGCCCGAGCCCAAAGGTGGGCTATGTCTATCCGCAATCTCTGCTATGCCAAGCGATTACAGAGCTCCAAAGGCACTCGTTTGCTGCGTTGGCTGCTGCCCCATGTGTCGCGATTCTGCCCGCGCTTGTGCCGAGCAATGCGCCAACGCTTGTCGTTTGGGCAGGAGCGGATTGTTTTGTTGCTGTGGTTTTTGAGCGCGCCGTGCATTTTTTTCAGACATTCAAGCCCGAAGATTCGATTGCCATAATCCTAACAAATCTCATTCCCGTGCTGAATTTTCACCAACTCTTTCCGCAAAATGTTTTTAGCACGATTCAAAACGATGCTATCGCCGATTTTTGCGCCACAAGCGGAATCGAACTCACGATAATTGACGATTGTTTTTGTAGCGAAAAAACGATGGAGTTTGTGCAACAAAATCCGCAGATATGTTGGGCTGAAGATTCCAAGATTGAATGCGCAACTTTTGGCAAACTCATGTTTTTTGTGCTTTTTGTCTGTTTTGCCGTTTTGGCTATGCCATTGTGGGAATATTGGGACGCACACCAACATTATCATGCGCAAGAACCCCAAGAAATGGGCGAAAAAAGCGGGGTCGATGTCGATAGATTCTATATCCAAAGTCTCCTCGCAGATTCTGATTTTCCGTTGGAATCTCTCGGGGATTCTCTGTGGTATAAATTATATGAAATGAATCATTTTGAAATGCAATATTTGAGCCAAATGTTGCTAGAATTTACGCACCCCGACATCTTGCAGGGCGTGGATATTCAAAGGGTAAAAATGGATTATGATTCCAAGATTCTCCAACTCGAATTGAGCGCCGTTGATTATGGCATGCTCGTTGCGGCATTGGAGCGATTGAAACAAATCCACTCCAAGCCCATCTCTGTTTATCACACGCAAAATGTGAATGGACATTATGTCGTGCAGATTGGAATCTCGCTATGAAATTTTTGCATTTTATCTTTGGAATCATACAGAAAATCGAGAGATATTTGGTCGCAAAAAGCGCGAGCGAACGAGCGGTTATTTTTGTTTTGTCTGGGTTGTGCGCCGGTGTTTTGTTGTGGAGATTTATTGTCCCAACAATAGAAGAATACACGCGAGAATTATATCGATTGAGCGATTTGCGCAGGGCAGATTGGCAAAACGAGAGAGAGCAAGAAACGCATTTGCAACATTTCAAAAACAAACAAATTGCGCTGGAAATATTGGCGGAACAAATCCAAGAACGTTATGTTGAAATCGAGCAAACACATCAAGTATGGCAGGATATTTTGGGCGAAATTTCCAAGATTATTGTGGATACAGATAGGATTCCTGACGAGATTCGAGCGACAAACAATGGAAAGAGCTTGATTCTAAAAGGGAACGCAGAATGGCTGCCCCTGCTCGAGCTCATCAATTTGCTAGAACGCAACATCGTGTTTTTGCAAGTCGATTCGATTGTATATACACAGAATCTCGAGGAATGGAACTATGAATTGACGATGAGCAACCCTATCAAAACATTTGAGACAATCGAGCAAAACGAAGAGGCGATTCTAAGATTTTTAAACAGCTCATCGCATGCGCGCGCGCCCGTGCCAAAGATTGCGATTCCAAAAACATCGCCCACCATAATGCAAACGGCAGAAAGCCCCTCTATCGTTGTGCAGGCTTTTATGTCAAACCATGCAAAAATTAATGGAGAATGGTTTGCCATTGGCGAAATCAAAAATGGGATTCGATTGATTGGAATCGAAGAATGCGGCGTTGTGCTCGAAAAGGCGCAACAAAGAGTGTGCATTCATATTGATGTTTCAAGGAAAAAGTGATGTATAAATGGTTTCTAGGATTCTTGTTGGCAGGCGCAATGGCATGTCCGATTAGTATCGTGAGTAATGGCGAAGTTTCTTTGGAAGAGCTCCTTGTCAAATTGAGCCTTGAATGCAAGATGAATATTGTCATCAAGGATTCGTATTCGACACAACGAGTCAAGGAAATCTTTCCGATTCTACATCTTTCGCAAATGCCCATTCACGATAGTATGGAAGTTTTGCTCCATGAAAATGGGTTGTTTTATGAAATCGAAGATTCCGTGTTGCGGATTTTTGGAACAAAAACGCAGGTTTTTCAAATCCATTATGTTGCAACAGAACGTAGCGGTATGAGCAGTACAGAAGTATCGATTAGCCGCAACGATGGCGGCATGGGCTATCGTGCAAATAGTGGGAGCGAGCATGATATTTTTGAAAAGAGCGGCGGAAGTCGTTCGGGTGTCAATATCACGACAGAAGATAAGCTCAATTTTTGGAGCACCATTGCGACAGAATTGCATCATATTCTCTATCGTCCCGGTGAAATGTCGCCAGAGCACACTACCCCGCCAGATGTGAATAGTACAACCGCAAAAACATCGAATATTATCATCAACAAAGCCGCAGGGCTCATCACGGTTACGGGGACAAAGTCGCAGCTTGAACGTGTCGCAAATTATTTGGAGATTTTGCAAAATTCTTTGACGCGGCAAGTTATGATTGACCTTTCGATTCTGACAATCACGCACAATAATGCGCACACGACAGGAATCGACTGGAATCAACTCTACTCGCTCCAAAATTTTAGCACGATTCCGCAAACAGATAGCGCCCAAAATGGCTTTATGCAGCTAAGCAATGGAGAGTTTAGCTATTCTCTCAATCTTTTTCCGCAGAGCATTACATTAAATAGAATCGTGGAGTTTCTAAGTCAATATGGCGAAGTCAGCACATTGTCAAACCCCAAATTGCTCACACTCAACAATCAGCCCGCGATGATAAGTGTGGGCGATGTGATTCGCTACCGCAAGAGCACGGTATTTCAAAGTAGCGCAAATACGACAACAAATACAAATACGGACACAGAATATCCCTCTGTCTTTGCGGGCGTTTTGCTCGATATTACGCCTTCTATCTTTGAAAATAACCTCATGCTAAAAATCAATCCTTCGATTACGAGTCTCAAGGGGCGCGAGGTTCAAAATGCGGCGCAGGCGCTCGATTCGCCACCCAATCTAAGTGCAAATCAGCTTTCGTCTATCGTCTATGTGAGCAATGGCAAGAAGATTGTGATTGGGGGATTGATTCGCAAAAGTTCCAATATGGAATATTCAGGCATTCCTATTCTTATGGATATTCCGTTGTTGCGCTATCTTTTTTCGTATAAACAAGAGATTCAAAACACGGTGGAAATGGTGATTGTCATCACGCCATATATTGTCGATATTGCAAATATGGATTCTGCCGAAAATCAAGATTTTGTGGAGGACGTCAATGAAACAAATTGATTGGGAAGAATGTTACCAAAAATGTCTCGATGGCTCGATGAAGCCAGAGGACATAGATTGCCCGCTTGATGAGGTTTTGCGCAATCTCGCGCATGTTGCGAAGTTGCCCTATATCGAGCTGCAAGCCGAAAATATCGATACGTCAATGTTACGTTCCTTTTCTATCTTCAATGCAACGAAATTTGCAACCTTGCCGCTAAAATCTGATGATGGCAAAATCCATTTCGCCTCGCTCAATCCTTTTAATCCGCTCATGCGCCACACCCTCCAGAATCTTTTTGGGGCTAAAGAATCTGTTTTTTGCTTCGCTTCGCCACAATCTTTTGCGTTTGTGCTTGAATGGGTGAGTGTCGAGGCGAAGGCGCTATTATTACAATCGGCGCTACTAGAAGAGCATAAAGCCCCAAGTCAAGATTCTACGACTTTGCAAAGTTTCGTGGCATTGTTGCTCGAAGAAGCATTACGACTATGCGCGAGCGATGTGCATATTGAATCGAGGGACTATACATCGATTCGCATGCGTATCGATGGTTGTCTCATAGAAAGATTTTGCTTTGATTTGGCATTGTTCGCGCCGCTTTCTTCGCAGCTAAAGCTGATTTCTAAGCTCGATATTTCCGAAAAACGCAAGGGGCAAGATGGGCGATTCCAATTGCCAACTTTTCCAAAAGTCGACTTTAGAATCTCGACAATCCCCATTGCAGGTGGCGAATCGATTGTCCTAAGAATCCTCGATAATTCACGACAGAATCTGACGCTTCATCAGTTAGGTTTCGCTCCAGATTCCATAGACATTTTGCGCCAAACAATCCAAAAAACACATGGGATTCTTTTTGTTACGGGACCAACGGGAAGCGGTAAGTCAACGACCCTTTATGCCCTATTGCAGCTTTGCAACAAAGAGCGACAAAAAATCATCACTATCGAAGACCCCATTGAATATGAAATGCCCAAAATTACGCAGGTTGTGTTGAATGATAAAATCAATTTTGGTTTTTCGGAGGTTTTGCGCAATATTTTGCGCCAAGACCCCGATATTCTGATGATTGGCGAGGTGCGCGACCAAGAAACCTTGCAACTTGCGCTTCAGGCTTCGCTCACGGGGCATCTCGTGCTTTGCACTTTGCACACAAACGATGCGCTCGAAAGCATTACGCGCCTTTTGGATATGGGAATCGAGCCCTATTTTCTCGCCTCTGCCTTGCTGCTTGTCGTCTCGCAGCGGCTTGTGCCAAAACTTTGCCCACATTGTCGCGAATCGTATCCAATCGACTATGCAGATTCTCGCGCGACTTTTTATCGTTCCAAAGGCTGTGTGCGCTGCTATGGGCGCGGGTTTTTGGGGCGAGAATTGCTCTATGAAATCCTGCCGATTACCAAGAATCTCAAAGAGGCGTTGCACCAAAAAGCCACGCAAAAAGAACTCCTAGAAATTGCTAAAAATGCAGGCTTTGTGCGTATGGTTGAGCAGGGTTTGGAGAAGGCAAAATCGGGATTGATGACGTTAGAAATTTTACATGGAATCCAAAATGACTTTTGAGGTTGTTTATAGCCAAAATGGCGTTTTGCACACCATAGAATTTCAGGCAGAAAGTCGCGAGAGCGCAATCCAATATTTTAAGCAAAATCAGAATGTCCAGCTCATAAAAATCACCCAGATTCCGACAAAAAGAATCCTGCTTTTTCGCAAAAGTTTGAGCACAAAAGAACTATCGGTTGTCTTTTATCAATTTGCCATTCTCCTAAATGCCGCTATCCCTTTGCGCAGCCTGCTTGAGAGCCTCGCGCAATATCCCCACCCGCGCGTTGCGGCGATGTTTGCGCATGTCTTGTCTGCTGTGCAAAATGGGCAGCAGCTTCGCGATGGATTCGCGCCTTTTTACAAAGAGCTTGGCATTGGAATCGAGCTCATCGCGCTAGGAGAAAAGAGCGGGAATCTGCCCCGAACATTAATGCTTTTTGTCGATTTTTTGCGTGCCAAAGAACAGAATCAAAAGCGCCTTCTAAACGCGCTTGCCTATCCTCTCTTTTTGCTCGTTGCCATAGTCGGCGCGCTATTTGTGATTATCGGATTGCTCCTGCCCCAATTTGAAAGTCTCTTTGCGAGTTTTAATAAACAGCTCCCCCCGCTCACGCAATTCCTTTTTTCGTTGCAGATTCTCACGACCCCTCTTTTTCTAGTGGGCTATGCCATTAGCTTTTGTGTTTTAGTGCTTTTTTGGATTCTGTTGCGCCAAAACGCAACATTCCAACAAGCTTTTGACGCATTGTTGTTGCGGATTCCATTCATCGGGAATCTGTTGCGCGCGCAACATCTCTTTTTTTATTTCTCGACAATGCAGCTCCTCTTTGCTGCGGGCTTCGTGCTCGACAATGTCCTGAATCTTTGCACAAAAACATGCGCCAACAGCGCCTTGCGCGCGCAGCTCGCAACGATTCCGAGCTATCTCAAACAGGGGCACAACTTGAGCGATTCGATGCAGCATGCGCGCGTGTTTGCGCCCATCGTGCTCGCGCTCATCGCGGCGGCGCAAAAGAGTGGCGAAATGGAGAAAATGTTGCGCACGGCTGCCGAGCTCTATGGCAGCGAAGCGGCGCACAAGCAATCACAGCTGCTCGCGCTCATCGAGCCGCTTATGACATGCCTCATGGCGGGGGTCGTGCTGCTGATTGCGCTGGGCGTGTTTCTGCCTCTGTGGGAGCTCAACGCGGTTGGCACGCAATGGTGAGGCAGGCTAGGGCAGGCAGCGCCCACCGCCCACGAAATGCAGGAGCTCGAGCTCATCGCCCTCTTTGGGCGTGTGGCTGCTCCATTGCTCCTTTTTGAGCACCTCGCCATTGAGCGCAATCGCGACAACCTTAGAATCCACGCCGAGCTTGCGCAGCACGCCCTGCACGCTTAGCCCCTTCTCGACACTCTGCCATTCCCCATTAATCTTAAGCTGTGTTTGCGCCTTCGATTCCGTGTTGGCTGTTGCCACAGGCTGATTGCCCCAAATGCCGCCAAAGAAGCGCTCATAGAATCCGTCAATGTTCGCCTGCGGTGTGCGCGAGATTCCGAGCGCGCCGCTCGCGACATCTTTGGTAATCGTGCTGCCGGCGGCAACAACAACGCAATCGCCAACGCTCACGGGCGCGACAAGCTGCGTGTCGCTGCCGATGAACACGTCTTTGCCAATCACCGTGCGGTGTTTTTGCTTGCCGTCATAGTTGCAGGTAATCACGCCTGCGCCGATGTTGCTGCCGCTGCCAATCTCGCAATCGCCAAGATAGCTCAAATGCCCCGCTTTGACGCCATGCAGAATCGCCTTTTTGGTCTCGACAAAGTTCCCGATGTGCGTTTGCGCAATCATGCATTGCGGGCGGATATGCGCGAAGGGTCCCACATCGCTATTCACAATCTTGCTGTCCTCAACCACGCTATGCGCCTTGATGTGCGCGTTCTCGAGCACGCATGCGCCGAGAATCTGCGCGCCGCTTTCAAGCTCGCATTCGCCGCTAAATTGCGCACGCGAGTCAATGTAGATTGTGTGCGGCAGGTGCATGCGCACGCCCGCCTTTTGCCAATGCGTGCGGATTTTGTGCAGCATGATTTCTTCGGCGGCGCTCAAATCGAGCTTCGTGTTCACGCCCTTGAAGTTCTCCTCGTTCACAACGAGCGAAACGAGCTCTTTGGAATCGGCGAGCAGCGCGTGAATGATGTCGGTCAGATAATATTCCTTTTGCGCGTTGTTGTTGGTGAGCTTTGGCAGATAGGCGCGCAAAATGGGCAGAGGGAAGAGATAGACGCCGGCATTGACGGTCGTGATTTGCCTTTGTTGCTCTGTCGCGTCCTTTTCCTCGACAATGCCGATGATTTTCTTGCCGTTTAGAATCACGCGCCCATAGCCGCTGCCATCGTCTAGCTCGAGAATGCTCATCACGGTCGATTCTGTGCCAAAGTCGAGGAATTTGCGCAGCTCATCGGAGCACACGAGCGGCATGTCGCCATTTAGAATGAGCAAGCGTTCATGTTTTGGCTCGTATTGTTGCAAAAACGACATGATTGCGCCGCCTGTGCCCGGGAGGTTGTGGTAGTCTTGGCGCACGCAGCGCACGCCGATGAAGTTGTCGCGCACCATCTTTTCGACTTTGTCGGCATGGTGAAAGACGAGCACGCTCACATCATCGCTGATTTTCATGGCTTCGTTGATGCTATAATACAACATCTCGCGCCCGCAAAGCTTGTGCAAAACTTTGGGCGTGCTCGAATGCATGCGGCTTCCTGCACCTGCTGCCAAAACCACAACAGAACACATTTTCGCTCCTTTGTCTTGTGAGGCTTTTTAGATAATTTTAACACAAAATTCTATATAATTGCTGCTTTGTGTAGTTAAGGCACAGGGAGGAATCGTTATGGATTTAGCGTCAGTCATAGGTTTTGTCGCTGTATGGGTGCTGCTTGGGGCGGCGATGTTGCAAGGAGCTGGGATTGGTCCTTATGTCGACATTCCGTCCGTTCTGATTACTTTTGGTGGTTCGATTTCTGCGTTGATGATTGCCTACAAAATGGAGCACATCAAGGGCTTCGTGAAGTTCTTCTTGCTCGCGTTCAAACCGCCGCAAACGTTTGATGTCCCTGCGCTTGTCAAAAAATTGGTCGATTATTCCACGCAGGCGCGCCGCGATGGAATCCTCTCGCTCGAACAAAGCGCCAACCAAGAAGAGAACGACTTCTTGCGCAAGGGCTTGGGAATGGCGATTGACGGCGGCGAAGCAGACACAATCCGCGAGCTCCTCGAGCTCGACATGGACCAAGCACTTGGGCGACACAAGGACAACGCGAGCGTTTTTGACACATGGGGCGCTCTATCAGGGGGGTATGGAATGCTCGGGACGCTGATTGGACTTGTGGCGATGCTTTTGAACATGTCCGACCCAAGCGCGATTGGTCCTGCGATGGCGGTGGCGTTGATTACGACTTTCTATGGCTCTCTCATCGGGAACGTGTTGGGCTCGCCTATCGCCCATATCCTCGTGGTGCGTGCGAATGACGAAGCGCTCGTGCAGCAGCTCATCATCGAGGGAATCATGTCGATTCAGCGCGGCGACAACCCGCGAACGCTCGAGCAAAAGCTGCTCTCGTTCTTGCCACCATCACAGCGCGTGAGCCAGTTTGAGTAAGGAATAGCTAAATGGCAAAATGTGCTCCTTGCGACTGCCCCAGCGTTCTGCCCCCATGGCTTGGAACGTTTGGGGACTTGATGAGTCTCTTGCTCACATTCTTTATCCTTTTGCTTTCTATGGCGAGCTTTGACGCCAAGCCGCTCACCGAAGCGGAGGGCAGCATGCGTGGCGCGCTTAGCATGTTGCCAGGCGGTGTCAAAACCGAGCCGGGCAAAAACCGCACGCAGACGCAAGCCGAGATGATTCCCGAGCCCGAAACGGCGGCTGAAGTCAAACGTGTCGAGAGTTTGTATGTCGAGTTGCAGCAGATGTTGCAGGTTTCAGACGGGACATCGGACATCACGAGCGATGGCGAGGAGGGCTTTGTGATGCGCCTGCCTGCGGGGCTTTTGTTTGAGCCCGGGCAGACAAACATCAAAGACCAAGACGGCATGCAATTCATTCGCCGTCTCGCGATGATTGCGCGCAACTACCCGCCCAACATCTATGTCGAGGTGCGCGGGCATGTCGATAGCGACCCGCTGCCACCCGATTCTGCCTATGACGACAAATGGACGCTCTCGGCGATGCGCGCGCTTAGCGTTTCGAAAATCATCAAGCAGCATGGATTCCCAGCCGAGCGGATTCTTACGCTCGGGCGGGGCGACCAAGAGCCGATGAGCCGCTCACGTGATGCGCGCAGCAAAGCCGAAAATGACCGTGTCGATGTGTATTTCTATCCCAAACGTCTCGATGAGGGCTTGAGCCCCGAAAAAGTCATCAATAAAAATGTTTTGCAATCTCCTTCGCGCTAGCGTCATCGCGTTGCTTTTGGGCGCGGCGTTTGCCGCACCGGGCGACCCAATCACGACACCGCAAGTTCCCCAGCCTGTGCAGCAGATTCAACAAGAAGCACAGACTCGCCGCCAAGCGCCGCCGCTTGCGCCCATTCGCCCCACGCCGCCGTCTGTGAATCTCACCATCGGCGCGCCGACCGACCCGGGCGATTTGGTAACCCTGCTCAACATTGTCGCCGTGCTCACACTCTTGGTGCTCGCGCCCTCGCTCATCTTGGTGATGACGAGCTTCGCGCGCATCGTGATTGTGTTCTCGTTTTTGCGCACCGCGATGGGAACGCAGCAATCCCCACCCACGCAGCTCATTATCTCGCTCGCAATGGTGCTGACATTTTTCATCATGGAGCCAGTCGCCAAGCAGAGCTACGAACAAGGAATCCGCCCCTATCTCGACAGGCAGATTAGCTATGATGTCGCGTTCGAGGTCGCCGCGAAGCCTTTCAAGGATTTCATGATTTACAACACGCGCGAGAAAGACCTCGGCTTGTTCTACCGAATCCGCAACATGGAATCGCCCCAAACGGTCGATGACATTCCGATTCTCATCGCGTTGCCCGCGTTTATGATTAGCGAAATCAAAACGGCGTTTCAGATTGGATTCTTGCTCTACCTGCCGTTTTTGGCGGTTGATATGGTGATTAGCTCGATTCTCATGGCAATGGGTATGATGATGCTTCCCCCCGTGATGATTTCGCTGCCGTTCAAGATTCTTGTTTTCGTGATGGTCGATGGCTTCAACCTGCTCACGGGCAACCTTGTCGCGAGCTTCAAATACGCGCCCGGAGCGGGCTAAATGGACTGCTCCTTGCGCGGAATCTGTGGCGGTTGTTCGCTGCGCTTGCCCTATCGACAGCAGCTCGCAAACAAGGTACAGCATTTCTGCGAGCTCTTTTCAGAGCTGCCAAAGCCCTCTGTGTTCGCCTCTCCTCCCTCTGCCTTTCGCGCACGTGCCGAGTTTCGCGTGGTTTTTGAGAATGGCAAATTGTCCTACTGCCTTTGTGGCAAAGACAAAAAAATAAAAATTTCATCATGCCCAATCCTCTTGCAGCCCTTGCAGCAGCTCTTTTCGCCGCTGCTTGCGCTGCTCGAACAAAGCGAGATTCTCGCGCACAAACTCTTCGGAATCGAGTTCCTCGCCTCAACGCACAACGAAGTGCTCATGACATTGCTCTATCACAAAAAGCTCGATGATTCGTGGCTCGCGCATGCGCAGAATCTGCTCTTTGCGCTCACGCAAAGTGTCGATTCGACCATCTCGCTCATCGGGCGTGCGCGCAAACAAAAGGTCGTTTTGGGCGCTTGCTTTGTGCATGAAAGCTTCACGTTCGCGAAGCGGCGCTATGACTATCGGCATTACGAGAGCGCTTTCACACAGCCCAATCCCTTCGCCAACGCGCAGATGTTGGAGTGGGCATGCGCGCAAAGCGCGGGCGCAGAGGGCGATTTGCTCGAGCTCTATTGCGGGCTTGGTAATTTCACGATTCCGCTGTCGCGACATTTTGAAAAAGTCCTTGCCACAGAAATCGCCAAGATTTCTTTGCAGGCACTCGGCGAAAACCTCGCCCTAAATGATGTGCAAAACGTCCAAATCGCGCGCCTAAGCGCGCTTGAGATGCGCGATGCGCTAGACAATGTGCGCCCCTTTCGCCGTCTCGCGCATGTCGATTTGCCGTCTTATCGATTCGAGACGCTCTTTGTCGACCCGCCTCGCGCGGGGCTTGGCGATTGCGCCGCTTTTGCGCAGCGCTTCTCGCGCATTCTCTATGTTTCGTGCAACCCCATGACATTGCGCAAAGACCTCGAGACGCTCGCACAGACCCACCATGTGCAAGCACTCGCCGTGTTCGACCAATTCCCCTACACGCCACATCTCGAGAGCGCCGTTTTGCTCTCGAAAAGCGCCTAGGCGGTTGTGATGTTCCAAGCGCTTGCCATCAAATACCGCCCCAAGACCTTTAGCGAGCTCATCGGGCAAGATTCCATTTCGCAAACCCTCTCGCTCGCGCTTGATACGGGGCGCTTGGGGCATGCCTATCTGTTTTCGGGGCTTCGCGGCAGCGGCAAGACATCGAGCGCGAGAATCTTCGCGAAGTCGCTCAATTGCGACAAGGGACCCACGAGCACGCCATGTGGGGAATGCGAGAATTGCCGCGCGGCAGCCAGCGGCAGGCATTTGGACATCATCGAAATGGACGCAGCGAGCAGCCGCAAGATTGATGACATTCGCGACTTGATTGAGCAGACGCGCTACGCGCCGGCGATGGGGAGATACAAAATTTTCATCATCGATGAAGTGCACATGCTCACAAAGGAATCGTACAACGCGCTGCTCAAGACGCTCGAAGAGCCGCCGCAATATGTCAAGTTTATCCTCGCGACAACCGATGTTTTCAACATTCCCCCCACGATTCTAAGCCGCACGCAACACTTCCGCTTCAAGAAGATACCGCAAAAGGTTGTCGTGGCACATCTCGAGACGATTCTGTCCAAAGAGAACATCGAGGGCGAGACGCAGGCGCTCGAGATGATTGCGCGAAGCGGCAACGGCAGCCTGCGCGATGCGCTCACGTTGCTCGACCAAGCGATTATCTATTCCAAAGGGCATCTGAACGCGACTTTGGTGGCGCAAATGCTCGGAATCCTCGACCCCGAGATTCTGCAACGATTCTTCGATGCCATGCTTCGCGGTGAGCGCGGCGAGGTGTTCGCAATCCTCGAAATGCTTGAGGGCTATGAATGCGAAATGGTGCTCGAAGAAATGGGGCTCTATCTCAAAGATGTGCTCAAAGACCCAAACGCGCCCCTGTCCTTGCCGCTGCTCGATAGATTCTTTCGCGTCCTAACCGACAGCACGCAGCTCTTGTTTTTGAACGCCAACAACAGCTTTGTGCTCACGCTCACGGCGCTCAAAATGCTCGAGGCGTTCAAGATTGCAAGCCTCGATGAGCAGATTGCCAAGCTCGAAAACGAGCTCTTCTCGGGCAGCGTGCCTGTTGCGCCGAGTGTGGCTTTGCCCGCTCCCGCTGCGCCTTTGCCCCCTGCTGTCGCGGAATCTGCCGCTTCCGATTCCGCTGGCGGCACGTTTGCGCGCGAGCTCTTCGCCGAGCTTGTGCAGAAAATCTATGCGCGCAGCTTCGAGCTCGGGCAGTGTTTCGAGACGCACATCACGTTTGTGTCGTTTGAAAATAATGAGCTTTGTTGGCGCTCGAGCGCCTCTGGCGCGTGCAAAGAGAGGCTGCGGCTCGCGTATAGCTTCATTCGCATGTGTGTCGAGGACGTCTATGGCGTTGGGACGAAGATTGTGCCGCAAAAAGTGCCCGCTGGGGCAGAATCTGCGCCAAAACCTGCCGATTCTATGCCTGCGCCTACGATGTCTCCCGCGCCCGATTCCGCGCCCACCGATTCCGTTGCGCCGCTTGCCCCCGCGCCTGCAAAGCCCGAGCCCGCGCTGTCTGCCCCCGCGCCCGCCGCGCCACAGCCCATGCCCGAAACTGCTATGCCGCCCGTGCCCGCTGATTCCGCGCCTTTGGCACAATCTGCCGATTCCGCGCCCGAATCGATTGCGCCCACCGCACCGCCTGCCGCCGCGCCAACGCATGACGCGCAACAATCCGCCGATTCTGCGCCCGCGCTCGATTCTGCGCCCGCGCCAAAGCCCAGCGCGACTCCGACCTTCGAGGAGCTCAAAGAGGAGTTCCCGCTGCTTGGCAAAGTCAGCGAGCTTTTGGGAATCAAGCATATCGATGTTTCCGATGTGAAGCAATGAACGCGACAGAATATGTCTTGAGCCTCGATGCGCTGTTTGCGCCAAACGCGCTGTTTGCCGCAATCGACTCGTTTCGCGACAGCGGCGGGCATGTCGTGATTCTAAGCGGCGCGCTCGCTTGCGGCAAGACAACATTGGTGCAGGCGTATGCCGCGCAACGCGGAATCTCGGGCGTCTCCTCGCCCACGTTCGTGCTCGCACAATGCTATGCGGAGGATTTGTGGCATTACGACCTCTATCGCCACCCGATAGAGCAGGCGCTTGCGCTCGGAATCCTCGATTTGATTAGCGTCAAGGGCTTGCATTTTGTCGAATGGGGAGAAGACTTAGGGGAAATTTGTGCGAAACTCGGTATAATGCCATTATTAAATATTGAGATAATGGAAGCAGCGGCAAATAGGCGCAATTATAGGATTTCGATATGCACATGCTAAGGGCTTTGCGCGTCAGCAAGCAAATCAAAAAAACTCCCATCATCAAAGACATTAGCCTCGAAGTCAAAAGCGGCGAGGTGGTCGGGCTTTTGGGACCCAACGGCGCGGGCAAAACAACGACTTTCTATATTTTGTGTGGAATCTTGCGCGCAAGCAGCGGCGAGATTTTTTTTGACGACAACGAGATTTCGCGCCTGCCGCTGCACACACGCTCGCTCTATGGAATCGGCTATCTGCCGCAAGAATCGAGCGTTTTTAAAGAGCTCACGGTCGAAGAGAATCTCATGATAGCCGCCGAGATTGCGCTCGCGCCAAACGAGAGGCAGGAGAGAATCGAGGAGCTGCTAGGCGCGTTCAACATCGAGCCCATTCGCATGCGCAAGGGAATCAGCCTAAGCGGCGGCGAGCGGCGGCGCGTTGAGATTGCGCGCGCGCTTGTCAAGAAGCCCAAGTTTATCTTGCTCGATGAGCCTTTCGCCGGTGTCGACCCACTCGCTGTGGGCGATATTCAGCAGATTATCGAACAGCTCGTGAGCCTGCGAATCGGCGTGCTCATCACCGACCACAATGTCCGCGAGATGCTCGATGTCTGCCACCGCGCGTATGTGATTAAGTCGGGCACGCTGCTAGCAGAGGGCAGCAGCGATGAGATTGGCAACAACGAGCTCGTGCGCAAGCATTACTTGGGGGAGAGTTTTCGGCTATGAAACTACGCACCAATGTCGCGCTTGCGAACAAAATCAAGCTTTCTGCCACGCTCCAAAGCTGGCTGCCCATTCTCCAAAGCCCGCTTGATGACTTGGAAAGCACGCTCAACCACATCGCGGCTGATAATCCTTGCATGCGTGTCGACAACCCGCGCGAACAGACGCTGAATGCGCGCAGCAAGAAGGACAACCGCGCGAGCAGCAGCGGCAGCACGAGCGTGAATGACGCGATTGAGCGCTTTTGTGTCGCCAAGAAGAGCCTCTATGAAACATTGATAGACCAGCTCTGCCCCCCGCTGTTTCCCACGCCGCGTTCGGTGAGGATTGCGGAGGAGATTATCGAGAATCTCGATGAAGACGGCTATTTCGAGGGCGATATGGAGCAAATCGCCGAGCAGCTCGATGTGAGCGTGGCGGAGTGCGAGCGCGTGCGGGCGCGCTTCGCACATCTCGAGCCAGCGGGAATCGGCGCGGTCGATGTGCTCGAGTCGTTCGCGTTTCAGCTCGAGGCGGCGGATTGCAGCAGCGAAGTCTATGACCTCTGCCTCGAGATTATGAAAGACCTCGAGCAGCATGCGCGATTCAAGAGGAATCGGCATTACGAAGCGGCGATGAAGGTGATTCAGACATTCAAGAATCCCCCCGCGATTGATTATTTTGAAGAGGTGCGTGCGGTTGTGCCCGAGATTTTTGTCATCGAAGAGGGCGGCGAAATCGAGGTGCGCATCAATGACGAGCAATACCCGCTCGTGATTATCGAGAATGAAAAAATCGCCAAGAAAGAAAGCTATCTGCGCAACAAGGTCAAAGAGGCAAAAGATTTAATCGATGCTTTAGAAATGCGTAAGGCAACACTTTATAAAATTGGGCTAATGATTGTCGAGTATCAATATGAATTTTTCAAAGGTGGCGAGATTCGCCCGATGAAGCTCAAAGACCTCGCAGACGAGTTCAACCACGCACCCTCAACGATTTCGCGGGCGATTTCGGGCAAATATCTTGAATGCAATCGGGGGATTTTTTCGCTCAAGAGCTTCTTTGCCACAGCGATTGACGAGGACACATCGAATGCCGCTATCAAAGACTATATCGCCGACCTTGTCAAAAACGAGGAGCGCAAGCGCCCGCTTAGCGACAACAAGCTCTTGCAGATTGTCGAGGACAAATTTGGCGTCAAGGTTGTGCGGCGCACAATCACGAAATACCGCAAGCAATTGAACATTGCTAGCTCAAGCGAAAGGAAAAAATTGTATGAAATTTCTTGCTAATGCCCTTGTTGTGGCGCTGTTGTTGGCGGCTTGTGCGTGGTCGCCAGAGCCAAATGATATGTATCAAACCCAGATTCCGCTCGCCCCTCCAGAGGGCGAGATAGGGCAGGCACAAGAGCAGCTGCGCCTCACGCCGCCGCCTTCGCCCCAAGTGGCGAACGCCACAGGCTACACGCGCACAGACCAGCCCGTTTCTGTGCCCTACCGCAACTATTTGGGCTATATCCCCACGCTGATTACGATTGATTATGGGCTCACGCAAAACAGCTACAATCGCTATGCGCCTGTCGTGGAATCGTATGCGCGCATGAGCGTCGACACCTTCAACCGCGACTTCCCGTCTTTGCTCGCCGAGAAGGGCTTGCAGATTGTGCAATATTTTCCGAGCTATCCGATTAGCGTCCCCGATTCTAACGCATTGCCTGCCGTGTTCTATTCGCGCGTGTACATCACCGTCAAGGAGTTTCAGGGCACGCAGCTCAACCTCACGCCCGAACAGATTGACGAGATAAAAAAGGCAAACGCCGAGGCGCAAAAGCGCGCGCGCAACGCCCAGCGCAACGCCAACAGGAAGCATGATGACGAGGACGAAGATTCTGTCGTTGGCGCAGCGAGCGACTTGGCGAGCGCGCAGCCAGAATCGGACGAAAACGAGATTGAGCAAATGGCGCGCCGCCTCTCCGAGACTTCTGACCCATTGCTTGCCCAAAACAATGTCGCACCAAGCGGCGGGGCAGGGCGTACGCAACCAGCGCGCCAAAACACGCCCAAGAAGCAGCCACCGCCACCAAACCCATGGGAAGGAATCGACCTCCCACCCCCAACACCCAAGGCGATGATTATCTCGATTCGCGGCGAGATTCTGCTGCTTGAGCCGGGCAGCGGCGAGGTGCTTTGGGCTGCGGCGAGCTTGTGGCGCGAAAGCGTGATTGACCTGCAACAAGGCGAGTTTGACAAAGCCGTGCAGAGCTATATCTACCACCATTCGCAAGGCATGCGCGATGAGTTGTTGCAACATCTCCAAGCGGCATCGCCTGTCGTTTTGGCGAGCATGATTGACGAAATGCGCATGATGAAAGGTTTGCCCGTCTATCCCGATGCGCCCGTGTGGTGATAAACATCTGAATGCTTGTTTATCTTTGCAAACGGCTTGCGTTGCTGCTGCCCACATTGCTCGCAATCATCACGTTGAATTTTTTCATTATCCAAGCCGCTCCCGGGGGTCCTGTGGAGCGCATGCTCGCCCAGCTCGAGAACATCAACGCCGCTGATTCCAAAGGCGGCTTTGGGGCAGGGGGCGAGGTTGGCACGAACATGCAGGGCTACAAAAACACGGCGATTACCGAGCAAATGCGTGAGCAGATTCAAAAGCTCTATGGCTTCGACAAGCCGATTTGGGAACGTTATGTGTCGATGATTGCGTCCTGCCTTAGCTTTGAGTTTGGCGAGAGTTACTACAAGCAGCGGCAGGTGTGGAATCTCATCATCGAGCGACTGCCTGTGTCGGTTTCGCTTGGGCTTTGGAGTACGCTCTTGATTTACCTTATCAGCATTCCGCTTGGAATCAAAAAGGCTGTGGCGCATGGCTCGCGTTTTGACGCTTGGAGTAGCCTCGTGATTATCGTCTGCCACGCGATTCCGACATTCCTTATCGCGATTTTGTTTATCATACTCTTCGCGGGCGGCAGCTTCCTCGAGCTCTTTCCGCTCAAGGGGCTTAGCAGCGACTACGCGCACAATCTCGGATTCTTCGAGCGCGCACTCGATTATCTGTGGCACATCACCTTGCCCGTGCTCTCGCTCACGCTCGGTGGCTTCGCCGCGCTCACGCTTTTGTGCAAAAACTCGTTCCTCGAGGAAATCCACAAGCAATACACCATCACGGCGGCAATCAAGGGCGCAACGCATGCGCGCATTCTCTATGGGCATGTGTTTCGCAACGCGATGCTCATCGTCATCGCGGGCTTTCCGTCAGCCTTTGTCGGAATCTTCTTGAGCGGCTCGCTGCTGATTGAAATCATTTTCTCGCTCGAGGGCTTGGGGCTCTTGGGCTACGAATCGGCGCTCAATCGCGACTATCCTGTCGTGTTTGGGACGCTCTACATTTTCACGCTCATCGGGCTTCTCACGACCCTCGCAAGCGATTTGTGCTATCGGCTCATCGACCCGCGAATCGACTTCGAGGCGCGCGCATGAAAAGCCGTGCGCTCGCGTCTTTTGCGGCGAACAGGCGCGCCCTGTTCTCGCTCTATTGCCTGTTGCTGCTCTGCGCGTGTTGCGCGCTTGCGCCGATTCTTGCCAACGACAAGCCGCTTGTGCTTTTCTACAAGGGCGAGCTGTATTTCCCGATTCTCAAATTCTATCCCGAGAGCACGTTCGGTGGCGACTTTGAAAACGAAACGGAATATAAAGACGCGGACATCATCGAATCGATAGAAAAACACGGCTGGATTCTGTTTCCGCCCGTGCCATACAGCTATGATACGATTATTTTTGATTTAGATTCCCCCTCTCCTGCGCCGCCAAGCGCGAAGAATTGGCTCGGCACAGACGACCAAAGCCGCGATTTGCTCGCGCGGCTGCTCTATGGCACGGCGATTTCGCTTGCGTTTGGAATCTTGCTCACGTTTTTTAGCACCATCATCGGCGTTTTCATGGGCGCAATCATGGGCTATTTCGGCGGCAAACTCGACCTATTCTTGCAACGTTTTGTCGAAATCTACGCGTCCATGCCCGTGCTGTATTTGGTGATTATCTTCTCGAGCTTCGTCAATCCCAATTTCTGGTGGCTGCTGCTTTTCATGCTGTTTTTCTCGTGGGTCGAGCTCGTTGCGCTCGTGCGTGCCGAGTTTTTGCGCGCGCGCAATCTCGACTATGTCCGCGCGAGCAAGGCGCTTGGCGCAAGCGCACCGCGCATCATCTTTCGCCACATCTTGCCCAACACCGCGCCGCTTGTCCTAAGCCTGCTGCCCTTCATTTTGGGCAATTCCATCGTCTTGCTCACATCGCTCGATTTCTTGGGCTTTGGGCTGCCGCCCGGCTCGCCGAGTCTTGGCGAGATTCTGTTGCAAGCAAAAGAGAATCTGCATGCGCCATGGATTGGAATCACCGCTTTCGTGTTTATTGCATTTTTATTGAGCCTGCTCGTGTTTGTGGGCGAAGGATTGCGCGATGCGTTTGACCCGCGCCTAAGATAGCGATTGAGGTAAGCATTAGGCAATTTGCGATAGAATTATTATAGAATAATATCATTTTTGATGTGGAGATTTGCCATGAAACATTTACGCAAAATTTCGGATTGTGCAATCATTGGGACAATGGGCGCGCTCGTTCTCGTGAGCATGAACGCATGCTCGGGCGACAATGCGCAAAGCAGCGGACGCGGCGACAACACGGCTGTGGCAAATGCGGCGCAACGAGGCGCGTTTGTCGTGATACAAGAAAACGAGGACGGGAGCTACAAGATTCTCGAGGAGCACCCAAGCGAGAACACGCGCATTTTGCTCAAAAAGCCCGATGGCAGCGAGCGCATGCTCACCCAAGAGGAGATTGACGCGCTTGTCGCCGAAGAGAATCAAAAGATTGACAACGGCACGAGCCAACTCACCAACCCCACAGGCGGCGGGCTTTCGCTTGGCGAAACAATCCTCGCGAGCGCCGCTGGCGCAATCATCGGGAGCTGGATTGGCAGCAAGCTATTCAACAACAACAACTTCGCGAGCCAACAGCGCGGCGCGTATTCCTCGCCCCAAGCCTATGAGCGCAGCCAAAATGTGCGCCAAAACACCGCGCGCGCGGCAAGCGGCGCAACGAGCGGGCGCAGCGGATTTTTTAGCCCCCAAAGCGGCGCTTCGTCAGCCACACAAAGCGCCACATCGCGCCAAAGCACATCGAGCGGCACGAGCTCTGCTTCGTCAAGCAGCGGCGTTGGGGGTTGAGAATGGAAATCACCAAACTAAAGGCTTTGCAGCCCGAGTTCCTCGAAGAAATCGGCTTTAGCTGGCACACAGACCCCGATTCCACGCCCTACATCGCCGATGAGGCAGTCGCGGTTAGCGAGGACGAAGCAGAAGGCTACTATGCCGCCGCAAACGAGCTCTATGATATGTTCATCGAGGCGGGGGAACATGTGATAAAAAACAATCTCTTTTTCGAGCTCGGAATCCCGTTCAACGCGGTCGATATGATACGCATGAGCTGGGAAGACGAGATTCATTGGCATCTATACGGGCGCTTCGATTTCGCCGGTGGGCTCGATGGGCAGCCGATTAAGCTGCTCGAGTTCAACGCCGACACGCCGACAATGCTGTTTGAAAGCGCGATTGTGCAGTGGGCGCTGCTCAAGGCAAACGGCATGGACGAGACCATGCAATTCAACAATGTCTATGAGGCATTGCGCGACAACTTCAAGCGGCTCATCACGCTTGGCGAGGACATTGCGGCGTTTGAGGAGATGTATGAGGGCTGGGGGATTCTGTTCTCGAGCATCGCGGGCAATGCCGAAGAGGAGCAGACCGTGCGCCTGCTTGAGCACATCGCCAAAGAAGCGGGATTCAACACGCATTTTTGCTACGCGCACGAGGCGCACCTTAGCGCCGATGAGGGGCTGTTTTGCGGTGAGCAAAACTATGAGTTTTGGTTCAAGCTCATTCCGTGGGAGATGATTAGTGTCGATGAGCCCGACATGGCAGCGCTCATGACAGAGATGATGCGCAACAAAAACACGATTTTTCTCAATCCTGCCTACACGCTCATGTTTCAATCGAAGCGAATCCTGAAGATTCTATGGGATTTGTTCCCCAATCACCCGCTGCTGCTTGAGACAAGCTTCGAGCCACTCAAAGGCAAGAAAATGGTCAAAAAGCATGCGTTTTCTCGCGAGGGCGAGAATGTCGCGATTCTCGAGCCAAACGGCACTGCGCTCATCGAGAAGGGCGGCAATTATGGCAATCTGCCCGCGATTTATCAAGAATATGTCCCGCTCAATGCGCATGCAAACGAGCGCTATCAGGCGAATGTGTTCTATGCGTATGAGGCATGCGCGTTGGGCTTTCGGCGCGGTGGCGAGATTTTGGATAATTATTCTAAGTTTGTCAGCCATTATATCAAGCCCTAAGGACATCGTATGGATTATAAAGACACCCTGATTTTGCCCGAGACAACCTTCCCAATGCGGGGCAATCTCCCACAAAACGAGCCCAAAACCTACCAAAAATGGAAAGATTCCAATGTCTATGCGAAGATGAAAAAGCAGCGCGCAGAAGCGCCGAGCTTCAACCTGCATGATGGACCTCCGTATGCGAACGGGCATATCCACATCGGGCATGCGCTGAATAAGATTCTCAAAGACATCATCGTGAAAATCCATTATTTCCATGGCAAAAACGTGCGCTACACGCCGGGCTGGGATTGTCATGGCTTGCCCATCGAGCAGCAAGTCGAAAAGAATCTGGGCAAGGCAAAGAAAGATTCTTTGCCCAAGAGCGAGGTGCGCGCGCTCTGCCGCGAGCATGCCAAAAAGTTCCTCGAGATTCAGAGCGAGGAGTTCCAACGGCTCGGCGTTTTGGGCGATTTCGAGAATCCTTACAAAACAATGGATTTTGCGTTCGAATCCAACATCTACCGCGTCCTTTGCGAGGTCGCCAAAAAGGGGCTGCTCATCGAGCGTTCCAAGCCCATTTATTGGAGCTGGGCATGCGAAACGGC
Organism: Helicobacter sp.; assembly: GCA_014799985.1. Taxonomy (GTDB): domain Bacteria; phylum Campylobacterota; class Campylobacteria; order Campylobacterales; family Helicobacteraceae; genus NHYN01. Next base: position 32,745 of record JAAVGZ010000070.1, read on the forward strand.
GCTCGCCGATGCGGAGGTGGAATACCACGACAAGGTCTCGGATTCTATTTTTGTCGCGTTCGACTTGAGCGAGCAATCATGCGAGAAGCTTGGAATCGCGCATGCCAAAGCTGTGATTTGGACGACAACGCCATGGACGCTGCCCGCGAACCAAGCGATTTGCCTCAACCCGCATGCGCAATATGTCTTGACGGGCGAGGGGCTGATTTTCGCCAAGCCCTTGTTGCAAAGCGCGGTTGAGAGGGGGCTAAGCAGCGGCGCGATTGCGCGCGAGTTTGCCGCAGGCGAGCTCGAGAATCTCATCGCCAAAAACCCGCTCAATGGGCGCGATTCGATTCTCATTCTCGGCGAGCATGTAACGATGGACGGCGGCAGCGGGCTCGTGCACAGCGCGCCCGGGCATGGCGAGGACGATTATTATATCTGCCTCAAATATGGAATCACCGATGTCCTCATGCCCGTTGATGACAAGGGGCGCTTCAGCGAAGACCTCCGCCGTCTTGGGCTTTTGCGCCAAGACGCAGCGGACGAGCTCGTGGGCATGCACATCTTCAAGGCGCAGGATAGAATCCTCGAGCTACTCGGCGATTCTCTGCTGTTGCACACGAAAATCACGCATTCCTATCCCTATTGTTGGCGCAGCCACGAACCCGTGATTTATCGCGCCACGAAGCAATGGTTCATCTTGATGGACAAGCCTTTCTTGAATGGCAAGACATTGCGCGAGCTCGCGCTTAGCGCGATTGACGCGACAACCTTCTATCCCGCTGTGGGCAAGAACCGAATCCGCACAATGGTCGAGAATCGCCCCGATTGGTGCATTTCGCGCCAACGCGATTGGGGCGTGCCGATTGCCTTTTTTCGCGACAAAACCACGCAAGAAGTCGTGCTCGCGCCCGAAGTTTTGGACTTTGTCGCAGACACGTTCGCGCAGCATGGTTGCGATGCGTGGTGGGACAAAACCACGCAGCAGCTGCTGCCGCCAAGCTGGCAAGACAAAGCCGAAAACCTCGAAAGATGCGACAATATCCTCGATGTGTGGTTCGATAGCGGCAGCACATGGCAGGCGGTGCTAAAAAGCGGAATCTATGACGCGGGCGACTACCCGGCTGATGTGTATCTCGAGGGCAGCGACCAACACCGCGGCTGGTTTCAGAGCTCGCTTCTGCTAAGCTGCATCTTGCAAGGGCATGCGCCCTATCGGAGCATTCTCACGCATGGCTTCACGATGGACGAAAACGGCGAGAAGATGAGCAAATCTAAGGGCAATGTGATTGCGCCCGAAGATGTGCGCAAGGAGTTTGGCAGCGAGATTTTGCGGCTTTGGGTCGCTCTTTGCGATTTTCAAAACGACCAAAAGGTGTCGCAAAACATCTTGAAGCAAACCGCCGAAAACTACCGCAAGATTCGCAACACATTGCGCTTCTTGCTCGCCAACACGAGCGATTTGCCCGAGCTTTCTTTGCAGAATCTTAGCGTGATTGATTGCTGGATTTTGCAGCATGCCAAGAATGTCTTTGGCGAGGCGAGTGCGGCGCTGCTGTCGTATGATTTCTCGGTTGCGCTGCCGCTGCTTAGCCATTTCATCGTGAATGAGCTTAGCGGAATCTATCTTGATTTGTGCAAGGACATTTTGTATTGCGATGCGCCAAACAGCCCGCGCCGCCGCGCCGCGCAGAGCGTGATGGCGCTGATTGCCCAAAAGCTCTTCGAGCTGCTCGCGCCGATTCTGACATACACGATTGACGAGGCGATTACGCATGCGCGCGGCTATCTCGCGAGCGCGAACAACGATGTTTTCGAGCTGCTCTACACGCCGCTGCCGCCGCTGCCAAATGTGCAAAACTTCGAGCAGCTGCTTGCCATTCGCTCGCTCTTTCTCGAAAAGATTGATGCGCTCAAGAAGAGCGGGGCGATTAAATCCACGCTCGAGGTGAGCCTCGTTGTGCCGAGCGATTTTTGCTTTGGTGAGATGGGCGCGTGGCTCATGGTGAGCGAGGTGGGCGCAGAGATTGCGCACAATGGAATCCTCGCCGAGTTTGAGTGCGAGGGCAAGCGCTTCGCGCTCGCGCGCTCGAGGCTGCACAAATGCCCGCGCTGCTGGCAGTTTTTGGCACACGAGCCGCAGAGCCTGTGCCCACGTTGTGCGGAAGTCGTGCATGTTTGATTTGTCTGTGCCTATCACATGGAAAGAAATCGCGCTCACGGCGGTTGTCGTCTGGCTCGCTATGGGTGTGTCGTATTGGGCGCTGAAGCGCAAATAGGGCGGGGGATAAATATTAAAATCGCAAGCGCGTTGCGTTTGCTGTCGTGCTTGGAAGTAATTCCGAGCACTCCCTAAAGTTATGCGATAACGCCAACTGCGCTAGCGCTTGTTGTCTTTAATCGCCGCGTCTTGCGCCGCGGGGCGCAAGGTTTTTATTTTTTGGAATCCCGTTGGATTCTCGCAATGACAACAAAATCTAAGAATCCCCAGAAAAAGCGCACGCAAAGCTATGGCGAAGCCACAGCACAGCGCCGCTTTGAAGATTGCAATTTTTGATTCTCTATTGCTCACCAATACAATATTCCCAACCACAGCGCACACGTCTATGTTCTCGTTTTAACATAGACGAAGCGCTGTGGACTATGACATATGCAAGTGCAACGCACATTGAAGAGGCGTGAGGGGGTTTGGGGGGAGTGGAAGGGGGGATAGGGGGGGCGCTTCGCAAGTAGCCCCCCTGTCCCCATTGACGAAAGAAACAAAGATTG
>JAAVGZ010000071.1 GCA_014799985.1 Helicobacter sp.
TGAGCTACGCTAGCTTGCGCGCGCTTTTTATTGGGGATTGTTTGCGTTTTTGTTGGGGATTCTGACATTGATGAGCAATGGAGAATCAAAAATAGCAGAATCCAAAGCGGCGCTGTGCTGTGGCTTCGCCATAGCTTTGCGCGCGCTTTTTCTGGGGATTCTACCTTATTCCCCCTCCCTTGCGGAGGGGGTAAGGGGGTGGGTTGTCATGTTGAGGCGAAGCCGAAACATCTCAAAATCTTCACAACACGAGATTCTTCACCTGCAAAGCAGGTTCAGAATGACATTGTGTCGTTGCGAGTGAGCAACGCGAGCGTGGCAATCAACGAGCAAAGAATCCTAGAATCATGCAAGATTCCATGCCATTAGGTTGCAACGCTCACGTTCGCAATGACACAAGAACACGTCCCTGCGGGCAAGCCCTCGCAAGGACATCTCAAAGCGTTTGCCTATATCTTAAACGCCGCAAGCAGCTTATGCAGCTCGTGCGCTTGGTTGTTGAGCAGCGCCGATGTCTGTTTCATCTTGTCGTTCGTGCTGATGAGCTCGGCGACACACTCGGCAATCTTCGTGCCGTTCTCCAAGATTCCCGATGCCTTGTTGTTCACCAGCTGCGCGCCCTCGAGCGTCTCGACAGACTTTTGCGCCGCAACATGAATCGCCGCAACGAGATTGTCGATGTCCTCCTCCATATAGTTCGAGCGCTCAATCAGCGAATGCGTGGAATCGAGGCTCTGCTTCATGCTCGCGCTAATGGCGGCAATGGTCTGCAAGACATTCTTGATAATCGCCGTGGTCTGCGTAACCGATTGTTGCGTGCGCTCGGCGAGGTTGCGCACCTCGTCAGCCACGACAGCAAACCCACGCCCATGCTCGCCCGCGCGCGCCGCCTCAATCGCGGCATTCAGCGCGAGCAGGTTCGTCTGGTCGGCGATGTCGGTAATCACCGTGAGCACATTCTGAATATCCTGCGCCTCTTGCGAGAGCGAGGCAACCTTGTTCGCGTTCTCCTCCTCTTGCTCGCCGTTTTTCTGCACCTGCTCGTTGATTTCGTTGATAATCTCGCGCGTGTGCTGCACGTTTTGCAACACGGTCTCGAGCTCGGCATTGGTCGCCTGCGACATCGCGATGTTCTTGTCGATAATCGTGCGGCTCTCTGTCCCAAGCCCCGTGTTGCTGCTGCTCACACTCTCAATCTCGGCGCTGATTCCATCGAGCTGCGCGGAAACAGAGGCGAGCGAATCAGAGACCTGCAATGTCTGCCCATTTTGGCTCACCACGACCACGAAGGTGTCGCGGATATACTGAATGAATGTGTCAATCGAATGCGCCATGTTGCTAAATTCATCGCTGCCTTTGATGTTGAGCTTGGTGCTAAGGCTCTTTTCGCTCATAATGTGCCCAAGCGTCTTGTTGACTTTTTGCATGCGCGAAATGATGCTGTAAATCACCGAAAAGGCGAGCGTGAAGGTCAGGGCGAGCAGCACGATTTCGATGATGATGAGAATCAAAAAATACGAGTATTGCGAGCCAATCTCGTCTTCGACACTTGCGTTGAGATGCGTGGCAATCGTGTCCTCGACGTCTTTGAGCAAGTCAATCTTGGTCGTAATCGCGTCCCACCAGCTCTCGGCGGCAACGCCATAATCGCCCAGCGCATGCCGCGCAATCACGGCTTCGCGAATCTGCAACACCTTCTCGAACGTGGGGTGCTTCGCGACCTCTTGATAGTTTTGCACCATTGCAGGCGGGCTAAAGGTTTGAAACAAGAATTGATAGACGCCCTGCTCGGCGATGAGCCCGATGAAGCGGTTATAGACGCTAATCACGGCGGGCGTGTTCGCCGAAATCATCGTGTTGCCCATCGCCCTCTCTTGCCCCGCGCTCTCTTTGGCATAGAGAAAATTGACATAGCCCAGTGTCTCGCGGCTTAGCTCGGCGTTGCGAATGAGCTCGATAGAGCTTAGGACATTGCCAAGAAGCCCCGCGATGGTTTTGGTGAAATAGCCCGTGGTAACAGCGCCTAGATTCTCGCCGGTTTTGAGCGAGTTGTCGGCATTGCTGCGGATTGTCGTAATCTTTTGCACAGCCTCAAAGCCAGAATCGACAAGCTTGCGATACTCGGGCGCAATCTCGATTTGCGCAAGCACAGACTTCAGCGCCTCAATCTGTTCGTCCGTGTTCTTACGCTGATTGGGTAAATCGTTTGCAAATTTTTTGCCACGACTTGCGAGATAGCCCGCCGTCATGCCGCGCTCTTTTTGCAGCTCATGCACGAGCCGCGAAACCTGATTGGACACGGCGAGTTCCCTATGCAGCTCGCCTGTATCGCTCCAAGCCACAAACGCGCCATACGACTCGGACGTCATGAAATAGAGCAATACAATACTTGGCATGAGCACCAAAAACATGATTTTGAATTTGAGCGATATTTTCCCTAGCAAATGCATGCCGACCTCCCTACAAAATCCCCATTTAGTAGAAATGCGCTATGCTATCATTTTTAGGCTTAAACCACCACAATGCCCATAGAATCAGAGCTCGGGGGCAGGCTCGCCAAACAAGAATCCCTGCGAATAATCCACACCCAATTCACAGACAATGCGATAGACTTTTTCGGAATGCACAAACTCGGCAATGCTCTTCGCGCCAATGCTCTTGGCGAATTTGGCAATCGAATCGACAATCTTGTAGCTCCGCTCGTCTGTGTCGATGTTGCGCACGAAGTTGCCATCAATCTTGATATACTCCGCCTTGAGGTCAATCAAGCGCCCAAAATTGGAATTTGCCGCGCCAAAATCATCGATGGCAATCTTGAATCCCTTGCTGTGCAGCTCGCGAATGTGCTCCAAAACCTTGCCTTGTGAGGTGTTGATTCCCTCCAAAACCTCGAGCAGCACGCGGTTTGTCGGAATCTCGTAACGTTCGCAACGATTCAGCAAATAGTTGATAATGCGCCTATCTTGCAGGCATTCTTCAGAGATGTTGATAGAAAACTCGAAATCGCAATCGCGAAAATCGGCGAAGCTCTTGTTTATCACAGCCATTGTAACATTGTTCACGAGCCCCGATTCACGCGCCGCATCGAGGAATGTCCCGGGCAAGATGACATTGCCCTGATTGTCAACGAGCCGCACGAGCGTTTCGTATTTCTCTATCGCGCCGCTCTCGTTGTTTAGAATCGGCTGATAATAGGGCACAACGCGCCCGCCCTTGAGCGCCGCATGGACTTCTTTCATCCAATAAATCTTGTTTTGCTGCTGCGCGGCAAACTCCTCATCGCTTTGCTCGAGAATGTAAAATTTCGCGTTGTTGTGCGTGGCGAGCGCGAGCGCGTTGTATGCCTTTGGCGCGAGAAGCTCGCCCTTGCCCTGCACGATTCCCGTGATGAACTCGACATCAATCTCGCGTTCGTCAATCTCGAATCCATGCTCGAGCCGCAGCATGTCGAGCGCGGCGATGAAGTCCTTTGCCGCCTCCATCTCGTTTTCGAGAAACACAATCGCGAAACAATCCGAATCGGTCTGAAAAATGCGCGTTGCGCGCGGGCAGTAGCTCTCGAAAAAGTCGTTGATTTGGCGCAGCAAGAATTGCACAGAATCGAGCGTTGAGATGAGCCGCGTGCGCGCAATGGTGGGGACATGCACGAGCGCCAAGACGAGCTCATCATGGCGCAAAACCTCGCCTAGCGCGAGCTCGCCCTTCTGCCCAAAGGCGATGCGGCAGAGATGTGTCAGAATCGTGGGCGCATGGTTGTTGCAGCAAATCATGCGTGCGCTGGGCGCGAGACTTGGCTTGTTTGTGGCGATGAGCAAGAAATAGGTGTCGGGGCGCAGGCTTGCAACGAGCGTCATGCAGTCGAGCAAGTCATCATCAACGGGCAGATTCCAAAACAGCACAACATCGCTCGTGTGGCTCTCGTAATATTCCATCATCTCCTTGAGATTGTGCACCTGATGCGTGATACAAAATGTAAAAAACTCCTCGAATCGCGGCAAATCCGCCTTGTCTGAAACATTCAGAATCTGTAATCTTTTCATCTACTGCCCCTGATACAGCATATTCCCCATCTGCTTTGTCGCCTCTTCAACCATTCTCTTCGCCGCGTTCAAGTCCTTGTCGTTGCTCGTTGTGCCCGGAAGCGGCTTTATCGAGCTCTGTGGCAGGCTCGGCGCTTGAATGTTGTCGGGAATCACGCCATTTGGCATGCGCACAAAAAAGTCTTTATAGTTCAGCCCGCCCTGTTTGTAGCGGATATAGACCTCGCCCGTTTGGTTGTTGTACAGATAGGTATCGGTGCTATCGTTGAACATCACCCATTCAGCCCACAGCGCGCCCAGACAAAGGCAAAAGCAAGCCCACCTCATCGCGCTGTCTCAATCACGTTTTGCAGTTGTGCGCGCAGATTCAAAATCGCCTTGCGCTTGGCATAGAAGCTGTTTGGGTTCGCGACCAAATAGGCGCTCGATTGCAGAATCACGGCGTCAATCTTGAGCGCGTTTTCCTTGAGTGTGCTGCCCGTTTCGACAATATCGACAATCGCATCGCAGAGCCCAACGCTGGGCGCGAGCTCAATCGAGCCATAGAGTTTGATGAGCTCGACAGCAATGGCTTGCGAGGCAAAATAGCTCTTGGCGAGATTCACCATTTTTGTCGCGATTCGTAGCATAGGCTTGGTGTTGTCGAGCTCGATTCCAACAGGCGAAGCCACGACCACGCGGCAATGCCCAAAGCCCAAATCGAGTAGCCGCACGAGCTGGCTGCTCTGCTCTTCGAGCACATCGAGCCCGACAATGCCGACATCTGCCGCTTGGTGCTGCACATACGCAGGAATGTCTTGGTTGCGCACGAGCAAGAACTGCAAATCGCCCGCATCGCACAAGAGCTTGCGCCCGCTAAAGGCGATTTTTGTCGCACAGATTTGCTCAAATATCGTGAGTGCGCGCTCGGCGATTCGCCCTTTTGGCAACGCAATACGTAGGTTCATCTGCCCCCCTTTTTTTGCTCGGCAATGGTGCGCAACATTCCCTTGAACACGAGAGAATCGTCTTGGATTGCTCCCGTAAAGAATCGCGCCAAAAATTTGCCATCGCCGCCTGTGAAATAGAGTTTCTTGTTTTTCGCAATCGATTCAATCGTGAGTATGATGCTCTTGAGCGCGCCATAGCTCAACGCATCGCGCGTGTTTTGCGGAAACGCGTTGAACTCAATCGCGAGATTGAGCTCGCTGCCAAGCATCGGCGAAATCGCGCGATACATCTTGCCATACACCGCGAGACCGGGCAGAATGCAGCCGCCAAGGTGCATGTTGTCTTGCATGACATCAATCGTAATCGCGCTGCCCGCATCGACAATCACGCCATCGCTCACGCCCTTGCACGCGGCGATTCTGTCTGCGCCAAGCCCGATGTATGCCGTGTCGAGCAGCATGTAGGGCGTGAGATTGATGGCTTCGGGGAACATCTCGAGCAGATATTTGGTCTTTTTTTGATTCACGCTGACATAATACATCGGCAGCAGCGCCTCATCGCGCTCCAAGCGCTCTGCTTGCACCTTCCACACGCGTCCGCTGTAATAGAAATGCAGATAGCTGTTGCCGATGTCGCACAAAACCATGCCTAGCCCCTATGGAATCTTGATGTAGTATTCGCCAAAATACAAGGCTTTCGTGTCGCCAAAGGTGGGCATTTGCACATCGCGCGTGATTTCATAGACGCGATACGATTCGAAGTCGGGCTCAAGCGCGATGACATAGCCACGCTTCTCGAGGATTGCGAGCTCCTGCCCGACAGCCACAGCGAGGAAATGGGCGAACGAAAACTTGATGCGCTTTTGGATATTGAGATTCATGTCGCATAGCAAGACCTCGCCATCGGTCGTGAAGATATAGACTCTATCGCGCAACACGAGCACTTCGCGCACATTGACGTCTTGCGTGCTGATATACTCGGGGCTCACGGCAATCAGCCGAAACTTGGTCGCGGCAAAAAGGCGGTTGTTGAACACATCGAGGAAGCTGACATTGTTGAACTGCGGCGCGTTGCCCACGACAACATTGCGCACAACCTGCAAGCGCGTGTGGTCGACAATCACGAGCGCGCCATCGAGAGTTGGGAAAATCACCAAGTCGCGCAAGAAATAGGGGTTGGCGTTGGTGTCGCTAATCGCGCTCACGCTCGGCTGCTTTTGGCTAAACAGAATCTGCTCCGTGTTGGAATCTTGTAACAAAAGCGTGTTGTCGGCGAGCACAAGCGCGAGAATCGTGCCATTCATCGAGGCGGCAAGCGGCTTGTGCGCATAGCTCAAACGTCGCTTCGCGCCGCTTTGTGTGTCGAGAATCTGCAATTCCTCGCCACAGAGCGCGAGGACATTTTCCTCGTTCTCGCTCAAAAACGCACAGCCACGCTCGAGCTTGTAGCTCGAGATTCCAGCGCGCGTGAGCACAGCGCCATTCTCGAGCGTGATTCCGCCGCTTTTTTCCACAGCAAGCGGCGAGGCGAGCGAGAGCGGCTGCA
>JAAVGZ010000026.1 GCA_014799985.1 Helicobacter sp.
TCTCGCAGCTCACCTACAACCGCATTCAGCCCGCCGCGATTCTGACGACACAGCTCGGATTCAACCATGCGCTTTTGACGCTCACGCAGCAGCGCGACCGATTGTTTTTGTTCATCAGCAGCGTTACGGGGCGCAAAATCGGCGACATTCGCGAGTATGCCGCGCTGCTCGATGTCGATTTGTATTATGATTGGATTCATTACAGCACGGCGATTGGGACGGAATATCTGTATCGCCAGCTTTTCAGCGGCTCGAAAAAGTGGTTTGATGAGAGGTTGCGCGGGAATCAGGTGAAGTACGAAGTCAAGGTCTATCGAACGAGGAACAATCAGTTTGAGGTCGTGGAGTAGCGCGCCCCTAGCGCGGGGCTAGGGGAAGGGTGGGCTAGACAGCCATGTTGATTCTGTTGCCGTCTTGTGGGAACGAATCAGCGCCGCTTGTGTTTGCGTTTGAGACATCGGGGTTTGAGTTGTTGCTCGCAGCAACAGAAGCCGCTGTGGTGTCTTGGTTGGCTTGCGCAGCCATGACATCTTGATTAGCAGGAGAATTTGCTGCATTGTTTTGTGCAACAGATGTTTCTGCCGCTGTGTTGCGGTTTGCCATCACATCGTTTGATGTGTTGATGTTATTGTTGCCTGTCATGTATGTTGTGTTGAATGCTGTTGAACCTGTGATTGGATCCATGGTGTCCCCTTTAATTTGGAATTGCAAATATTATAGCGCTTTATTTCTTATAAATGGCTGAAACTATCGGGGAAATGCGCAAGAATGGGGAGAATCTTGGTGTCAAGGGGGAGACTTGAACTCCCGACCTCCGGCTTATGAGACCAGCGCTCTAACCAGCTGAGCTACCCTGACAAAAACCGCGATTCTAACACAACTTCGCACAAAAGTCAAGCGCCTAGCTCCAAAGCCCGCAAATGGCTTTGTAGGCGCAATAGCGGCATGCGGGGTTTGTCTTGGGCGCAATCTCGATTGTGCCCTTGAGGTCTTGAAGCGTTTGGGCGAGCAGCGCCGCGCCCTGCGTGCAATCCACCGCAATCAGCCGATTCTGATACAAATCATAAAACGATGTCTGAATCTCCGCCGCGCCCCTGTTTTTGAGCGCCTCCGCATAAATGGCGAGCTGCATGGCGTCTTCGGTTTTGTGGTTGAAATGTTTTTTCAGCTTATAATCGATGATGTGCAGGCTGCCGTCTTTTTCGATGTCGATTCTGTCTATCACGCCCTCGATTCCAAAGCCATCGCGCATGAAATAGAAATGTTGCTCGATTGCGTGCGTGCGCGCGCCGCTGTCGTAGCGGATTTGTTCAGTCGCAAAAAAGGCGCGCAGATACTGCCCGATGACGTCGGCATCGAATCGCTGCAAGCCCGCAAGCGGCGCTTTGGCAAGCGTGGCATAGAACGCCCTCTCGCGCTCTTTGGGCGTTTTTTGCGTTTTGTAGGCATGCGCAAGGGCGCGATGAGTGAGCAGCCCGAGCTCGGCATTGCCGTTGTCCTCTGCCTCGAGCTGCTCGATGTAGCGATAATAGAATTGGTTGGGGCATTGCCTAAAGCTCTGAATCTTGCTAAACGAGAGCCGAAAATCGCTCGGCAGAGTGAGCGCAAAACGCTCGGGCTCTTGCACAATCTCGCGACTTGTGCCAAACAGGCTGTGCTTGTAGAGCGCCTCGCCATCGCGCCGCTCAATCTGCAACACATCGCCCATTTCCTGCTCCAAAACGAGGCTCGATTCATTGTTGTCGTCATTCTCAATCCATGCCAAAACGGCATGCTCGCTCGCACGCAACAGCGCATAGTAATAATGCTTTTGCAGGTTTTCGCGGTCTTTGTGGGTCGGCAGGTGCGCCGCCTTGCGAATGGCGGTGTTCAGAAACAGCTCCTTGTCGTTTGGGCGCGGCACCAAGCCCTCGTTCATGTTGAGCACAATCACAGCCCTAAACGCCACGCCGCGCGTCTCGAGGATTCCCATCACACGCACCTTGCCGCCGCCCACATCATCAACGCGCCGCGAATCGAGCTCGAGCAGCACAATCGTGAGCATTTCATCGAGCGTGCGCGCAGCGAGCAGCGGCGCGATTTGCGCGTAGAACATGCAAAATTCTTCGAGCGTTTTGGCGAGCTCATCGTCCTCGCAAAAGATTGTGCCAAGCGCGTGCAGCGCGTCTAGCCCGCTCGCGTCTATCGCGCTCGCCTGCCTCCATGTTTGTGGCACATCGCCTAGCTCGTCTGGCGCGCGCAAGAAATCGCGCAGGCTTTGCAGGGTTTGGTATGTGGGCAGCTCACGCTGTGATTGCCCCATCGCATAGTTCAGGTTGCGGTGCGTGTCGAAGAGCCTTAGTGTGTCCTTGAAGCTTTCATCGGGCAGCACGATGACGATGTCTTCGGCATCGATTCCGCTTTGCACCCATTGCGCAATCGTGTCGAAGCACAGCGCGGCTTGGTTGAGCGGATTGCTAAACGCATAGCCCGCGATGTGGCGCGGCTGTGTGGCGATAGGCTCGGCATGCAGAATCTGCTTTGTGCCAAAGTCGAGCGTGTAGCGGTGGTTGGCGACAAGCGCGCAAGCGCTTAGCGCGATGAGGTTTTCGAGGTTGTAGCCATCGGTTGTGAAATGCAGCAAAAGCGGCTTGCGGAGGGCGATTTGCGCGAGAATCGTGCGTTCATAGACCGAGAGAAAGCCGTCGACAAAAAACTCGATTCGCTCGTAAATGTCGAGCATTTCGGCGACAAAGTGCCCCTTTTGCAATGTGCTATCGACAAAGCCATACTCGGAGAGCTTCGCAAGGTAGGATTGCAGCAGCTGCCGCAGCACATGGAGATGGTCGCCATATTCGTCATAGGTGTCGTATTTTTCGAGCTCCTCGAGCGAGACATTCGATGTCGCGAGCTCATCGAGAAAAGGAAAGACGAAAGCGCCGTCTTGCAAGAAGGCAAGGAAGTTGGAATCGAACTCGAGCGCGCTCACATCGACATTGGCGCTTGCGCTGCTTAGGAAGATTTTGCGAAACGCACTAGGCAGCGCCCTGCTTTGATTTTTCGCGCCCTCGCACACGAAAAATCGGCGCAAAAAGGCGCTCCACAGCATCGCCTCGGGCAACCGAAGCTCGCGATGTTGCGTGTAAAACTGCTGCAACGCCCTGCTGTTGGCGAAAAGATAGAGGGTTTGCACTAGGCTTCTTGGAGGAGCTCCAAAACCTGCCCGGCGATTGTGTCGGCATCGAATCCAAAGTGCTTGAACAATTGCTCGCCGGGCGCGGAATGCCCAAAGGAGCGCATGGCGACAACATGGTCGGCAAACACATACCATTCAAGCGCGCGCGCCGCTTCAATCGCGATTTTCAATGTGTTGGGCGGGAATAGGAGCTTCTTGTAATCCTCGTTTTGCTCGAGCAATAAATCGAAGCAGGGCACGCTGACGACCTGCACGCCGATGTTTTGCGATTCGAGAATCTGCGCGACAGACAAGCAGAGCGAGACCTCCGAGCCGCTCGCCATGAGGACGAGCCGCGTTTCCGAGCTGCTTTGCAAGATGTAGCCCCCATGCGCGATGTTTGCCTGTGTGCAGGGTTGCAACACGGGGAGATTCTGCCTGCTTAGGACGAACGCCGAAGGCGCTTGCAAATCGAGCGCGACCTGCCAAGCCGCGACATTCTCGTTCGCATCGGCGGGGCGAAAGACATAGAGCCCGGGCATAGCGCGCAAATGGCTAAGCTGCTCAACGGGTTGGTGTGTCGCGCCGTCTTCGCCCACGCCGATAGAATCATGCGTCCAGATGTAAAAGCAACGCAATTTCATGAGCGCCGCGAGTCGCACAGAGGGGGCGAGATAGTCGCTAAAGACAAAGAATGTCGCGCAAAAGGGCAAGAAGAGTCCATAGGCGGCGATGGCGTTTGTAATCGCGGCGGAGCTGTGCTCGCGGATTCCGAAATGCAGGTTGCGCCCTTGCGGGAAGTCTTGCTCGTTTTGCAAATAGGTGTTGTTCGAGGGCGAGAGGTCGGCGCTGCCGCCCAAGAATCCGGGCAACGCAGTCGCAATGGCTTGCAGAATCTGCCCGTTGCTCGCGCGTGTCGCGATGCTGCTGCCCGTTGCAAATGTGGGAAAGACAATGCTTGTCGTGTCTTTGGCGAGGAGTTGTCCCAAGAGGGCTTTTTTCTCTTCGCTTAGCGCGCGTGCGCGTAGATTCCATTGCAGCTCGAGCACGCTGCCCATGTTTTCGAGCATGCGAAAGTAGAATCGCACATCATCGGGGACATGGAATGTGTCGTCAGCCCCGCAGAAGCCGCTCGCGACTTTTGATGTCGCAATCTCTTCTTCGCCCAGAGGCGCTCCGTGCGTTTTGTGCGAGCCGCTTAGATTCTTCGCGCCCTTCGCGATGATGGTGTGCGCGATGACAAGCGCGGGCTTTGGCGACTGCTTCGCCCCATTAATCGCCTCGTTGATGCTGATAGCGTCATGCCCATCGCATTCAAAAACGTCCCAGCCCTGCGCGATGAATCGCGTGCGCACATCTTCGCTAAACGCGAGCCCCACATCGCCCTCGATTGTGATGCGGTTGCAATCATAAATCATCACAAGCGAGGAGAGCCGCAAATGCCCCGCGAGCGAGCATGCCTCATAGCTGATGCCCTCTTGCAAATCACCATCACCGCAAATGCAATAGACTTGGTGGTTGATGATGTCGCTGCCGAGCAGCTCTTGCGCATAGCGCGCCGCCATTGCGAAGCCAACGGCGTTCGCGACACCTTGCCCGAGCGGTCCTGTGGTGATTTCGATTCCCTCCGTGAGCCCATATTCGGGGTGTCCGGGTGTAATCGATTCGAGCTGTCGAAAGTTTTGCAACGCCTCGAGCGGCACATTGAAGCCCCACAAGTGCAGCAAGGAATAAATCATCGCCGATGTGTGCCCACCGCTAAAGACGATTCTGTCGCGGTTGAGCCATTGTGGGTTGTTTGGCGCGAGGCGCAGGTGCAGGCTAAGCACGCTCATGATTTCGGCGAGCCCCATAGGCGCGCCCGGGTGTCCGCTGCCTGCCTTTTGCACCATATCGGCGCTCAAGAAACGCACGCAATTTGCCATGCGCTCGATGATGGGAATATCTTTTGGCTCGATAGATACAGCTAGCATGTTCGACTCCTTTTGGGCAATTCTAGCACAAATTTCCAAAGAATCTTATAGTGTAAGGGCATTCCCATGTTGGGCGAGCAGCTGCGCGATGTTTTGCTCGACAATGCTTGCCCGCTGCCTGCGCGTTTTGGGGATATATTTCGCATAGCGCGCGAATGTCATCTGTGTGTTGGAATGCCCGAGCGTTGCGCTCACCCAGAGAATGTCCTCGCCCGCGCTAATCATCGTTGTGGCGAATGTGTGGCGCGTGTGATAGACGCTGCGGTAGGCGATTTGGCATTCTTTGAGCGCCCTTTGCCAGCGGTAGGCGAGGCTGCCGCTGCTCGTGTAGTTTTTGTTGCGGCTATGCACAAAGACCCAGCAGCTCTTTTTGCGCGCATACATTTGCAGCAGCTTGGTCTTGACGCATGGCAGCATGTCGATGCTGCGCTTGCCCGTTTTGGGCGTGGTAATCGTGCCAAATGTCGCGTTGCGCTCGACATGAATCGTGTCATTGTCAAAGTCGATACAATCCCACGCGAGCGCGAGAATCTCGCCCGTGCGCATTCCTGTGAAAAAGGCGATGGTCGCGAAGTCGCGCACAAAGGCATCGTTGCAGAGCAGAATCTTGGCGATTTCTTCGTGGCTGAAGGGTGTCGGGTTGTTTTTGGGTAGTGGCTTTGGCTTTTTGAGCCCAATCATGGGATTTTGCGACACAATCCCGCTCTTTTTCGCCTCTTCAAACACCGTGCTAAGCAGCGAGGCGATGTTGGCGCAATAGCCCGCGCTTGGCTTTTGCCCATTCTTTTTTCGAAAATTAAAGAACCATTCGCGCAATACAGCATAGTCAATCTGATGGATTGCGGTTTTTCCAAAAGCGGGGTAAAGAATATTGCGTAACAATCCCATTCTTGTTTCAAAGCTTGAATGTTTTAGGGTAGATTCCCAGATAGGTTGCAGTTTTGTGCAAAATTCTTGAAAAGAAATCCGAAATTTATCTTGCCTGCGATTCTGTGTTTTGATTTTGAGTGTTTCGCCTATAAGGCATAGCCGAGAAATCTCGCTTTCCCAGTTTTGGTGTACATATTCCAATGTCTTTTTGCTCGCCTTTCTGCCTGTGCTAAGGCGGTATCTTTTGCCATTTATTGTACCTTTGACATAGACGATTCTATTGCGTTCATAGCTATGCAACCATTTCTTCATTAGTTTCTACCTTTAGGTTTTTGGGTCATTTTCACTCCTTTTTTGTGTGAGATTGTAGCAAAAACATGCGCGAAATGGGGCAGGGCAGAATCTGAAGTTTATTTTGCGCTTGCAAAAATGCCGATTCTTTTTGTCAAAAATCCCAAGAATTTCAGCTTTTATTCAGTGGGGGGGGGGGGTATATTTCTCCTTGCTGAAATTATCACAAAGGACAACAATGACAAAGAAAATCGCATGTGCCCTCGCGGCAATGAGCCTCGTTGGCGGCGCACTCGCGCAAGAGAAGGACTACAAGAACGCACCGTTTGTGGGCGTGTCGGTCGGGAGCGGCAAGGTGGATAGGACATTCCATAGCGGCAATATAAGCATGAGCGATAGCTCGAGTGGTGGCGCTTATTTTGGAATCCTTGCGGGCTATCGCTATTTCGTGCAGCCCGAGCTCGCGATTCGCGGCTATGGCGAGTTTGAATACCACCCCATAACATTGAAAGATGATGGCGGTGATAAAGATTCGAGCTATTCAAACTTTATCGTTGGCGCGGACGCATTGTATTATCTGAAGCAAGATAATGATTTTGATATAAGCGCCCTTGCAGGGCTTGGAATCGCGCTTAGCCGTTATTGTCAGGAAATGCTCCTCGATACAGACAAAAAAGTTCTTGGTTTTGCATTTCGAGCGGGGCTACATTTTGATATTGGAGGCGAGGGCAAAAAGCGGCATGGAATCGATGTTGGGTTGAAGATTCTGCCCAACAAGGTAACCGCGAGAACACGAGAGACGCGCTATTATTATGGAGCAACGCTCAAAGCCGAGCAAAAACCAGCCGTTTTTGTGCGCTACACGTATAGCTTCTAGCTAATGCGTCATTGCGAGGACGATAGGACGAAGCAATCAACCGTCTTGGGATTCCTTGCTTGTTGATTGCCACGCATTCTAGCGAATGCTCGCAATGACAAGATATTTCGCTAACGCTCAACATGACA
>JAAVGZ010000092.1 GCA_014799985.1 Helicobacter sp.
AATATGAGAACATAGACGTGCGCGCTGTGGTTGGGAGGATAGAATCATGAGCAATGGCACATGGGAAAATCGCAATATTCAAAGCGGCGCTGTGCTGTGGCTTCGCCATGACTTTGCGCGCGCTTTTTATTGGAGATTCTATGTAGCTAGCTATCTGTCATTGCGAGCGTCCGTTAGGACGCGTGGCAATCAACCGTGTGGGTCGCCCTGAATCGTTGATTGCCACGCTCGTTACACTCGCTCGCAATGACAGAATCCTCGATTCTCTCTTTGCTATGCCCAACATGACAATCGCAACATCTCAATCCCAAACATGCTATAATAGCACTTCCAAATCTCGCACATACCCACAACCAGATGCTGCAAACGCGCAGTCATTGGGTATGGAGGCAAATCTTAGGAGACTAAATTATGGTAACAATGAAAGACCTACTCGAATGCGGTGTGCATTTTGGGCATCAGACGCGACGTTGGAATCCCAAAATGAAACGTTATATCTTTGGTGTGCGCAAGAATATCCACATCATCGACCTGCAAAAGACCTTGCGGCATTTCCGCCTCATCTATGGAATCGTGCGCGATGCGGCAGCAGAGGGCAAAACGATTATGTTTGTCGGCACAAAAAAGCAGGCGAGCGAGACCATCAAGCAATATGCCGAGATGATTGGCGCGCCGTATGTGAACTACCGCTGGCTTGGCGGCATGCTCACCAACTATGCCACGATTCGCAAATCGATTCGCAAGCTCGAAAACATCGAAGAAATCGAGGCAAACGGGCAGATTGATTTGCTCACGAAAAAAGAAAAATTGATGTTGCTACGCAAAAAAGAGAAGCTCGAAAAATATCTCGGCGGCGTGCGCCATCTCAAGAAATCTCCCGACATGATTTTCGTTGTCGACACCGTCAAGGAGCGCATCGCCGTTGCGGAGGCGCGAAGGCTTGGAATCCCCGTCATCGCGCCGCTCGACACCAACTGCGACCCTGATTGTGTCGATTATCCGATTCCGGGCAATGACGATGCGATTCGCTCAATCCAGCTCTTCTGCCGCGAAATCACAGACGCCGTGCTCGAAGGCAGGGCGCTTAGCAACGGCGAAGAGGGCGCAGTGCCCAGCAACATCAACCTTGAAACCACAGAATCTGACGAAGCCGACATGGGCGCTCTTGTCGATAGTGTCAGTCATTAGGAGGCAACATGGCAGACGTAGTAATTAGCGCGCAGCTTGTCAAGCAATTGCGCGAGATGACAGACGCACCGATGATGGACTGCAAAAAGGCGCTTGTGGAAACAGGTGGCGACATCGACAAGGCGGTGGACTTTTTGCGCGAAAAGGGGCTCTCGAAGGCTTCTAAGAAAGCGGACAGAATCGCAAGCGAGGGCGTGATTAGCATGAAAATCGCGCCCGATTTTGGCAAGGCATCGTTGCTCGAAATCAACTCCGAGACCGACTTTGTCGCGAAAAACGATTCGTTCATCGCGCTTGTGTCAAAGACAACCGATGTCGTTTTCGACAAAGAGCTCGACACAATGCAAGACCTCGAGACCATCTCGATTGACAACACAAAATTTTCCGAGTTTTTCCAGCAAAACATCGCCAAGATTGGCGAGAACATCGTCTTGCGCCGTTTCCAGACGCTCAAAGCAAACGCGCAAACGGTCATCAACGGCTATGTGCACACCAACAAGCGCGTGGGCGTGTTGATTACCTTGCGCTTTGGCAAAGAAGAAAACCGCGCCAAAGCCATTGAACTCGCCAAGAGCCTCGCGATGCACGCCGCGGCGATGAAGCCCCAAACCATTAGCTACAAAGACTTCGCGCCCGATTTTATCGAGAAAGAAAAAGTCGCGCTCGTTGCCGAGCTCGAGAAAGAAAACGAGGAGCTCGCGCGGTTGAAAAAGCCCTTGCATAAGATTCCGCGCTTCGTGTCGCAAAAAGAGCTCACCGCCGAGATTCTCAAGAGCGAAGAGGAGCACCTCAAAGAGGAGCTCAGGGCGCAAAACAAGCCCGAGGCGATTTGGGACAGAATCATTCCGGGACAAATGGAACGTTTTGTCGCCGACAACACCCTGCTCGACCAGCGGCTCACATTGCTTGGGCAATTCTTTATTCTCGATGACAAAAAACGCGTGGAGCAGATTCTAAGCGAAAGCGGCAAAGCCGCAGACGATGTCTTTAGCGTCATCGACTATGTGCGATTCGAGCTTGGCGAGGGAATCGAGAAAAAAGAGAACGATTTTGCCGCAGAAGTAGCCGCGCAGCTAGGCTAGAAATGGCACTCTTGCAGGCAGGCGGGCTTGGGCACAGCTTTGATTGCCCGCTTTTTAGCGCGCTTGCACTCGAGGTTGGCGAGGGCGAGACGCTTAGCATTGTCGGCGTGAGCGGCAGCGGCAAGAGCACGCTTTTGCATATCCTCGCGACCCTCTTGCGCCCAAAAGAGGGCGATGTCTATCTGTTTGGCAAAAACATTTACAGCTTGAGCGGCGATTCTCTGCTCGCCATTCGCCGCAACAAAATCGGAATCATCTTCCAATCCCACTACCTCTTTCGCGGCTTCAGCGCCACAGAGAATCTCCAAGTCGCCACCCTGCTCGCGGGCGAGACAATCGATGAGAGCATTCTGCGAAGCTTCAAAATCGAGCACCTGCTGCACAGCAGCGCGTCCAAGCTAAGCGGTGGCGAGCAGCAGCGCCTCTCTATCGCGCGCGTGCTCATGAAAAAGCCAAAAATCATCTTTGCAGACGAGCCCACAGGGAATCTCGACCAAGAGACATCGGCAAATGTGATGAACGCCATTTTTGACTATGTAGAGCGCATGCGAGCCGCGCTCGTGCTCGTTACGCATGACATGGGGCTCGCGCACCGCTGCTCGCGGAGCTTCACGCTCGCCAACCAAACACTCACGCGCAATTAGGAATCCGCATGGAATTTGTCGCAATGCTCACAGACGCGGGAGTGGCAAATTTCTTGTTTCTGCTTCTGCGCTTCATGGGCGTGCTCACCTTTTTCCCATTCTACGAACATCAGCTTCTGCCCGTGTCGATTCGCGGCGCGCTCGCGTTCTATCTCACGCTGCTTTTCTATCCCATTGTCCCACATCAAGTGCCACCGATGGCGCCTGTCGAGTTCATTCTCGGCGGGCTTGGCGAGGTGATGCTCGGATTCCTAAGCTCGCGATTCTTGCAAATCGTGTTTGGAATGATTAACTTCGGCGGCGAGACCGTGAGCTTCGCAATGGGGCTCACGATGGCGAGCGCCTTCGACCCCGTGTCGGGCACGCAAAGGGCGATTATCGCGCAAATCATCACAATGCTCGCCCTGCTCATCTTGCTTGCGCTCGATTTTCATCATCTCATTCTCGAGTTTGTCGCCGTTTCGCTGAATGCGATTCCGCTTGGCGGCTTCGTGTTTAGCGCCGACATCGTGCCCTACATCGTCAGGGCGTTCACAAATCTATTCCTCATCGGATTCACAATGGCGTTCCCGATTGTCGCGCTGATTCTGCTCTCCGACATCATCTTTGGCATGATTATGAAAACGCACCCGCAGTTCAACCTGCTCGTGATTGGCTTTCCTGTCAAAATCTCGGTCGCGTTCGCCGTGCTCATCGTGATTCTGCCCGCAATTATGATTCATTTCCAGCGCGAGATTCGGCTCGCGTTTGATGCGTTACAGATGTTTTTGCAATAGAAGCGCCCGCGCGCACGCGGGCAAGAAGCGGGGATTAGAGGTCTTTTTTGTGTTTTGCGAGATACGAAGCCACACCTTTGGAATCTGCCTTCATGCCTTCGTCTCCCTTTTGCCAACCAGCGGGGCAAACCTCGCCATATTCTTCGTGGAACAGCAACGCATCGACCATGCGCAACATTTCATCGACATTGCGCCCAAGCGGGAGGTCGTTGATGACGGCATGGCGAATCGTGTGGTTTTTGTCAATCAAAAATGAGCCGCGCAATGCCACAGATTCATTGAGCAAAATATCATAGCTTCGCGTAATCGACTTGTCGATGTCTGCAACCATTGGGAACTGAATATCGCCCACGCCGCCTTGGTCGACGGGGGTGTTTTTCCACGCAAAGTGTGTGAATTGCGAATCGATAGACACGCCAATCACATTCACGCCGCGTTCTTTGAACTTCTCAACGCGGTTCGAAAACGCGATGATTTCCGAAGGACACACAAAGGTGAAATCGAGAGGCCAAAAGAATAAAACGGCGCCATTTTTGCCGAGATTCTTATAAAGCTCGAAATCAGCGACAATCTGATTGTCTGCCAAGACGGCTTGAGCTTTGAAGTCTGGGGCTTTTTTTGTAACTAACATAGATACTCCTAAAGGAAAAAAATTATCATCTCTGATAATCGCATTGTACCCCGCTATTCATTAAAAGTAGATTAAACATAATAAGATAGAATCGTATCGAAATGGGACTTCCCAACAACTTGCATTTCAAGGATATATATGAGCGATTTTTTGTTTACTTCCGAATCTGTTACCGAGGGACACCCCGACAAAATGGCAGACCAAATCAGCGATGCTGTGCTTGACTACATCATCGAGCGCGACAAAAAGGCGCGTGTGGCATGCGAAACGCTGCTTTCAAACGGCTATTGCGTGATTGCGGGCGAGCTCAAGACCACGGCGTATGCGCCCATGCAAGAGATTGCGCGCAATGTGATTCGCGAGATTGGCTACACGGACGCGCTCTATGGATTCGACTATCGCAGCGCAGGGATTCTGAACGGAATCGGCGAGCAGAGCCCCGACATCAATCAGGGTGTCGATAGGGACGATGGCGAGATTGGCGCGGGCGACCAAGGGCTCATGTTTGGCTATGCATGCCGCGAAACCGATGTGCTCATGCCGCTGCCCATTTATCTCTCGCACAGAATCACCGAAGGGCTCGCGCATGCACGCAAAAGCGGCAACCTGCCCTTCTTGCGCCCCGATGGCAAGTCGCAGGTTACGGTGCGCTATTCTAATGGCGTTCCAAGCACGATTGATACGATTGTCGTTTCGACACAGCATGCGCCCGATGTCGCCTACAATCGCCTCAAAGACGCGGTGATTGAAGAAGTCGTGCAGCGCGTGATTCCAAAGCAATATTTGGGCGACAATGTGCGCTATTTTGTGAATCCCACAGGCAAGTTTGTGATTGGCGGACCACAAGGAGACGCGGGGCTCACGGGGCGCAAGATTATCGTGGATACATACGGCGGCAGCTGCCCGCATGGCGGCGGGGCGTTTAGCGGCAAAGACCCGAGCAAGGTGGATAGAAGCGGCGCGTACGCGGCACGCTATGTCGCGAAGAATCTCGTTGCCTCTGGCGCGTGCGACAGAGCCACCGTGCAGGTCGCGTATGCGATTGGCGTTGTCGAGCCCGTTTCGATTTTCGTCAATAGCCACGGCACAGGCAGAGTCGAGGACAGCAAGCTCGAAGAATGCGTGCGCGCACTCTTCAAGCTCACACCAAAGGGAATCATCGAATCGCTCAACTTGTTGCGCCCAATCTATCGCAAAACATCGACCTATGGGCACTTTGGGCGCGAGCTGCCCGAGTTTAGCTGGGAGAAAACCGACAAGGTCGCGGCAATCAAAGATTTCTTGAAAATCTAAACATGGCAGCGGGCGCGCCGCTGCGCCGCGCTCAAGCTATATTAAGCTTTGTGTGCTATAATCTTAGTTTATGCAAAATATGCAACAAAGGAGTGAAACAAATGGAACAAACGCTCTCTATCATCAAGCCTGACGCTGTGAAAAAGAATGTCATCGGCAAGATTATCGACCGCTTTGAAAGCAATGGCTTGCGCATTGCGGCAGCGAAGCGACTATGGCTTAGCAAGGCTGACGCGAAACAATTCTATGCAATCCACAAAGACCGCCCATTTTTTAACGATTTGGTTGATTTCATGGTCAGCGGACCCGTTGTCGTGATGGTGCTCGAGGGCGCGAACGCTGTCGCCAAAAACCGCGAGCTCATGGGCGCAACGAACCCAAAAGAGGCAAAGCCGGGCACAATCCGCGCCGACTTTGCCGACAGCATTGACGCAAACGCCGTGCATGGCAGCGACAGCCTCGAGAACGCCAAAACAGAGATTGCCTTTTTCTTTGCAAAGCGCGAGATTCAATAGAGAATAGAGTTGCGATTTGAATTTCGTAAGATTTCACAGAAGCCCAAAGCTTTCGCAATCACGCATGAGAATGCGCATTTTGAAGGGAAGATTTGGCACAAAGAAGAGCGGCTATATGAGCTAGAAGCCCACATAGGCGGCTCTATCGAGCTCATTTGCGACAGAAGCGGCGAGGAATACACCAAGCAGCTCGATGAGCATTTGCATTATCTGCTGTGCGATGGTCTCTATGAATCGGAGCTCGGCAATGATGCGCTAGAGGTCGTAGAATTTTTTGATGGCTTTATCGATATAGAGTTCCTGTTGCAAAGCGAGCTCGAATCGATATGGCTCGAATACCACACCAAAGACGAAAAGGAGTAGAAATGGCAGTACCAAAAAGACGCGTGAGCAAGACCCGTGCGGCAAAAAGGCGCACACACTACAAGGTGGTGCTAGCAGCGCCCATTAAAGACAAAGACGGCACATGGCGGCTTCCACATCACTATAACAAATTCACTGGGGAATACAAAAAGAAATAGCCGATGACAAGAGTAGCTATCGATGCGATGGGCGGCGACTATGGCGCTGAACCCATCGTGGAAGGGACATTGGAGGCTTTGAAAAAGCATTCTTTTTCTGCCCTGCTCGTGGGCGATAGCGCGCAGCTTGAGCCCAAGATTCCAAAAGCCTTCAAAGAGCGGATAGAGATTGTGCATTGCACCGATGTGATTCAGATGGACGATGCGGCAGCAAACGCGATTCGCCGCAAAGAAAGCTCGATTTTTGTCGCAACGGATTTGCTCAAAAACGGCAGAGCCGATGTGCTCGTTTCTGCTGGGCACAGCGGCGCGACAATGAGCCTCGCGACATTGCGGCTCGGGCGAATCGAGGGCGTGAGCCGCCCCGCAATCGCCACCGTGTTGCCACATGTCGGCGGCGGCGAGCTTTTGCTGCTTGACGCGGGCGCGAATGTCGATTGCACCGCCGAGCACCTCTACACCTTTGCTATCATGGGCTATGAATACGCGAAAAGCGTTTTGGGCTATCCCGAGCCCAAGATTGGCTTGCTTAGCATTGGCGAAGAGGAATGCAAGGGCGATGAAGTAACCAAAGCTGCGCACGCACTATTGCAGAATCTCCCGAGCTTTGCGGGCAACATCGAGGGCGATGATATTTTCTCAAGCGACATCGCCGTTGTCGTTTGCGATGGCTTCGTGGGCAACATCGTCCTCAAAACGAGCGAGGGTGTCGCGGAGGCGATTGCGAATTTCATCAAAAGATTTGTCAAAGAATCCGTCTCGGGCAAAATCGGCGCGCTGCTCATGCGCAAGGTGTTTCGCAAGCTCAAAAAGCGCATGGACTACGCCGAATATGGCGGCGCGCCACTGCTTGGCGTGAATGGCAATGTCATCATCGGACATGGCAAAAGCAATCCCAAAGCCGTTCACAACGCCATCAAACAAGGCATCATCGCCCATGAGCAACAAATCAACCACAAGATTGCCCAAGCTTTCGCCAAATCATAGCGCAAAGGAAATTTATGTATGCAGCACTCAAGTCCATTGGCGCTTATGTACCCTCGCATTGTGTGAGCAACAAAGATTTAGAATCCCAAATCGACACGACAGACGAATGGATTGTGCGCCGCACGGGCATCAAAACGCGCTATTTCGCGGGCGATGACGAAACATCGAGCTCGCTTGGCGTGCGCGCCGCCACGCAGGCAATCGAGCGCGCGCACATCGCAACAAGCGACATCGACCTTGTCGTTGTCGGCACGCTTGCGCCCGACTATATCAACATGCCCTCGACCGCATGCGTCATCTCCGCAGCACTCGGAATCCACGACGTCCCCGCGTTTGACATCGCCGCCGCATGCAGCGGCTTCATCTATTTGCTATCGGTCGCGAAGGCATACATCGAATCGGGCATGGCAAAATGCGTGCTCGTTGTGGGCGCTGAAAAGGCGAGCTCGGTGCTCGACCCAAACGACCGCGGCACATACATTTTGTTTGGCGATGGCGCGGGCGCGGCGGTTATCACAGCCACGCACGACAAATCCGAATCGATTCTCGATGTGCACATCTCCTCTGATGGCAAATACGCCGACTACCTCTACACGCCGCGCCAAACCCTACAAAACGGAATCAAGCAATGCATGCACATGCGCGGCAACGAGGTTTTCAAAATCGCCGTGAGCAAGCTCACGCAAGAGGTTGGCACGATTCTAGCGCGCAACAACCTAAGCGCGAGCGACATCGACTACTTCGTCCCACATCAGGCGAACTACCGCATTATCAAGGCTGTGGGCGAACATCTCAACTTCACGCCCGAACAAACCGTTCTGACCGTACATCGCTATGGCAACACGTCTGCTGCCTCGATTCCAATGGCAATCAATTGCCTATATGAAGAGGGCAAGCTCACGCATGGCAAGCGGCTCTTGCTCGATGCGCTCGGCGGCGGGCTCACGTGGGGCTCGGCGATTGTGCATTTCGCGGGCACATAGATTTGTTCACGCACATCGAATCTGCCTTTGGCGCGGCAAGCTTCGATTTGTTTGTCGCGAGTTTTGAGAATCTCTATGACGACTTTTTGTGCGGCACGATTCACCCGACACACGAGCGCGCGCCGCTTCGTGGCGAGGGCTTTTGCGCAACATTTGCGCACTTTTGGAATCTCCGCTTTGTCGAGGCGCGCAAGATTCGCCGCCCGGCGCACACCAAGAGCGCGCAAGCGATTGCGAAGATTCTGCACTCTGTCGCGCATATCGAGATGAGCGCCATTGTGCTCGCGCTCGATTCTGCCTATCGCTTCCGCGAGCTTCCGCGCGGCTTCTATGCCGATTGGCTCGAGGTCGCGCACGATGAAATCATGCACTTCAAGAGAATCTGCGCCCTGCTCTCCGAGCTTGGCTTCGCGTTTGGCGACTTTGCCGTGCATGACGAGCTCTTCGCGGCACTTTGCTGCACGCAAGATTCTCTTGAGCTGCGCATGGGCATCGTGCACAGGGGGCTCGAGGCGCGCGGGCTAGACGCGAACCCGTTCGTGCAACGCAAGCTCGCCGATACAGAGCTCGCGCTCAAAAGCGCGATTCGCGACACAATGGACATTATCTTGCATGATGAAATCAGCCATGTACACAAGGGCGATGTGTGGTGGAAAAGCTGCGCAACGCGCCCATTTTTGCAGCTTTGCGAGAGTTTTCGCTTTCGCCTCGCGGGCAAGATTCTCAATGAATCTGCGCGCCTCTCTGCGGGCTTTAGCGAGAGTGAAATCAACGAGTTGCGGGGATTCTATTCTCAAAAGCAGAATCCCCGCGAGCGGCAATTATAGCTTCCCGCCCTCAATCACGATGTCATCAGCCTTGATGTCGTCTGTGAAATGCGCCTTGAGCGTTGTGTCATAAGCCTTGTGGAAAAACTGCTCTTCGGCAAGCCGCAACATCAAATCATCGATGAACTGCCTAAGCTCGGTGTTGCCTTTTTGCACGGCGGCGGCAATCACGTCTTGGTTGCCAAGCTCCTTAATCGCGACCTTGAATCGGGGATTCTCTTTGACCCATGCAAACAGCAAGGTATTGTCATGCGCGAGCGCATCGCCCCTGCCATCGAGCAGCGCGGCGAAGGCTTCGGTGTTTTGGTCATACTTGAGCATGTTGACATCGGGATAGTTTTTGGTGAAAAACGCGTCCGCTGTCGTGCCCTTGTTCACAATCAACGTCTTGCCCTGCAACTGCTCGGGGGTTGCGAGCTCGAGGTCTTGCAAGACAGCAACGCCGAGCGCGACTTTCATATAAGGCAGCGTGAAATCCACCTGCTCGGCTCGCTCGGGCGTTTTGGTGAAGTTTGCCAAGATAATATCGACCTTATCCGAGCGCAAAAACTCCACGCGATTCGCCGCCTCGACAAGCACGAACTCGACCTTGTTTGAATCGCCGAAAATCTCTTGCGCAATGCGCTTGGCAAACGCGACATCATACCCGGCGTTCGCGCCATTTTTGTCGATATAGCCAAACGGCGGCTTGTCGCCAAAGACGCCGATTCGCACGACACCCTTTTTTTGCAAAGCTGCAATGGCGGCGTTGGGCAAGGCAGCAGAATCGGAAGCAGATTCCGCAGGCTGCGCCTCTTCTGCATTTTCTGTGTTTTCTGCGCTCTCTTGGCTCATCGTAATCGTTTCGGTTGTCGTAACGACCACATCGCCGCTGTTTGCGTCTGTGCTAACTTCGGTTGTTTGTGTGGTTTCAACCACGACAGAATCGCCCTCCGCGCAATCGCTCGCGCATTCTGTCGCGCTCGCGTCTTGCTCCGCTGCCCCCGTTGTGTTTTGTTCCGTGATGTTTTGCTCAACCTGCGTGGGTCGTGATTCTGTGGGCTGCGATTTTTTCTCGCATGAAGCGACAAAAAAGCCGAGAAACACGGCAAGAATGATGACGGAAAAATACGAAAAGACTGATGAGACTGGTTTCAAGAATACTCCTTTGAATGATTTAAAAAGCGTATAGTAACACAACAATCTAAATAAAAAGAAAATCAGCGCAACGACATCAGCTGTGGTATGTGAAGAGGTTGAGAAATTTCTGCGCCCGCTCGGTTTTGGGGTGCACAAAAAAATCTTCGGGCTTGGCAACCTCGACAATCTCGCCCTTGTCCATAAACACAATGCGATTCGCCACAGCACGCGCGAAGCCCATTTCATGCGTAACGATGAGCATGCTCATGCCCTCGCGCTTGAGCCCCAGAATCACATCGAGCACCTCGCGCACAATCTCGGGGTCGAGCGCCGCGGTTACCTCATCAAACAGCATGAGCTTGGGGTTCATACACAAACTCCGCACAATCGCGATTCGCTGCTTCTGCCCGCCGCTAAGCTCGCTCGAGTAGGCATGCAGTTTGTCGCTAAGCCCGACTTTGGCGAGCCACGCGCGCGCCTCCGCCTCGACTTCATCGCGCTTGCGTTTTTGCACCTTGATGGGTCCCAAGAGCAGATTGTCGAGCACATTGAGGTGTTCAAACAGCTCATACGACTGAAACACCATGCCCACCTTTTGGCGGATTCTGCGCCAATCCTTGAAACGTGAATCGATTTGCTCGCCATCGATTTTGAGGCTGCCGCTCTCGAAATGCTCGAGCCCATTGACGCAACGCAACAACGTGCTTTTGCCACAGCCGCTTGGTCCAAGCAGCACCACGACTTCTTGCTGCCCAACATCAAGGCTGATGTCGCGAAGCGCGTGGAATGCGCCATAGTGTTTGTGGAGATTCTCAATCTGCAAAATCAAATTTTCCATTTTCGTTCCAATCGTTTTGAATACAAACTCACGGGGTAGCATAGCAAAAAATACAGCCAAAAAATCACGCCATAGACAAGAATCGGCGCATAGACATCGTAGCGGTGGAGCTCGATGATTTGCTGCCCGACCTTGAGCAGCTCGACAACGCCGATGAGAAAGGCGAAGGGCGTGCTTTTGAGCAGGCGCGTAAAGAGATTCATGGTGGCGGGTATCAACCGCAAGAGCGCCTGTGGGGCGACAACAAACACGAAGATTTGCGCGCGGCTAAGCGAGAGCGCGAGCGCGGTTTGGGTTTGGTGCAATGGAATGCTCGAAAGCGCGGCGCGCACGAGCTCCATCATCTCGAAGCTGCCCCAAATGCTAAAGACGATGATTGTCGCGCCCACATTGCTAAGGTTGAGCCCAAACCAGCGCGAAAAGCCGAAATACATCACAAAAAGCCACACGATGAGCGGCATCACGCGCACAAACTCGAGGCAGATTCGCAACACGGCGCGCACGGGTGCGCTGCCCGCCCACGCAGCAAAGCCGAGCGCAAAGCCGCAAGCAAGCGAAACAGCCATGCTCACGAGCGTGATGAAAAGCGTGAGCCAGAGTCCGTCAAACAGGCGCGAGAGCGTTGCGGCACTAAAAATCTCAAACACGGGCGAACCTTTTCTCGAGCCGCGCCAAGAAAAGCGAGAGCGGCAGAATCATCGCCAGATAGCACAAAAAGAGCAGCAGCAGGAGCTCATCGGTCTTGTAATAAATGCTATTGAGCTCGGTCATCTTATAGACGACATCGCCAAGCGCGATGATGCTCACGACCGATGTTTCTTTGAGCAAAAAGATGATGTTCGCGCTCAAGCTTGGCATCGCCACCGCAAGCGCTTGTGGCGCAATCACATAGCGCAGATTCTGCCATTCAGAAAGCCCGAGCGACATGCCGCTTTGAATCTGTGCATGCCGCACGGCTTCGAGCCCCGAGCGCAGCGATTCTGCCATATACGAGCCGCCAAGAAAGCTAAGCCCAATCACGGCGCATGTGAATGACGAAAGCGCGATTCCGAGTTTTGGGAGTCCATAATACAAGAAAAAGAGCTGAATGAGTAGCGGGGTGTTGCGCGAAAGCTCGATGTAGAATCGGCAGCAGCGGCTTAGAAAGGGGCGCTTGAAATGCAGCAGCAACACGCAAAGAATGCCGATGGCAACCGAGAAAAAGACGCCAAGCGCCGTGAGCCACAATGTGAGCGCGATTCCCTTGCCAAACTCGGGCGCAAAGCGGAGCATAAATGCAAAATCCATAGCGATTCTATCCTTTGCGCCCATTGTAGCGCATTTTGGAAAATACGCACAACGCGCGCATGGCAAATCGCGACAATTTGCGCGCTCATTCATAAGACTTTTACCAAAAATACATTACAATTCGAGCGAGCAAATTATAAAAGGAGGCTAGATATGAAATTACGACTCTCTCACGCCCCCTATATCGCTAATAAAATCGCGCTTGATTTGGTGCATTCGGGCGTTGTCGAGCTCGATTCGCAGCCGCTCGAAAAGCTCGCCGAAGTCTCGCGCGCCGTGCTTGAAAACGACATCAAATCCGAGCAAATGCTCGAAGAAGAGGTGCGCGAGATTCTCGAAAATCGCGTTGATGAAATCGAGTTTTTGCGCGCCGATGAGCGTGCGCTTTTTTGGCTTGTCAAGAAAGAATTGGCAAGCAAAAAGGGGATTCCGCTTGGCAAAGACGAACGCTACAATAACCTATCCCACGCAATCCTTGACGCCATCATTCAAGAAGACATCGTGTGGTTTGATGTGCCAGAAAATCGGATTCGCAACATCATCTACAAAGCCATCAACGACTATACAAGAATCTATGAATCGATTGAGGATTTTGTCGAAGAAAAAATCAAGAGCTACAAGCGCCGCATTGTTGTTGGCAGCGAAGAATATGACGTCATCTTTGAAAAACTCTACGAAGAAGAATTGCGCAAGCGAGGTTTCCTATGACATCTCTTATCCCAGCATGTGTGTGTTTTGAGAATGGCTATTGTGTCGAGGCTCTAAGCTTTGGGGCGAGCAAGGAGAGCATCGGCGAAGCCGTGTTCAACACCTCGATGACAGGCTATCAAGAAATCGCGAGCGACCCAAGCTACGCGGGGCAGTTCGTGGTTTTCACAATGCCCGAAATCGGCATCGTAGGCTGCAACGACAACGACAAAGAGAGCCGCAACATCTTTGCGCGCGGGATTCTTGTCAATCGCTATTCGCCGTCCGTGTCCAACTTTCGCGCGACACAAAGCCTCGCCGACTTCTTGCGCGCGCATGACGCGATGGGAATCTGCGGGCTTGACACGCGCAAAATCGTCCAGATGTTGCGCGTTGAGGGCGCGATGGCGATGATTGCCTCGACAAAAAATTTCGACAAAGAATCGCTGCTTAGGACACTTCGCGCAGCGCCCAAGATTGGCGAGCAAAACCTTGTCGCGCAATGCTCGACAAAAGCGCCCTATACGCATGACGAGGCAAACTTTGACTTTGGCACGCAAAGCTACCCCAAAAAGCCCACGACACGCAAAATTGTCGCGATTGACTTTGGAATCAAGCGCGCGATTCTTAATAATCTTGTCGAGGCGGGCTTCGCTGTCGAGGTGATTCCGCACAGCTTCAGCGCAGAATCGCTGATTGCGCGCTTCAACGCGCATGAGATAGACGCGGTTTTTTTGAGCAACGGACCCGGAGACCCGCGCTTCTTGGGCGCAGAAATCGAGCAAATCAAGCGGCTCATTGCGGCAAATGTGCCCATATTTGGAATCTGCCTCGGGCATCAGCTGCTCTCTATTGCGCAGGGCTTCCCGACCTACAAGCTCAAGTTTGGACACCACGGGGGCAACCACCCTGTGAAAAACTTGCGCACGGGCGCTGTCGAAATCACATCGCAAAACCACATCTATTCCGTCCCCGATTCGATTGAGCAAATCGCCGACGTCACGCACCGCAACCTTTTCGATGGCACAATCGAGGGGCTGCACTACAAAGACCACCTGATTTTCTCCGTCCAACACCACCCCGAAGCCTCGCCTGGACCCACAGAATCCACGCCACTCTTTGCCGAATTTGCGCGTTTGCTATGTCGCTAGAATCGCCGCTCGTCTCTATCATCATCGCCGCATACAACGCGCAGAAATACATCGAAAAATGCCTGCACAGCTGCCTTGAGCAGACTCATCGCAACATCGAAATCATACTCGTTGATGACGGCAGCAAAGACGATACGGTAGCGCTCGCACAGAATCTCGCGACAGACTCACGCATGCGCATCGTGCGCAACGAGAGCAATCTCGGCACTTTCGAGGCGCGGCTCGTGGGCTTGCACAACGCGCAAGGGGACTTTGTCGCGTTTGTCGATTCCGATGACCACATCGCGCCCGAGTTCTGCGAGGCGATGCTCGCCGAGTTCGCCCAAAAGGGCGATGGCATCGACATGGTCGCGTGCCAATATTTTGTCGAGCCTGTGGGCGTTTTGCGCCACACTTGCACAAACCTCTACGAAACCCTGCTAGGCTCGCAAATTTGGAAGCTCTACCGCACGGCGGCGTTGCGCGGCGCAAGCGCGCTGTGCGCGCGGATTCTCGCCTCGTATGACACGCGCGAGCTCGTTGGGCTCGAGGACGTGCTGTTCTCGCTCTTCTTGCTGCCCTCCGTGCGCGACTTTGGCTATGTCGCCGCGCCGCTGTATTTCTATGCCGACAACCCAGAATCGATGACGCGCCTGCCCTCGATTCGCTACTGCGCGAGCGCCGCGCGTTCGCTCGCGTTGGTCGAAACCGTGCTGTGCTCGCCCGCCTACAAGATTCCGCCGGCAGCCGATGACTATCTGCGCGCATTTCTCATGCACACAAAATATAATTTTTATATCTATCAGCGGCACAATGCCGAACTCGTTTGCCTCGATGGCTCAATCCAGACGCGCTTCGTGTATCTCAAGGCGCTCATGCATGCGGCATGCTTCGAGAAGCGCCTGCGCTGCATGCTGCGAGCGCTCGGCTATTGCGCAACTTTTGGGGCAATCAAGCGATGAGCGAAAATTACGCGCTAGAGCCCTTCGTGTCGCTCATCATTCCTGCGTACAATGCGGAGCATTTCTTGCAAACATCTGTGCAATCCTGCTTGGAGCAAACGCACAAGAATCTCGAGATTCTCATCATCGATGACGGCAGCACCGATTCCACGCTAAAACTCGCGCAAGAACTCGCGCAAAACAACACGCGAATCAAGGTTTTTGCACAGAGCCAAAACAGCGGGACTTTTGCCGCGCGCGCGCGAGGAATCGAGGAATCAAAGGGCGACTTTGTCGCGTTTGTCGATGCTGACGATTGGATAGAGCCCGAGTTTTGCGCGCAAATGGTCGCGGCGATTATGCGCAAGGGCGACTTCGCGAACGCAACGGCGGACTTCGCGGTTTGCCATTATTTTCTCGGCGATTTGCCAAAGATTCGCGTTTTTGACAACAAGGTCGCGGGGACGCGCATCGTGAATTGGGCATGCCTCTATCGCCGCGCGCTGCTGTTGCAGGCGCTTAGCCTCTGTGTGCGCATTTTTGGCGAGATTCCGCACGGGCTTTTTAGCGGCGAGGACACGCTCATGGGGCTGCTGCTCATCTCGTTTGTGCGCGATTGCAGCGTTGTGAACGCGCCGCTGTATCACTACACGCAGCATGATGAATCCACCACGCATTCGGCGGCTTTGCGCTCCAAAAGATTGCAGAATGCCGCGCTGTGTTTTGATTTGGGCAAAACGCTCCAAGCCCACCCGGCGTGGAATCCGTCTTTTCCCATTCGCGAGTTTGCGCGCATCACGAACAACATGGCAATTTATGAATTTTATATTTTGCAGCGGCACACCGATTGCGTTATCATGCTCCAAAGCGAGCAGCAATCTCGGCTTTCTCGGCTCTCGCCCTACCTCGCCGCGCTGCTGTGCGCGCGCCGCTACCATTGGCGCTGGCGCAACGATTTGCGCATTGTTCTCTATTGCCTAAGTTTTGGTGCTGTGAAGAGGTAGGCGGGCGATATTTTGTCGAGGCACAACAACGGGCAACCCAACAAGCAAGGAATCCGCCCCAAAGGGGGCGGCACCTCTTATCGCTTGAAATATACGACAATTTCTAGCCAAAAAAGCTGAAATTTGACGTATAATACGCGCAGAGGTTTCTTATGAGCCTTTTTCATAAGAAGTCCTTTGATTGGAGATTTGCCCGCATGCCCGTAAAGGCAGCGGGCATTGTGATTCTGTCCATTGCCCGCTTTCTATTCGTTGAAATTTTCAAACTTGAAATGATATGTTCTTGTGTCATTGCGAGGCGTTAGCCTCGTGGCAATCTACCGCTTTGGGCTGCTCAACACGTTTGATTGCCACGCTCGCTACACTCGCTCGTAATGACAAAAGGAGTGCGACTAAAGTCGCACCTCCGAATATTCATTATTTTTTGTCATTGCGAGTGTGAGCGAAGCAATCAACAGACATAGAATCCCCCCAACAAAGAAGCAAAGAATCACACGAAAAAGCGCGCGCAAAGCTATGGCGAAGCCACAGCACAGCCGCGCTTTGAAGATTGCAATCCCTTAATCTGCTGTTGCTCTTGATTCTGACGTCCCAACCACAGCGCACAGCGGCAATGTTCGAGCCGTAGGCATAACGTTGACGCATGCGCTGTGGACTATGACAT
>JAAVGZ010000072.1 GCA_014799985.1 Helicobacter sp.
AATCTTTTGCGCGTCCTGATAGCCCTCGCCCAAGCGCGCGCTAAAGCGCTCAAGGCTGCTGTTGCAAAAATCATACAGAATCTGCCGCACACGCGCGATGTAGTGGTAGTTGCGATTCTCCAAAATCTCGCCAATCTCAAACGCCGTGTATTCCTTGCGCGGCTGCATGTCGGGATAATCTTGCGTCAAAATGTGGCTATACGCGAGCGCATGCGTGGTCTTGACGGTCATGTTTTTGGTCGCCTTGTTGTGCATTTCCTCGACAATCGAGCGATTGAACGCGAGATACAGAAACGAGGCATGTGGCAGAGATTGCGCGATTTGCAACAGGATAAAGGTCTTGCCCGAGCCGGCAGCCGCCTGAATCTTCAGCACCCCCGCCTTGGGCAAATCGCGAGCCGCTTCGATGATGGCTTGCTGCTCGGGCGTGAGGCGCATTCTAGCCCCTAGAGCCCGAGCTCGGCAGCCAAAAACTTGCCCGTATGACTCCCTGTTTGTTTGTTGCGCTTCGCAATCTCTTCGGGTGTGCCGCAATCCACGAGCTCGCCGCCGCCGATGCCGCCATCTGGTCCCATATCGAGCACATAGTCGGCGTTTTTTATCATGTCGAGATTGTGTTCAATCACAATCACGCTATTGCCCAAGCTCGCGAAATGGTGCAGCACCTTCGTGAGCTTGTCGATGTCGGCAAAATGCAGCCCCGTTGTGGGCTCGTCTAGGATATAGAGTGTCGCGCCCGTGTCCTTGCGCGCGAGCTCACGCGCGAGCTTGATTCTCTGCGCCTCGCCGCCGCTTAGCGTTACGGCGTTTTGCCCGAGACTGATGTAGCCAAGCCCGACATCATCGAGCGTCTGGAGCTTTTGGGCGATGCGCGGCAATGTCGCGAAAAACTCGAGCGCCTCGCTCACGCTCATGCTCAAGACTTCTGCGATGCTCTTGCCCTTGTAGGTGATTTCGAGCGTTTGGGGGTTGTAGCGCTGCCCGAGGCAGCTATCGCATTTGACGAGTACATCGGGCAAGAAGTGCATTTCGATTTTAATCTCGCCCTCACCTTGGCATTTCTCGCAGCGCCCGCCCTTGACATTGAAGCTGAAGCGCCCCACGCCATAGCCGCGAATCTTCGATTCCTTTGTCTCGGCAAAGAGATTCCGAATCTCGTCCATCACGCCCGTATAGGTCGCCGGGTTGCTGCGCGGCGTGCGCCCGATTGGGCTTTGGTCGAGATAGATGACCTTGTCGAGCTGCTCGAGCCCGTCAATCCCAACGCCATCGACCTTTTTCACCTTGCGTGCGTTGTTGAGCAGCTCTTGCGCCACAGGCAGCAGAGTTTGGAGCACGAGCGAGCTCTTGCCACTGCCGCTCACGCCCGTAATGCACACGAAATTGCCAAGCGGAATCTGCACGTTCAGCTTGTGGATATTGTTGATGTTCACATTGGTGATTTTGAGCCATTTCTTTTGCGGGCGGCGGTGGAAATATTCAATCTTCTTTGCGCCCGTGAGATATTGCGCCGTTGTCGTGTTGGCGCGCAACAAAGAATCGGTCGTGCCCGCAAAAATCACCTCGCCGCCGTTCTTGCCCGCGCCGGGTCCAATATCGACCACGAAGTCGGCAGCCATAATCGTCTCTTTGTCATGCTCGACAACAATCACCGTGTTGCCCTTCTCTTGGAGGTTGCGCAGGGTTTTAATCAGCTTCATCGTGTCGCGCTCATGCAGCCCGATGCTCGGCTCGTCAAGCACATACATCACGCCCGTGAGCCCGCTGCCAATCTGGCTCGCGATGCGGATTCGCTGCGATTCCCCGCCGCTAATGCTGCGCGCATCGCGCCCGAGGCTAAGATACGACAGCCCGACCTCGCGCAAAAAGAACAGCCTCTCGCGGATTTCTTTCAGAATCGGTGCGGCGATGGCGTGATTCTGCGCGCTCAAATAGGCAAAGTTGGAATCCTGCTCGAAAAAGCGGCAGCTATCGGCGATGCTATCATCGAGCAGCTCGCCGATTCCGCGCCCTGCGACCCTGACGCTTAGCGAGGCGCGGTTGAGCCGATGTCCGCCGCAAATGTCGCACACCTTCTCGCTCATGAAATCGCTCAAATCCGCCTTGTCTTTGAAGATGTCATACGCAATCTTGAACAGCCCCTCCCACTGCCGCTTAATCGTGCTGTCCTTCCACGCGAAGCGAAGCTCTTGCGCGCTGCCGTGCAGAATCATCTTTTGTTGGTAATCCTCGAGTTCCTCGAAGGTTTTGGACATGTCTATCGATTCTGCTTTGCAGAGCGCCCTAAACAGCTCGAAATAGTAGCTTCGCGAGAATCCATAGATGATTTTGATGCCGCCATCGGCAAGCGGCAGGTGGGAATTGATGATTTTTTTCATGTCAATGGAATAGCGGATTCCGAGCCCATCGCACTCGGGGCAAGCACCTTTGGGCGAGTTGAAGCTAAAGCTTAGCGGCTCGAGCGGCTCGAAGCTCACCTTGCAATCAAAGCATGCCAAATGCTCGCTATAATGCAGAATCTCGGGCTTTTGCGCGTTCTCGCCCACGCACTCGACCTCGAGTTCGCCATACGATTCGAGCAGCGCGCGCTCGACTGCCTGCGCGATTCGCTCCTTGTTCTCGTTGTTTTGCGTGATTCTGTCGACCACGACCTTAATCGTGTGCTTCTTGGTTTTGCTAAGCTCAATCTCCTCATCAAGCCGCGTCATCACGCCATCAATCTGCACGCGCACATAGCCCTTGCGCCGCAAAGATTCGATTCTGTCGGCAAACGTCCCCTTTTTGTCCTTGACAATCGGCGCGAGAATCAGCATTTTTGAGCCCTGCGGCAATAGCAGAATCTGCTCGATGATGTCGCTTGCGCTCATCTGCGAAATGGGCTTGCCGCACAGATGGCAATGCTGCGTCCCAACGCGCGCATAGAGCAAGCGGAGATAGTCATAGATTTCGGTAATCGTCCCGACTGTGGAGCGCGGATTCTTGCTCGTGCTTTTTTGGTCAATCGCAATGGCGGGCATGAGCCCGTTGATTTTGTCGACATTGGGCTTGCCCATTTTGTCCAAAAATTGACGCGCATAGCTGCTTAGCGATTCGATATAGCGCCTCTGCCCTTCGGCATAGAGCGTCTCGAAGGCAAGCGTGGATTTGCCGCTGCCGCTAAGACCGGTAAAAACAATCAGCTTATCTTTGGGGATTTTGAGGTGAATATTTTTCAGGTTGTTTTCTTTTGCACCAATAATCTCAATCTCGGACACAACGCACCCTTTGGCAAAAAATGGCACAGATTATAGCACAAAAGCGTGCTTTTGGCAACATGGTGTCGGTTTTTTGGAATCGAGCATCACCAATCCTCGTTGCGAAACAGACTCGTTTCCCCGTCTTTCAATCGCCATTCTCCGCTATCTTTTTCTTCGTAGGCAATTTCTCCCAAAATGTCTCGTATCAATTTGTTGTTTGCCTGAACGCCATTTTTTGTTAGGGGTATCACTTGAAAAACGATGTCGTTGAAGCTCACGCCACGACCTTTTTCTTTTGCTCTGCCTAAAATGGCTCGAATAAAATATTCCACCCTTTTTTCTATGGGTATGGCATAATTGCTAAAACTTGCGTTTTCTTGTAGGTGATATTTGTTTGTGTCTTTATCGATGTCAAATCGTTCATTGATTGCTGGGATAAAACTCTCAAACTTTTTAGCAATCATATCAATATAGTTTCCCTCAACTGACTTGATAATGAGTCCATTCCATATTTCATTGAGATTTGCGCCATTATTTTCGATAATAATTTCCTCGATGTCTTGAAACATTCGTTCCATGATATTCATTCCAACCTCAAGTTTTGCTCGCACTTTGGCATTGTCGACTTTCTTGAAGTAGATGATGATTTGTCCACTCAATACGGTGCTTGGATTCTGCCTTTTCTTAAATGTCGTTTGTCCATTATCTTGCCGCACACTGCCGACATATTCAAAGCCAATATTCTCGGCGCTATCGACAAGAATCTGCCACAGCTTTGGGTCTTGATGTTGGAACACAAACGCAAGCCAACGATTCCATTTCAGGACGCGATACATTTCTTTTAGCGAGGCTTTCATCAAGTCATAATACTCATAGCGACTTTTTTCGAGGCTGCCTTTTTCGATACATTCTTTCTCTTTCAGGTCAGAATCCACAGGAAAGTCAAGCCATGCATTCCACATTGTGCTTAAATCAAGATATGGAATCTTCGCGCCATAGGGTGGGTCCGTGTAGATAAAGTCCACGCTTTCCGATTCGATTTCTTGCAAATTTGTTGCGTCTGCTTGGAAAATTCTTTCGCCATCGCTCTTATGAATCCTCGAATCGCTCTTTGCGAGATTTTCTCTTTGACTGAGCATTGCGCCCTTGAAATCTTTAATCACATTTTCGAGAGGATAGAGATAGCTCTGATAAAAACAATCGCTTGGAGCATTTTCAAGTTCTTGTTTGCCTTTTACAATTCGTTGTATTTTTTGTCGATAAACCGTTGCTGTGTCTAAAAATGTAGGCTCTTTTGCAAGCCTATAACGATAGTAAAATGCAAAATGATTGCCCCCACCATTAGGCGTTGCGTGGTAAGTTAAATTAATAAGACTTAGGGTATTATAAAATGCCAACATCAACGCATAGCGCATATTACGCTTGTAGATTCTACTTTCCTTATTCCCACTTGGTGTTGTATGTTTAAAAACGAGCTTTCTCAAAAATGCGAGTTCAGCAAGCTGAATCTTGCTAAAAAGCTGCAAGACAGAAGACACATCGCTACCTTTTGGTAAAGCCTCGTCTTTTGGAATCCAAAGTGTCTCATCTTGTTCCTTTTGTGTCGCAACCTCGCCAAATTCCAAATCGATTGCATTGGGATAATACATCGAATCTTTCAAGATTCTCTTCGCCTCCCTCTCGTTCTTGGGACGCAGATTCTCAAACTCGTTTAGAATCTCCTCGCTTAGCACATAGAGCGCACTCAAATCGACTTTGGCGCTCATTGCCTTTGTCATAAAAACAGAGAGAGGATTCAAATCCACATGGATTCCAATTCTGCCGTTCATCATCGCCTCAATCGCTGTTACACCGCTGCCACCAAACGGGTCGAGCACGACATCGCCTACGTCCGTGAAGTTTTTGATATTTTCTGAAACAACATCCCAGCTCTGACGTGTAAAGTATGCTGTACAGCCAAAATATCGAAACCTTGCTTGTTTTTGGGGCTTGGTTATCGCCTTTGGCAGTTCCCTACTTAAATACCACTCTTCGCTCTTTTTGGGCTTTTTAGAATCTTGATTCAATGCCTGCCGCAAAGATTCTGTCGGTGTGGTAAGATATTGCTTCAAGAGCGCAAATTTTTCATTGTCAAAATGATTTGCAAAAAGCTCTTCGCAAGAAAATTCCTCTAGCAAACTTTGTCTATTAGCCTCAAAAAGCGCAAGAATCCTGCCATTGCAAAGTGCATAATATGCGCTAGGATAAGCTAGCAAATAACTTTTCACTTGCTTTTCGGCTTTGCTATCTTTATGAATCTTAACATGTGGGGCTTTGGCATCTAAAATACTTTGCGTTTTGCCCTCCACAAAAAGCATGTAATCTGGCGTTAAATCGGTGTTGATTGTTTTGTTTGAGCCAATTTGGATTTGTGTTTTTGACGTTTTAGAAAGTAGCATTTCAAGCGCGTTTGGTTTTTTGTCATTCTTTATGACAAAACCCAAGCTCTTTAAAAGCGGTGCGACAATCAATTCACGTACAGAATCTTCTTTAAAATCTCCATTTTCCAAAAGTGCAAAATCAAACATTTTAAATCTTTTACTTAATTTTTGCCCTCTGCCCCAACGCCTTCGCGGCAAATTGCAGGGCTTCTTTGGTAATCTTTGCGCCGCTAATCATGCGCGCAATCTCTTGAATCTGCCCGTCTTTATCGAGCTGCCTTATCTCGCTCATATTATCGCCGCTCTTGGACTTATAGACCAAAAAATGCCTGTCGCACAAAGTCGGGATATGCGGCTGATGCGAAATCGCTAGAATCTGATAGCTTTTTGCGAGCATGCGCAAAATCTTGGCGACACCCTCCGATTCCTCGCCGCTTAGGTTCGCATCGACCTCATCGAGAATGAGCACCCCGACCTTCTCGCGCAACCCCACCTCGAGCGCCATGAGCGCGAGGCGCACGCGGCTAAACTCGCCCGCGCTTAGCTTTTTGAGCTCGGTGTCCTTGAGACACAGCGCGACATCATCGCGCCCGCTTGGCGCGTCATGCGTTTCTTGCAACGACAAAACCGAGTGGCGCAAATGCAGAATCTCGAGCAACGCATTCAAAGCGCCCTCGAAATCGGCGAGGAAAGCTGCGCGCGCATCGTGCAATTTCTGGCTGTTTGCGTCACGTTCCTGCCTTGAAAGTGCTAGCTCTTTCTCGAGCGCGAGCTTGCTCTGCTCGAGATTCTCATACGATTGCAGCTCGACCTTTTTGTGCGCGAGATACTCGAGCGCCTGCTCCTCGCTGCCATAGCGCTTGCGAATGTCGGAGAGTTGCGAGATTCTCTCGAGCAGCGCGCCCGCGTCAATCTCGAGCAAATCCTCGAGCCGCTCTTTTTCGTCCTCGACAATGTTGCGCAACTCCAAAAGCGCCTCTTGCAAAAACGCGCTATCGCGCTCAACAAGCGTGAGCAGCTGCATCGCGCAATCGGCTTTGTCGATGAAATCATCGGTCAGCTGCGCGAGCGCGCCGAGCTTCTCGGCTTTTGAAAGCAGGCGCTTCTGTGCGAGCAACTTGTCATACTCGCCCGATTCTGGCGCGATAGATTCGATTTTCTGAATCTCAAAGCGCGCAAACTCCTTGAGCTCTTCGAGCTGCTGCTCCTTTTGTTGCAATGCGCTCAACTCTTTCTCGAGCGATTGCGTGCGCTCAAAAAGCGCGGCATGCGCGCTTAGAGCCTGCGCAAAATCGGGCGATTTTTGGGCGATAAACGAATCGAGCAGCGCGCGGATATAACCCTCCTCGATATGCGCGTTGCGCGAGCCAAGATATTTGACAAATCCCGATGTGATGTCAATGACGCGATTCTTCGAGAGGCTTTGGGAATTGATAAAATAGCGCGTCTTGTCCTTTTTGAGAATCGACAAAATCGTTTCGTCCTCGCTCTCAATCCCCCAATCCTCGAGCTCAAGCGCCCTGTCGAAATGCGCCTCAATCACAGACGCATTGCTGTCTTTGTGCCCAAAAAGCGCGAGAATGGATTCCATGAGAATCGACTTGCCCACGCCGCTAGCGCCGCTAAACGCGTTGAAACCGCTGCTAAGCTCGAGATGGATTTCTTTGAAAACGGGAGAATTTTTAATCAGAATTTCACGAATCATGTTTTGACTTTCGGCGCTAACCCCAACGGAATTTCTCGCGCAAGATTTTGAAATAGTCATAGTGTTTGGTGTATAGCAACAGCGCGCTCTGCGTGGCTTTGCGCACAAAGAGGCGGCTGCCAAACTCGAATTTGGTGCGCCTCTGCCCGTCAATGAGCAGGCTCGCGGCGCTTGGCTCGAGCAGCTCGAGGCACAAAACGAGGTCAGAGGAGAGCACGAGCGGGCATTGCGTGAGCGAATGCGCGCATATTGGCGTCAAGATGATGTTCTCGGAGAAAGGATACAGAATCGGTCCGCCCGCGCTGATGTTGTAGGCTGTCGAGCCATGCGGTGTCGAGATGAGCAGCCCATCGCCACCAAAGCTGTTGAAGGGCTTGCACTCGTCTTGCTCGGTAACGATAGAGATTTGCGGGTAAATCATGCCAAACGTGTCGCTGCGCATGAGCGTAAATTCATTGAACGCGAAAAAGTGAATGATTTTTTCGTCTATCGAATGCACGCATGCCGTCTTGCCATAATGCACGCCAATGGTGTCGACAAGCAGCGGATATTTGCCATGCCAATGCAGCTCGCCCTCGAGCATCAGGGCTTCTTGGATAGAATATTCACCATTCACGAGGCATTCACACAAAAGGCTGACTTCGTTGCGATAGATTTCGGCGAGGAATCCCATGCGCCCCATATTCACGCCCATCACGGGGATTTGCGAGCCATACGAACGGCGAATGAGCGCGAGCAGCGTGCCGTCCCCACCCACAGCGAGCAGCAAATCGACACAATGCAGCAGCTCCTCGAACGTGAGCCCCTCGCTCTCTTGAATCATCTCCGCGCTCGAGCTATCGAGTATGGTCGTGAGATTGTAATGCTTGAAAATCGCCTTGATTTCGTGGTAGTAGGCTGCCAAAGACGGCATGTTGGGGCGCAAAATCACGCCGATATTGCGAATCCGTCTCATACGCTACAAAGCCGCCCTTTGAGGACTTCATACGCAGCCTGAATGTCGCGGAATTTCTCCGCGTAGCTCTCGACAATCGCCTCGTCTTGCCCATAGACGCGGTCGGGGTGATAGGTGCGTGCGAGGTCGATGTAGCGATTCTTAATCGTCTCCCAATCGTCATTGATGCCGCAACTAAGGGTCTTGAGGCTCTGGCGCAACAGCGCCTCGTCTTTGGTGAGATACTCGAGATTGCTGCTCTCAAAGCCCGCGCATGCCTTGAATGTCTCATAGTCAAAATTCAGCACGATGTTGTGGATAATCTTCTGCGAAATGAGCCCCATGAGCACTTCCCAAAAGCCATCGATGCTCGCATCGAGGAACAATTCTTTGTTGTTGTAGCCAATCAAAAAATCCTTGAACAACGCGAGCAGATAGCGCCGCGCGAGGCGGTTGGGGTGGTCGAGCAAAATGGCGACTTGGTGGGTTTTGATGACGCGAAGCGAGACGCGGATTTGCTCGAGCATGCCCGTCTCGTCGACAATTTTAATCCGAATCGGCAGATAGCTATGCTGCAAAATCTCCTCGAAGCTCGCGCTTTCTTCAATCGATTCCTTTTGCAACCCGACATGGTAAGCCCAATTCAGAAAATAATCCTTTTTCAGCCGCTCGCCATCATCGAGAATCAGAATCGAGCTAGAAAGCCGATAGCTACGAGCAAAATGCCGCATCGCAAACGAAATGGCACGTGGCAAAAATTCAGAATAGCGACTCACGCTAATCTGAACATATTGCTGCAATAGCTCGACCTTCATCATTTCTTTACTCCCTCATGTAACCATACACACGCGCTTTTTAGAATCTCTCTAGCAAAGCGCATTCCACTTTCACCATTTCTATCATTTCGATTCTACACCGCAGTTTCTCAAAACTCCCTAAAAAGAATGCAATTTTCGCGCAACTTCATCGATAATGCTATAATCGCGCCAAAAGGAGCGCGCAATGGAATGGTTAGATGGCGCAGTGTTGCTGGGGCTTGGGCTGTTGTCGGGAATCTTTGCCGGCTTTTTTGGAATCGGCGGCGGGACGCTCATCGTGCCCGCGATGATGTTGCTAGGGCTCGACATCAAAACAGCGATTGGAATCTCGGTCATGCAGATGATGTTCTCTTCGCTCTGGGGTTCGTACATGAACTACAAAAAGGGCAACCTGAACTTTGACGAAGGGCTCTGGGTCGGAATCGGCGGGCTTGTTGGCGCGGCGTTTAGCGGGCTTGTTGTCGACACATTGAGCGCGTTTGTGCTCACGATTCTGTTCTTGTTGCTCGCAATCGGCGCGCTGTGGCGCTTTTTGTTCAAG
Source organism: Helicobacter sp. (assembly GCA_014799985.1). Classification (GTDB taxonomy): domain Bacteria; phylum Campylobacterota; class Campylobacteria; order Campylobacterales; family Helicobacteraceae; genus NHYN01. The sequence continues at coordinate 9,655 of JAAVGZ010000072.1, forward strand.
GCGAGCGATGTCGTGGGCGCAAAAAGGCAGAATCCAAGCAAGCTTGTTCTCATCACAATCGGCGCGCTCACGGGCGTTTTTGCCATTTCGCTTGGAATCGGCGGCGGGCTCATACTCGTCCCGCTGCTTAGCCTCTATCTGCGCATCAACTCCAAACAGGCGATTCCCATTTCGCTTTTCTTTATCATCTTCGCCTCCGTCTCGGGCTTCGCGAGCCTCGCCTATCATGGCTATGTGCAATATGTTCAAGGCGCGACAGTCGGTGTCGCGTCTCTCATCGGCGTGTCGCTCGGAATCGCGCTATTGCGTGTCGTTGATGCGAAAAAACATCGCTACGCGCTCGTTGCACTCTATGCGCTCGTGATTGCGGCGATGATTCAGAAGCTACTCGACTAATAAACGAGGCTCTCGCGCAAGAGATTCCGCAGGCTCGTCTTTTGCCCGAAGTGTTGCTGATAGACGAGGTAATTGGCAAGCACGCGCATGCCATAGAATCGCGTCTCTTCATACGGAATGAGCTCCATGCTAAGCCATGGCTCAAGGGCGGCGTTGTCGGCGTTTTTGCGAAAGAGTTCGCCTTTGGCAAGCAGCTTGCGCAAAAATGTGGGACCGCCGTTGTAGGCATAGGCGACAAACAGCGGGTGGCGGTATTCGCGCTCGAGCTTGCCGAGAAAAAAGCGCCCCATTTGCAGCGCAAGCGCGGGGTCGAAAAGCGAGTCATAAGCGATATTTGCGAGCCCCATTTCTTTCGCGAAAGGCTCGATGTTTGCGGGCATAATCTGCATGAGTCCAAGCGCGAAGCTACGCGAGACAAGCGCGGGCAAAAACAGGCTCTCTTGCTTCGCAATCGCGAGCGTGAGGCTCTTTTGCGCCACATTGTCCCACGCGATGAGCCCTTCATACGGAACGATGAAATAATGGTGTTGGAACTTCTCGATTCTATCGAGCAGATAGACGAGGTGGGGCAATGTGCGTTCAAACGAGAAATAGGGAATCATCTCGCTAAGCCGCGCAGAATCCGCCGCCGCAATCGCGCCCGCAATCTCTTGCCATTGGTAGGGGTCGCTCGGGTCAAACGGCGGCGCGGCGCTCGAGAGATTGGCGACATCGTAGCGAATGCTAAACGCGGGCTTCTGCCCCAGAATCTCGGCGGCATAGAGGCTAAACAGATTGACATGCTTGCTCTTGAGCAGCTGCTGCAAATAGCGCGAATCCTCGCTCACGAGGTATTGCCAAAACAGCGCCCTATCGACAAAAAACGCCGCCGACGTCGCCGCTTGGGCGCGCGCAAAATACGTCATCGCCTTTTGCTTGCTGCCAAAGCGCAGCTCGCTAAGCCCGAGCGCAAAGAGCGTGCTATGCGGCGCTGTGGCAATGTCGCTTTGCAACAACAGCGGCTTGAGCGGGCTGTTTTTCGCCATTGCGACAGAATGCAGAAGCTGATAGAACGCGTTGTTTTTTTGCGCGCTTAGCGTTTGGAGGCTCTGCGGCGTGAGGGGAATCTGCTGCTTCTCGCTGCTGCTTAGCGCCGGATACACGCGCGCAAACACCGCCGCATCGCTCTTGGCGAGCAGTTGCAAGCGATTCTTGGCAAACAAAACCTGCAAAGCCGCCTTGAGCGTGGAATCTTTCGTGAGCGCCAGCGCGCTCTGCTGCTCCTTTGCGCCAAGCGTGCGTGCACTCGCGAACTTGCCTTTGAGCGCGCGTTCAAAGCATGCGGAATCGGTTTGCAAGGCAGATTTGAGCGCCATGTTTGCGCATTGCACATCGCGCGGCAGGGCTGTTGTCTTGCTCAAGTTCGCGATTGTGCGGCGCAAATAGGGATTTGTGGCGCTCAACAAATCATACAGATTCTGCAGCTCCTGCGTGCTTGGATTGTGCCTGTGGAGGTATTGCCAGATATAAAAATCGCGCACGATTCCTTTGGGCTTATCACGGATATGCGCATCGATAAACGCCTGATTCTGCGCCCACAGCGCGCACAGACACAGCACAAGCAGAAAAAGAAATCTTCGAATCATCGATTCTTCGCCTGATTGGGGCTAGATGTAAATATCGAGCTCACCATCGCTTGCCAGATTCACGCCCGTTGTTGGCGCGCTCGTGGCAAGAGCCGTTGGAATCTGGGCGCTCGCCATGCCCTCAAGCAGATTCAAAACAAGCGATTCTTGCGTCTCCATCGCCTTTTTCATCGCGAACAGATTGCCCGAAACCACCGCCATATTTGTCATTCCCGAAAGTTCCATTGTCGTTCCTTTGTGCTCAAATGATGTGCATTATAGCAGCACTCGCCTAAAGATTGTATTGCTTTAAGTCAAAATAGGTTAGAATCCGAATTTAAAAAGGACTCATTAATGAATCAATGGACACCACAAACATGGCGCAACAAGCCCATCAAACAGCAACCCATTTATCAGAACATTCAGGCACTCCAAGAGGTCGAAAAAAAATTGCGCGGCTACCCGCCGCTCGTGTTTGCGGGCGAGGCGCGCTCGCTCAAAAAGCGGCTTGCCGATGTCGTCTCGGGGCGCGGATTCTTGCTGCAAGGCGGCGATTGCGCCGAGAGCTTCAGCGAGTTTAACGCCATCAATATCCGCGACACATTCAAAGTCATTCTCCAAATGGCTGTCGTGCTGACCTTCGCGGGGCGCTGCCCGATTGTCAAAGTCGGGCGGCTCGCGGGGCAGTTCGCCAAACCACGCAGCAGCGACACCGAGACCATCGACAACGTCTGCCTGCCAAGCTATCGCGGCGACAATGTCAACAGCATCGAGTTTAACGCGCAGGCGCGCGAGCCCGACCCTGAACGAATCTTGCAAGCCTATCATCAATCCGCCGCAACGCTCAACCTCTTGCGCGCGTTCGCGCAGGGCGGGTTTGCGAATTTGCATGAGGTGCAACGTTGGAATCTCGACTTTGTCGAATCGCAAAGCCAAGAGCGCTACAAGCACATCAGCGAGCGCATCACCGAATCGCTTGCGTTCATGCAGGCATGCGGCATCAACGCGCAGCTTCCGCAGGTGCGCGAGACCGAGTTCTACACCTCGCACGAAGCGCTGCTGCTCAACTACGAAGAGGCGCTCACACGCCAAGACAGCCTAAGCGGCGATTGGTATGATTGCTCGGCGCACATGCTCTGGATTGGCGAGCGCACGCGCGGTGTCGACGAGGCGCATGTCGAGTTTTTGCGCGGCGTCAAAAACCCTGTGGGCGTGAAGATTGGACCCAACGCGAGCGCGAGCGATTTGGTCGCGCTTTGCGACAAACTCAACCCCGACAATGAATCGGGGCGACTGAACTTCATCGTGCGCATGGGCGCTGATAGTGTTCGCAAACACTTCCCGCCGCTGCTCGCAGATGTTTGCAAAGAGGGGCGCAACATTTTGTGGAGCATCGACCCCATGCACGGCAACACCATCAAGGCAACGAGCGGCTACAAGACGCGGCGCTTTGACGCGATTCTCGAGGAAGTCTGCGCGTTTTTCGAGATTCACGAGGCACAGGGGAGCTATGCGGGCGGAATCCACCTCGAGATGACAGGGCAAG
>JAAVGZ010000027.1 GCA_014799985.1 Helicobacter sp.
ACACGCTCTACATAGATTGTGCCAATGTTATTATTAAACATACGAAAAAAACAAAAGATTCTATGATTTTTGCTCGAGATTCTCTATTTTATGAGAATCGTTCGCCTGATATATTATCCATGTGTTTGCTCTCATGTGCATTGATTGTCATAAACGCTTTATCTTTATATTAAGTGTTATTTAAGTAATATCATCATATCATAGGCATAATGGGGTATTTTTGAAAGGCGGAAATGAGGCTTGAGATTCTTATGGAGAATCGAGGTATGACTCTAATCGCACCTTTGATGTTTTTTGTGTCATTGCGAGAGGCTTTAGCCTCGTGGCAATCAACTGTGTGCAAAGCTAGAATCATGGGGATTCTCTGCCTGTTGATTGCTTCGCTAACGCTCGCAATGACGCAAAATAACATCGGACGTGCAGAATCGAGTGCGCAATGTGTGCGACTAAAGTCGCACCTCCAAAATTCTTGCCTCGCAATGCAAGGCAAGAAGCAAATTGTGCTACATTAGCTCAAAATTGCAAGCATCAATGCCCTTGTAATACTCCACAAATTCCAAAAAATCATTTAAAATTTCATCTTTATGATTCTTAAAATCATTATAGAATTTCCTACGCTCACCTTCGTCATCTCCAAAGCACCCATCCTTTTTCTTCATTGTCTCAAATGCTTTACATGGAACTTCGTCATCGTCCCAACAAAAACCAAACTCAAGACATAAAGATTGCGTTTCTTTCATATAACAAAACCATATATAAATACCTTTTCTGGGTGTCGGCTTCTCGCTGTTCACATACTCTTTCCCAAGCACATCTGCCCGCACAAAGGCAATACCTTGCTTTTTGATATTTTCTTTTTGTTTTTTGACATTCTCTTTTTGCTTTGATGCTCTGTATCCAGCAGGGAACCTTTGTCCAAAACTTACATTACACACAATTCCCAACGCTTTTAATGCCTTATCAATTTTGATTTCCGTATTTTTCTTTTGAGAGCCTTTTGTTGACCCATTCTTCATATTCTTTTTAGCCTGCTCATAAAAATATTCAAGCGCTTCAAAGAGCAATGCTTTGTTGATGTTAGCCAAATTGTACATATTTCTCTCCTATAATTAAAGTTAAATTTCCCCACACTGGGTAGCTCAAATTTGTCTGCAAGCCCCAAAGTGCGGCTAAAGCCGCACCTCCAAGGTTGCCTTGCTATGCGCCTGTGGTTGGTTGAATCCTAAAATCGCGAGCGTCAAAGCTTTTATAATAGCTCACAAAGTCTAGGAAATCATTCAGAATTGCGTCTTTGTGATTCTCAAAGTCGGGGTAGGCTTTATGCTTGCCGTCCCATTCAGCTCGATTCAACGTCTTATTATCATTTAGTTTCCTAAATGCTTCACACGGCACATTGTCATCGTCCCAAGAATAACCAAACTCCAAATATAGTCGTTTTTCAGGAGCTGCGCTTCTATCATAGCAAAACCACAAATAAATTCCTCTCGTGGGTGATGGTGCTTCGCCATTCACAAAGTCTTTTCCAAGCGCATCTTCCCGAACAAATGCGATTCCTTGTTGGCGCGCAGTCTTTATTCTTCCAAAACTTACTGCACATTTCAGTCCTAATACTTCTAGTGCCTCATTTAATCTCTTCTCTATTCCAAACTTACCTTTTGGTGTTCCTTTTTCCGCATTGTCAACAGCTTGCTCGTAGAAAAATTTAAGGGCATTCAAAAAGGGTTTTTCGAGAATATCTCTTTTGTCGCTGCAATATAAATGCGCCAAAAGCGCAAAGAAATTCTCTCTTGTTTCTTGGCTAAGGCATTCATGGTTTGTGGCGTTTTTAAAGAAGCTTGATTGTGTGCCCCCTTTGTTATTTTTGTTAATGCCAAAAGTCTTTTGGTCTTCTTCGACAAACAAATCTTCGATTGTAAGCCCATCTTGCCTTCTAAGCTCCGCTTTTAATTCTGGCACTTCATTTAACGCAACAACGCCGATTCGTCCCGAAAATTCATCGGCAACTTTTCGTGTTTCTTTGCCAACAGAATCATTCTCAACCAACAAAACTGCGGGCGTTACAATCTTTTTCCCAAGCTCAATGAGTGATTGCAGAGCGTCTTTGCGCTCGCTTTCTTTCCCAAAAAATGGCAAAAACATAAACTCCATATCCCCTCCACCTTTTGCATAAAGCGATGCAAATGTGGTAAGATAGTGATAATGCTCAACGCTTTCCACAATCACGATTGCGCTCTTGGGATTCAGCATGTGATAATATTCGATTCCAAACAAACCATTTGTTGTGGGCAAAATATTTGCTCGGCTTGAAATATTAAGATTGAAATCATTGACAATCTCAAACTCCAAATCATTGTTTTGCTCCTTAAGAATGCGAATCTCATCGAGGCAATTCATATCGAGCATAAACGGCGAATGCGTGCTCACGATAAAGAGAATACCCATTTCTTGCCCGCGCTTTTTTAGAAACTTGCGCAGCTCTTTTTGTGCCGCAATGCTCAAGGATTCTTCGACATCGTCAATCAGCACAATATCGCCCTTTTGCAAGCCATTGATTTGTTGGTTAAGGCTAAAGATAAAGTCAAAGAATCTTCTAAAATCTCTGCCTTGTTCCTTGAGCGACAATAATTGTTTACCTTTATAAATCTTGAGCCTAAATTCTTCAAAATTAAACTTAAATTTGTATTTTTCTTCGTCCTCTTGCGCACCACACAATACGTTTAGGTCTTTGCTGATTTGTTCGAGTTCCTCCGTAATTCCGCCCTTAAAAAGCTCTGGTTCTTGCTTGTCGGATGTTTTCAAAAGGTCATCATCACAAAAATGCGTTTTTTTCATCAACACAATGTGCGGAATCTGCAATTGCTCGCGTTTGTTGTCTGCAATTTCTTGAGTTTCGTGACTTGATAGAGACACAATAGAATCGCCTTGCATTATCGCATTCCCAACAAAATATTTTTGTTGCAATTCTCGATTCTCATCGAGGCAAATGACGAGGCGATTTTCTTTAAAAGCCAATGACTTAATGGGTTGCGAATCATCATTAATATAATCCACAAAGTTTTGCTTCGTATCGAGCGCTTTATACCCAACGACAAAAGGGCAATGTAGGTGTTTTGAGTGTTCGGTTTTTAGTTTGTCGACTTTTACTAAATAATCCTTGTCGCTCTTGAGCAACTCTATTGTAATCTGCATAAATCTTCCGCTATCAAAAGAACGTTTGAGAAACAGCTTTGAATTTTTTTGTTCGAGATAGACATCAAGATTATCAAATTCTTTTTGTAGCTCTGTAATGTGTTCGCCATAATCAAATGGCTCTCCCGCTCGTATTTTTTTCTGCGCTTCGCCGCTTTTGGTTGCAACCTCTTGGGGATAATGCAGATAATAAGCAGGCTCTTGAAAGCTTAGCGCAATGCTAGGTAAGCTACCTGATTTGGATATATCATCTTGCGATAAAAGTTTTGTTTTATCAAACTCTTTCGAGCCATTCAAAGACAAATATGAATTTCCAAATTTTTCCAAAGCTCTCAACAGATTGCTTTTGCCTGAATTGCTCTTGCCAAGGAGAATCATCAATCCTCCGAACTCTTCGTCTGTTCCAAGTCGCAAGAATGTTCCTTGTTCTTTATCGTCTTTGCAGACACCAAGATTCCTAAAATTACGAATGAGAAAACCACGGGTTTTCATTTATTTTCCTTTATAGTTAAAATTTCCCCAAAGGGAGAACTTATTGCGAGTTAGACGTGCGTTTGTTTTGTTGCTACCAGTCGACAAGTCGACCGGTAGCTGAACACTTAGAATTTTTGGGCTAATGTACAGCTTGATTCGCAGCGTTCATGATGGGTTTGCGTAGCCAAGAAAACTCGTGGTTTGGTTTCTGTAACCTCTTTTGGTAACACAGTTACTATCCATAGCAGCGCTACCGTGAGTAACAAGACCTTGAGTAACATTCTAGCTATGGCACGTATTTGCTCCGAAAACAAAAACGAGAGAGACAAAAATAACAAATCTTGGTTTTCTGTCAACGCCGCCCAAACTAGTATGACCAATAAGGCACTCATCGTGACTCCTTGTGGTGTTAGGATATACCCATACTATACCTATGCCACAGCACAGGCTAGCTTGTACAGCGAGTATAAATTTAGAAAACCTTATATCCGCTGCTGCGTTGACAAGCAACGCTTGCCCTCCACCCAAGTTAAATCAAGCTATTTGCAAGACCTCCTATAATTAATTCCATAAAGCTGAAACAAAATATTTTTTGGTTTCCCTACTCGTTGCTTGCTTCGCTTTGCTCGCAATGACACAACCCCCCCCCCCGAGGGAGGGGGCGCTGCCCCGCACAGACTCATAGAATCCATGCAAAAGCAAAAGTCAATACCCTACGCCAAAATCGTAGAAAGGTCGGTTACGCCGCCGATTCCAGCGAGCTTGACGACAAGGTCGTCAGTTGTGCCTGCGCCGTTTGTGCCTGTGGCGACAACATACGTGTCGGTCGCTGTGCCTGTAGTGTGGCTGAATCCAAGCACCTTCTCGTTGGTTGAGAGATGTGTAACAACCCAAAGCTTATGCTCGAGCGTAATCTCGGCATCGCTCGCGCTTGCCCATGCGAAGTTCACGATTCCGTTCACAACGCTCGCGTTCAACGCGACACCATCAGCGTCTGTAACGCCCGCGCCTTGTGTCGTGCTAAGCGTGCCTGTGGCGATGTCGGCAGGCAAATACGAGCTGCCATCAAGCTTCTTGAGCGCGAGCTTGTCGCTAGCGATGTCGAAGCTTGCGTTCGCAATCGTGGTGAGGAACGCGTCAGAATAGGTGATGCTGCCATCAGCGCCCTTAGTGAGCGTTACATAGCTGTTTGCGGCAACGCCGTTGTTCGCGGTTTGCCCTTGTTGTGTCGTGCTTGCGCTCACCACGCCTGTGTCGAGCAACAATGGGTCGGTGCTTGTCGCGAAGCTTTCGGCAGGGGTGAGGATTCCGCTTGCGGTCGTTTTGTTGGTGTCGGTAACCGTCAATGTGTTGCCGTTGGCTGTAACGACAACTTTGGTAGCAACGATAGCATTGTTGTCCCACGTACTCGCCACAACTGCGCCGTCATAGACGCCGACATCTTGCGTAAACGCGCGTGCGACTTCAGCGCCGGTGAGGTCTTTGGTCGCGATAATCGTTTTGCCATTGAAGCTATAGCTATACCCCGCACGCAAATCTTGGAAATCAATCACGATTTGCCCCGCAGCGGCGTCTTGCATACCTGCCAATGTGATTTCTGTCGCTTTTGCAGTTCCAGAACCACCAATTTGTGCGAAGCTTACTTTCTTGGTGTCTGTAACAAATGGGTCAGACGCAACAAAATATACTTGGTCAGGGGTCGTTGATGTAACTCCTCCTGCTGTTCCAAGAGCATATTCAAAGCCCTCTGGCAATGCAAATGCTGCTTTGATTGCTGCGGCTTCGTCCGCAGTAAGCAAAGCTTTTGAGCCATCAGCGGGTGCATACTTTGTCCCGTTGAAGCTAACCCAACTGCCAGAGCCGAGGTCAGCTGTGGTGGCAACTCCTTTAATGATTGTATCGCTAAACCATGTCGCAACTGTTTGGGCTGTTACTTCTGCACTTCCTGCATTAAACGCAACTCTTACGGTTTCTTCGCCATTGTTGAATACAAACGCGCATGTATCGCCTGTGGCGACTTTTTGGAATACAAATTTTGCCGCCTCAACGTCTGTGCCCCCTGATGTTGGCATTGTTGCTTTTGCGATTTCGTCCAAATGCGAAATTGCAAAGGTTGTCGCATTGAGTGTGCCGCTATTTTCGCTCAAGCTATTGCCTGTCCATGTGAGGTTTAGGTCTTTGACATCGCGTTGGTTGGCGTTGGTGAAGGTGATTGAGTTTTTGTACGCAGCAGATGTGCCATTGCCGCCAACCACTGCGTTTGCCCAATCGCCTGTGAGGCTCTCGAATTTGCCATAGACGGCGATGTCAGAGCCGCTAACGTTGCCTGTTGTCGCGGTCGCTGCGTCAACGAGTTTGTCGCCACCGCCAGGATTCCAAACATACGCGCCACCAAAGCCTGTGCTCGCATATTTCGCAAACGCATCGGCGATTGTGTAGCCGTTGATAATGGCTGCGCCGTTGTTGATAACGGTTACGCCGTCAAGTGTGATGCTTTCACCTTTTCCAAGTTGCAAAAGCCCGAAATCGACAGTATAGACATCAGCTTGCGCGCTGCGTCCGCCGCCGGCGCTAAACTCGAGAGTTTCGATGTTGTTGGCAGAAAGGGTGATGTTGCCTTTGCCTTGACTTGCGATAATCGTGAGCCCGCCATCGGGATTGTCGATTTGAAGCCCGCTGATGTCGAGTGAATCAACGCCGCTTGTTTTGCTTAGGTCGATGCGCACGGTGTCATAGTCGCCTGTTGCCTTTTGCTCTTCGCTCGCGCCGCCGAGGCTGCCCTTAATCGTGAGGTTTTTGGTCGCTGGGGTCGCGATGATGTTGAACTTGTCTGTGCCGCTGACGCCATCGAGCGTGAGTGTCGCTGTGTGTGCGCTCACGTTGATTTCTTGGGTGTCTTTCACGGTGCGGATTGTGCTTTGCTCGGGTGTGGGACCTGTGCTCGCGCGCTCTTGATAGACTGTGCCGCTATATCCTGTGATATAGGTGAGGCTCGCGGCGTATCCGCTCTCGCCTGTGATGTTGATTGCGCCGATGTTGTTGTTCGACAAGCCATCGGCAGTTTCGATTTGAGACTTGAGGTCAATCGTGATGTTGCTGCCTGTGAGCGTGCCTGTGGTGATTGCGCCTTTGGTTGTGATTTCGAGTGTGCCGGCATTTTCACCATAAATATTTGCGTTGTCAGCGCCTGTGGGCTTTTTGGCAGAAATGTTGCCCAGCAACAACCTTCCGCTATATTGTGAGCCATCGAATTTGAGGGCATTGCGGGTGTCGATGTCGCCAAATTGGATTCCGCCTACGCCGATGAGTGTGGCATTGGTGAGGCTTGGCAATGT
>JAAVGZ010000073.1 GCA_014799985.1 Helicobacter sp.
ACGCAAAAGACGCTCTATCCCGATGTGCTCGAGACCCTGAATGCATGCGAGATTCTCGCCAAAGAAAATTTTACGATTCTCGCCTACACCAACGATGACCCCATTGTCGCAAAGCGACTGCAAGACTGCGGCGCGAGCGCGATAATGCCGCTGGCTGCGCCCATTGGCAGCGGGCTTGGAATCCAAAACCGCTACAACATCGCGTTCATCAAAGACGCCATCGATGTGCCCGTGATTGTCGATGCGGGCGTGGGCTGCGCGAGCGATGCGGCGATTGCGATGGAGCTTGGCGCTGACGGCGTGCTGACCAACACGGCGATTGCATGCGCGAACGACCCAATCATGATGGCGCAAGCCATGCGCGATGCCGTGCGCGCGGGGCGGGCGAGCTTTCTTGCGGGCAGAATCCCCAAAAAGCCCTTCGCGAGCGCGAGCTCGCCGACAGAGGGCATGGCGAACCTCAACATCTAGGGCACATCACTAATGGTTGCCGCATATCTCGAAATCATCGTCTTGGGTATCTCTCTCGCAATCGATGCCTGTATTGTAGCGTTTTCGTATGGTTTGTGCTCCAAACCATGGAAAATCCACAACGGGCTTAGAATCGCCATCACAACCTCGTTTTTTCAATGGCTCATGCCCATCATCGGCTGGTATATGCTCTGGATTGCCAACGAGGGTTTTTCAGATTATGCGAGCATTGTAGACCATTGGATTACCTTTGCCATTTTCTTGGTGCTCGGGCTCAAAATCATCAAAGACGCGCACAGCGAAGAAGACGAAGAACAGACGCCCAAAACGCTCTCGCTTGGCGTGCTGCTGCTGATTGGAATCGCGACAAGCATAGACGCCCTCGCGGCAGGCGTGATGATTTTCTCGCAAAACACGCCGCTCTATATGAGCGCGAGCCTGATTGGCGCAATCACCTTCGTTTGCGTCATCATTGCCTATCTGGCGAGCAAGACCCTAAGCCAAATCCCGACCAAAATGCTCGAAACGGGCGCGGGGCTCGTCCTGATTGCGCTTGGAATCAAGGTGCTTGTCGAACACACGCTCGCCTGAACGCGCCTCGCGCCACGACTTCGCGCCGATTCTGTTTATAGAATGTTAACAAAACATGCTATAATGCCGCTTTCATAAACCAAAAATAGGAGAGTTTTATGACACAACATCTGCATTCCAATCCGCAATGCGCCGCGCGCGCGGTCGCGTTGCCCAAAAAACCCTTGCTCATACTCATGCTAGCGTTCCTGCTTTGCGGCTTTGCGGACGCAAAAACCTTTGCGACGGTTGACGGCAAAGACATCACCGACAAAGACATCGCGATGATTCTGCGCGCAATGCCCGGCGCAACCTATGACAAGCTACCACCCGAGATTCAGCAGCAGGTGCTGAACCAAGCCATCGAGCAGCGGCTGCTCATGAACAAGGCAAAGAAAGACGGAATCCAAAACAGCGCCGAGTATAAAGAGGCGTTGCAAGACGCGCAAGACGAGCTTGCGCTTGGTGTTTGGATGAAAAAACAGCTCGACAAAATCACAATCAACGACAAAGAGGCGCGCGAATTTTATAACCAAAATCCCAAGATTTTTGCCCAACCCGAGCAGATTAAAGCGCGGCATATCCTCGTCAAAGACGAAAAAACAGCAAAGGACATCATCGCGCAACTGGGCAAAGCGCCCAAAGGCAAGCTCGTTGATGAGTTCAAGAAGCTCTCTGCCGAGAAGTCTATCGATGAGGGAATCGCGCAAGACGGCGGCGAGCTGGGCTGGTTTACGCGCGACCAAATGGTGCCCGAGTTTTCAGACGCAGCCTTCAAGCTCGCGAAGGGCAGCTTCACGAAGAATCCCGTCAAGACGAACTTCGGCTACCATGTGATTCTGCTCGAGGACAAAAAGGCGAGCGGCACGGCGTCTTATGACACCGTCAAAGAACGCGTGATGCAGGGGCTCAAGATGCAGAAATTCAAAGAGAATCTCGGGCAAATCGCGCAAGAGTTGCGCAAAGACGCCAAAGTCGTTGTAAAATAAGGAGAGGCAATGCTAGTTAGCGGCGTGGAAATCCTCCAAAAAGCGCACCGCGAGGGCTATGGCGTGGGCGCGTTCAATTTTGTCAATTTTGAGATGTTGCAGGCAATCTTCAAGGCTGCTGTCGCGAAAAACTCCCCGCTCATCGTGCAGGCGAGCGAGGGCGCAATCAAATACATGGGCATCGATGTGGCTGTCGCGCTCGTGCGCACGTTGAGCGCGCGCTATCCGCAGATTCCTGTCGCGTTGCACCTCGACCACGGGACGAGCTATGAATCATGTGTCAAGGCGATTCGCGCGGGATTCACCTCGGTGATGATTGACGCGAGCCACCACCCGTTTGATGAGAATCTCAAAGAAACCAAGCGCGTTGTCGAGGTTGCGCATGCATGCGGCGTGGGTGTCGAAGCCGAGCTCGGGCGACTCATGGGAATCGAGGACAACATCAGCGTTGCCGAAAAAGACGCGGTGCTCGTCAACCCCGAAGAAGCCGAACGTTTCGTTAGCGAATCGCAAGTCGACTACCTCGCCCCAGCAATCGGCACAAGCCACGGCGCGTTCAAGTTCAAGGGCGAGCCCAAGCTCGACTTTGAGCGCTTGCTCGATGTCAAGAAACGCACAAATATCCCGCTTGTGCTGCATGGCGCAAGCGCAATCCCCGATTCCGTGCGCGCGAGCTTCCTCGAAAGCGGCGGCGACCTCAAGGGCAGCAAGGGCGTGCCCTTTGCATTCTTACAAGAAGCCGTGAAGGGCGGAATCAACAAAATCAACACCGACACAGACTTGCGCATTGCATTCATGGCAGAGGTGCGCAAGGTTGGCAACGCAAACAACAGCGAATTTGACTTGCGCAAGTTCTTTGCCCCCGCGAGCGAGGCGATGACAAAGGTTGTCGCGGAGCGCATGGACATCTTGGGCAGCTCGGGCAAAATCTAAAGGAGAACACATGGCATACAGCATGGGCGACCTCAAAAAGGGGCTAAAGATTGAGATTGACGGCATTCCCTATCGCATTGTCGAATACCAACATGTCAAGCCGGGCAAGGGCGCGGCGTTTGTACGCGCGAAAATCAAGAGCTTCTTGGACGGCAAGGTGATTGAGAAAACATTCCACGCGGGCGATAAATGCGAAGAGCCCAACATTGTCGAGAAGCAAATGCAGTTTCTCTACCATGACGGCGATTCTTTTCAGTTTATGGACACCGAGAACTACGAGCAGCTCGCGCTCACAAACGACCAAGTCGGCGACACGAGCAAATGGATTATTGACGGCATGAATGTCTCGGTCTTGTTCCATAACAACAAGGCAATCTCTGTCGATGCGCCATCGGTTGTCGAGCTTGTCGTTACCGAAACGCCGCCAAACTTCAAGGGCGACACGAGCAGCGGGAGCAAGAAGCCCGCGACACTCGCGACAGGCGCTGTCATTCAAGTGCCCTACCATGTCCTTGAGGGCGACACAATCCGCGTGAATACCGAGCTTGGCGAGTATATCGAAAAAGTCAAATAGGGAGTTAGCATGAAAAAAATCCTTGTTCCTCTTGCCAAAGGCTTCGAAGAAATCGAAGCCATTTCGATTATCGATGTCTTGCGCCGTGCGGGTGCAGAAGTCGTTGTCGCGAGCGTCAGCGGCGATGATTGCGTGTGCAGCTCGCACAATGTCCGCGTCCTCGCTGATTGCGCGCTTGGCTCTGTCGATTCTTCTGCGTTTGACATGATTGCCTTGCCCGGCGGCAGCGAGGGCGCGATGACGCTCTCAAAAGACGCGCTCGCCCAAAAACTCATCAAAGAGTTCCACGCAAAAGGCAAGTTTGTCGCCGCCATCTGCGCCGCGCCCATCGCGTTGCATGCCGCCGGAATCTTGCAGAATGTCCCCTACACCTGCTATCCGGGCTGCCATACACAAATCGGCGGGCTCTATACCGAAGACAAAAACGTTGTCGTGAGCGACAAAATCATCACCTCGCGCGGTCCCGCCACCGCCCTCGCGTTCGCTTTGACGCTTGTCGAAGCCCTCCTTGGCACACCAAAAGCGAAAGAGCTCGCAGCAGGAATGCTCAAAACGTGCTGCTAAGACATCTATTGCATGGCTTCGCGCTCTGTGCGGGCGCGCTGTTGGTTGGTTGTGCGCCCGAAGTGCGGGTTGCAAGCGCAGAAAATTTCCGCGCCCAAATCAACGCGCTCGCCGATTCCAAGCGCTCGCAATACGAGCAGAATCCCACCCAAATTGTCGAAGAAATGCGCCCAAGCGCGCAAAGCAGCGCCAGCCTCGCTCCGCTGCCCGCTCTCGCCGACCCCAATCCATCGACATCAACGCCCGTGCCAGAGCCCACGCCGATTGTGAGCGCGCCGATTCCCGTCCCGACACAAAGCCAGCGCACGCAAACCTTCGCCGCCCTCGCTGACGAGGTCGCGCGCAACCGCGAGGAGCTAAGCACGACCGAGGAGGGCGCACGCAAGATTCAGGAGGTCTTGCGCACCTATGTGAGCGAGCAATGGGGCGATTCTGACGCACAGACTGCCACGCAGACGCTGTTTGTCAAATACACCAACCACTACAAAAACCGCGCGACCATCGACTTTGAAAAGGGCGTTGTCCATGTCGAGACGCTCGAGACCGAAAACCCAAAAGAGGCGCTGCAAAAGGCGATTGTCGCGACCTTGCTTGCGCCCTTCAACCCTGATGGAATCGAAATCACCAACGACAGCGACATTCACATCGGCGCGCGCCCCTACCTCGCCGACTATGTCCGAGACAACGAGGGCAAGGAGATTCTGTATGAGTGGCGCGCCAATCGCTATGCGCAGCACCTCATCGCCAACAATCTCCAAAAGAGCCAGCATGGCGACAAGGAGCTTTGGCGCGTGAGCCTTGAAATGCAAAAGGACTACCCCGAGATTCAGAACGCGCAATATGGCGAGATTGTGAATCGCTACGCGAAGCAGCACAACCTCGACCCGGCGCTCGTGCTTGGAATCATCAAAACAGAGAGCAGCTTCAACCCATACGCGACAAGCAAAGCGCCAGCCTATGGGCTCATGCAGGTCGTGCCGAGCACGGCGGGCGCGGACGCGCATGAGCAAATCCACAACAAAAAGGGCAAGCCCACAGCGAAAATGCTCTACGTTCCCGAAACCAACATTCAATATGGTACAACATACCTAAACATTCTCGGCACGCGCTATCTCAAGGGCGTGCGCGACCCACAAAGCCTCGAATATTGCATGATTGCCGCCTACAACGCGGGCGCGGGCGCTGTGTTGCAGACCTTCTCGAGCGACCGCACGCAGGCTATCGCGCAAATCAACCAAAAAACGCCACAAGAAATCTATACAATCCTCCATACCAAACTCGCCTCGCTCGAGGGCAGGCGCTATTTGCAAAAAGTAACAACCGCAAAGAAGAGTTTTGCCAAATGAACAACAAAACATTGAATCGATGGATAACCAGAATCTTTGGCATTCTCGCCGAGTTGAGGCTTCCGACTTTTTTGCAAGAGCCCGTCAACAAAGCCGTTGTCGCGGCTCTTAAGATTGATTTAAGCGAGCACGAGCCCATAAGCCACTACGCGAGCGTCAACGAGCTCTTCACGCGCCCCCTGACGCGCCCTCGCGATGTTGACTTGAACGCCGATTCGCTGATTGCGCCAACCGATGCCACACTGATTGCGAGCGGCATTGTGCGCGACAATCAGGCATTGCAAATCAAGGGAATCTCCTATTCCGTCTCTGCCCTGCTCGCCCAGAGCCTCGAACCACACGAGCTGCAAAGCATCGAGGGCATGCGCTTTTTCAATCTCTATCTCGCGCCGTGCGACTACCACCGATTCCACGCGCCGACCGATTTGCGCATCGTCAGCATCGCCTATTGCGATGGCAACCTTAGCTCGGTGCGCCCAAATGTGCTGCGCAAATCGCCCGTGTTTGTGAGCAACGAACGCGTGATTCTGCGCGCGCTCGATTCGCGCGGCAATCCGTTCTATTTTGTCGCTGTGGGCGCGCTCAATGTGGGCAAGATTCTGATTTATGCCGAACCAAGAATCCACACAAACGCGGCGCATGGCGCGACAATTTATCATTATGACAAACCAATATCCATGCAAAAAGCTCAAGAAATCGGGCAGTTCAAGATGGGCTCGAGCATTGTTTTGCTTGCGAAAGCGCGCTGCAATGTCCAAGAAAGCGCGCCCGTGCGCTTTGGGCAATGTATCGGCAGTTTAGGAGACGACCATGACGACACAACAAGAAATCAACAACCTCAAAAATGAGCTCGGTGCCGTGATTGCCGCGCATTTCTATCAGCGCGATGCAGTCGTGGCAATCGCCGACATCACGGGCGATTCGCTCGAGCTCGCCAGAAAGTCGCAAGAATCGGATAAAAATATCATCATCTTTTGCGGCGTGCATTTCATGGGGCAGAGCGTGAAGATTCTCGCGCCCCAAAAGCGCGTGTTCATGCCCAAAATGGCGTGCTGCTCGATGGCGCGCATGATTGATAGCGGCTATTTTGACGAATCGATTGCGCTGCTGCAATCATACGGAATCCCCAAAGAGCGGATTCTGCCCATCACCTACATCAACTCCAACGCCGAGGTCAAGGCGAAGGTGGGCGCGATGGACGGCTTTGTCTGCACGAGCTCGAATGCCGCGAAGATTCTCGCGCATGCGCGCAAGGAGGGCAAAGTGATTTTCTTCCTCCCCGACCGCTGCTTGGGGCAGAATCTCGCGATTCAAAACGCGCTCCAGCATGCGACATTGGGTGTCGATTCTCCAGAAAAGGTGCGCGCGGCAGACATCGTCTGCTACAACGGCTTTTGCTCGGTGCATCAGCTCTTCACGACAAGCGATGTCGATTTCTATCGCCAAAAATATCCCGACATCGTGATTGCCGTCCACCCCGAGTGCGACCCGAGCGTCTGCGCAAAGGCAGACTTTGTCGGCTCGACAAGCCAGATTATCAAATTTGTACAAAGCCTCCCGCTTGCGCAAAAAGTCGCCGTGGGCACGGAGTTCAACCTCGTCAATCGCCTGCGCAAAGAGAACACATTCGTGCTAAGCAGCACATTGCCGCAATGCCCCACGATGAACGAGACCACGCTTGACGATGTGCTGCAAGCCCTGCGCGCATGCAAGAATGGCGAGAGCAGCAACGAGGTTTTTCTCGATGAATCCGTGCGCCAGCTCGCCTTCGCCGCGCTCGACAAGATGTTTAGAATCTAGGCAAGCCATGCGTATCACGCTCGATTCCTCGCCCACGTTGCGCGAGCGCGCGCTGACGCTCCAAACGGCGCACAGCACGATAGAGACGCCCGTTTTCATGCCCGTTGGCACGCAGGCGAGCGTCAAGGCGCTCGATTCTCTTGATATGCGCAATCTTGGCGCGCACATCATTCTTGCCAACACCTACCATCTCTACCTGCGCCCGGGCGCCGAGAGGGTTGCGCAGCTCGGCGGGCTGCATGGATTCTGCAATTTTCCCCATAGCTTCCTGACCGACAGCGGCGGATTCCAAGCCTTCAGCCTCGCGCAAAATGTGCGCTATGTCGAGGACGGAATCGTGTTCAAGAGCCACATTGACGGCAGCAAGCACCTCTTTACGCCCGCAAAGGTGCTCGAGATTCAATACCTGCTCAACAGCGACATCATGATGGTGCTCGATGACCTCATCGCGCTGCCCGCGCCGCGGCAAAGAATCGAGCAAAGCATCGCACGCACGATTGATTGGGCAAGGCAAAGCTTCGCGCACCACAAACGCAGGCGCGAGGAGGGCGCGGCACAGGGCAACAACATCTTCGCGATTGTGCAGGGCGGCACAGACAAGCTGTTGCGCAAGGTTTGCGCCGAATCGCTCTGCGAGCTCGACTTTGACGGCTATGCGCTCGGCGGGCTGTCCGTTGGCGAGCCCAACCTCGAGATGTACGCGACCATCGCCCACACCGCGCCGATTCTGCCGCATGGCAAGCCTCGCTACCTCATGGGCGTGGGCACGCCCGAAGACCTCATCGAGGGCATCGCGCACGGAATCGACATGTTCGACTGCGTGATGCCCACGCGCAACGCACGCAACGGGACGCTGTTCGTGCGCGAGGGGCGGCTGTCTATCAAGGCGGCAATCCACAAAGATTCTCCCCTGCCCATCGAGCCAGATTGCACCTGCCACACCTGCACGCACCACACGCGCGCCTATCTGCACCACCTGTTCAAGGCAAAGGAGCTAAGCTACTATCGCCTCGCAAGCATTCATAATCTCCATTATTACCTCGAGCTCGTGCGCGCCGCGCGCCGCGCCATTTTGGCTGGGAGCTTTCGCGCCTTTCGCGCCGCGTTCTATGCCGCACGCAACGCCGAGATTCCGCAATATGACGGCTGTGTACTTTAGCGGCTTTGGCTTCGCGAACGAAAGCGCGCTTTTTGCCGCGCCCCAAAGCGCCGTGCGTGAATGCCTTGATGTGCGCGAGTGCGATGTCGTGGGCTTCAGCTATGGTGCGCAAAAGGCTGTGCGCTATGCGCTGCATGCCACGCGCCCAATCCGCCGCCTCTCCTTGCTCTCGCCCGCGTTTTTTCATGGCATGCCCACAAAGCGCAAAGAGGCGGAGCTGCGGCTTTTTGCTGCCAACCCAACGCGCTATCTGCGGGCGTTTTTGCAACAAGCGCTCGGCGACACAGACGCGAGCGAGGCGCAAAGGGAGCTCGTCTTGCCCTATTTCTGCCTCGCTGCGCCCGAATCGATTCACGCGGACGCTTTGGGGGATGATTTGCGCGCGTTGCTGTTTTACGCATTTTGCGCCGATGAGCTCGCGCAGATTTGCGCGCGTGGAATCGAAATCGAGGTGTTCTTGGGCGCAAAAGACAGAATCGTGAACGCGCTAGAGGCGCGCGATTTTTTTGCGCCGCTCGTAACGCGCCTTTTTTGGGTGCGAGACGCGGGGCATTTGTTGCTGCTGTGAGGTTGTGGGCAGAAGCCCCCAAGTCGTTTTGAATGTGTTTTACACATGCTTGGTATGATTGATTGCCACGCATTCTTGCGAATGCTTGCAATGACGAGAAAGGCGCATGCAAAATTTTCCATTGTCATGTTGAGCGTTAGCATTGCATCTCTTATGTTTGGAATCTTGAAAGTTTCTGTCTATCGTCATTGCGAGGCAGCAGCTGAAGCAATCGAACGTCTATGAACGCTCACAATGACGTTCCGTTGGGTCATTGCGAGCGAGTGCAACGAGCGCGGCAATCAACAGGCAAAGAATCCCAACACGGTTGCTTGCCACACATTCTTGCGAATGCTCGCAATGACACAATGCGTGCGTCTTAGTCGCCCCTCCGAATCACTAAAAAAAGCGCGCGCAAAGCTATGGCGAAGCCACAGCACAGCGCCGCTTTGGTTATTGCGATTTTCCCATGTGCTATTGCTCATGATTCTATCCTCCCAACCACAGCGCACACGTCTATGTTCTCATCTTAACATAGACGAAGCGCTGTGGAG
>JAAVGZ010000074.1 GCA_014799985.1 Helicobacter sp.
CCAACCCCTGCACGCTCTTCTTCTTGGCTAGTAAGACAGAATCCAAAGCGGCGCTGCGTGAGCTACGCTAGCTTGCGCGCGCTTTTTATTGGGGATTGTTTGCTTTGTTGTTGGAGATTCTAAAATTGATGAGCAATGGAGAATCAAAAATTGCAATCTTCAAAGCGGCGCTGTGCTATGGCTTCGCCATAGCTTTGCGCGCGCTTTTTTTGGGGATTCTATGCTCGTTGATTGCTTCGCTTACGCTCGCAATGACGACCCGCCATTCTGCCCCCAAATAGCGATTGATACGCGCGCCTCCAAAATGTGCTATAATCACCAAAAACAGGAATCCCATGCTTGCCCAAAACCTCCAAGACATCATCGCGCGGATTGAGAAGGCGCGCATCGCCTATTCGCGCCACCAAATCGTGCGCATTGTCGCCGTGAGCAAGACGCAAAATGCCGATGCGATTCGCGCGCTCTATGAGGCTGGGCAGCGGGCGTTTGGCGAAAACAGGGTGCAGGATTTGTGCGACAAAGACGCGGCGCTTGAGGCGCTCCCGATTGAATGGCATTTCATCGGCACGCTCCAAACCAACAAAATCAACGCCCTACTCGCGCTCCGCCCGAGCCTCTTGCATAGCCTCCATAGCCAGCAGCTCGCGCATGCGCTGCAAAAGCGGCTCGAGAAGCAAGGGCAGAATCTCCGCGCGTTGCTGCAAATAAACGCCGCGCGCGAGGATTCCAAGCACGGCGTTGCGCCCGAAAGCGCGAGCGAGACCTACCACGCAATCCGCGAGACCTGCCCCAACATCACACTTTGCGGGCTCATGACAATCGGCGCGCACACGGACGAGCAGCGCAAGATTCAGCAAAGCTTTGAAATCACAAAAAAATTATTCGACACCCTGCCAGACGCAAGCATTTTGAGCATGGGCATGAGCGATGATTTCGAGCTCGCCATCGCCTGCGGGAGCAACATGGTGCGCATCGGCAGCCTGCTTTTTGCCAAAGGGCGCTTCTTGTGAGTGCGCTGCTTCGCCTGCGCGACTTTGGGCTGCAATATGGCACGTTCTGCCTCGAGCCCCTAAGCCTCGCGCTCGCGCCAAAAGAGCGCCTCGCCATCGTGGGCGAGAGCGGCAGCGGCAAATCGTTGCTCGCCCTAAGCCTGCTCGGGCTTTCGCGCGCGTGCGTGCGGGGCAGCGCCGAGTTTTGGCACAACGGCACAGCCCTTGAGCTCACCACGCTTGGCGCGAAGCAATGGTGCGCCCTGCGCGGCAGCGCGATTGGCTATATCCCCCAAGAGCCGCTCACGGCGCTAAACCCGCTGCACACCATCAAGGCACAGATTCTCGAATCCTTGCGCCTGCATGCGCGCTTTTTGACGCGCAAAGAGCAGGAATCGCGCTACGATGAGCTGCTCGAAAAGGTCGGGCTAGAGGCGCTCAAAAGCCGCGAAAAGGTCTATCCGTATGAGCTAAGCGGCGGCGAGAGGCAGCGCGTGCTGATTGCGATTGCGATTGCGAACAGCCCGAGTTTGCTGATTGCCGATGAGCCCACAACGGCGCTCGATGCGAGCCTGCAACAGCAGATTCTGTGCCTGCTTGGCGCGCTTGTCTCCGAGTGCGGCAGCGCGCTCGTGCTGATTAGCCACAACCTGCCGCTTGTGCGCAAACATTGCGACAATGTCTTGGTATTGCAAAAAGGGCGGCTGCGCGACTATGCGGACACGCAAACGCTCTTTGCAAAAAACGCGCCAAAGAGCGCATACAGCGCCGAGCTGTTGTCGGCAAAGCTACCCCAAAAGCCGCAAGCGCCGCAAGACACAGAATCGATTCTGCAAACGCGCGAGCTTTGCGTGCGCTACCCGCTTGCGCGCAATTTTTGGGGCAAGGCACGCGCAATGCGCACGGCGCTATCGCCCCTGTCGTTCACGCTTTGCCACAAGCACAATCTCGGAATCATCGGCGAAAGCGGCAGCGGCAAGAGCTCGCTGGGCTTTGCGCTGATGGGGCTTGTTGACAAAGAGGGCGATGTCTGCGTGCCCAAAAATGGGCAGCTCTGCGTGGCAGACATGCGCACGCTCAATTACCGCGCGTTCATTCAGATGTTGTTCCAAGACCCATTTGGCGCGCTGAATCCGCGCCTTAACGTGTTTGACATCATCGCCGAGCCGCTGCGGATTCACAAGCATGGCGACATCGCGCAAAAAACCAAGCGCGCGATGGAGCGCGTGGCGCTGGGCGCGCACTACGCAACGCGCTACCCAAACGAGCTAAGCGGCGGCGAGAGGCAGCGCGTGGCGCTCGCGCGTGCGCTTGTGTTGCAACCGCGCGTGCTGATTCTCGATGAGCCCACGAGCGCGCTCGACCATGCGTTGCGCGCCTCGATTGTGCAGCTGCTGCACGACATCGCCAAGGAATGCGACATGACATATATTTGCATTAGCCACGAGCTCGACATCGTCCAATCGCTCTGCGAGAATGTGCTCGTGTTGCAAAAGGGCGAGGTGATTGAGCAGGGCGCGTGCGATAGGGTGTTTGCGAGCCCTACACAAAGCTACACGCGCGCGCTTTTGGAATCGATTACTTCTTAGGCGGCGCAACGGGGCAAACGGTGATGCACTCCGATGTGAGAATCGTTGTGTTGGTTGCCGATGGGTTGGGTGGCAGCCCGCATGCGCCTTGATTTTGCGCGCCCTGATTCTGTGCACCCTGCGCATTTTGGGCGTTTTGCATGTTTTGTGTTGGCTGCTGCGCTTGGGCAATCTGCTGCTGCTCCTGCGGTGGTGGGGGCGGTGGGGGCGAGTATGGCGCTGTAACGGGCTGTTGATACGCGAGGGATTCATGGTGTGTCAGAATCGTGGGGTGTGCCTGAAAATAGCCAAGTGTCGGCGTGTGCTGCTCGTAATAGCGCGGCGGGTGATAGAGGCTTGGCGGGTTCGCAAACGCTGCGCACGCAAGCGCCGCAAGCGCAAAAGTGATTCGTTTCATTGTCTCCTCCTTGAGATGAACTCGATTTGCGCATTATAACATTTTTAGAATCAAATAGGAGCAAAATATGGCAAAAGCCGCGTTTTTAGACCGAGACGGAATCGTCAATATCGACAAAGGCTATGTGCATCTGCCGCGCGATTTTGAATGGAATCATGGAATCTTTACATTGTTAAAGGCGTTGCATGAGCGCGATTTCATGCTGTTGCTCTGCACAAATCAATCAGGAATCGGACGTGGATTCTATGATTTTCGTACATTTTGCAAACTCTGCTTGTTCATGCAACAAACATTGCAAGAAAAACTCGGATTCTGCTTTGACAAAATCTATTTCTGCCCGCATGCGCCCGAGTTTGGCTGTGCATGCCGCAAGCCCAAGCCGGGCATGATTGAGCGCGCATGTGTCGATTTCCCACAACTCTGCTTGCGCGATTCTATTCTCGTTGGCGACAACTACACCGACATTCTCGCCGCGCGCGCTGCGGGCGTTGGGCGCAAGTTTTTGCTTGGCAAAGCAAAAGGCTTGCTTTGGGACGATGAACGCACGATAGAGAGCCTCGAATCGATTCTTTGTGTGTTATAATTCTGCACCAAATGCCGATAATACAACGGGGAAGGACACCCGCTATATGGACTAGGAGGTCATGATGGCTATGCCAGAATCATCGAATCAGCATGTTTTTAAGTCGGAGTATCGCCGCATCAAGATGAAGGATAGTAGAGAACTCAAAGACTGGCTGCAAGGGCTTGGCGCTGCCTTTTCCTTGTGTATGTTTTCGATTCTGTTCTGCACGTTGATTATGATGCGTTTCCCTTAGAAACACGACAGAACATGTCGCCCCATATTTTGGGGCACATGCGATGAGAATCCCAAAATTTATGCTAGAATGAACGGAAAGTATAGAATTTCCTAGAAAGTACCCTAATGATGGACAACGATTTGCTTTTTGTCTCTGCCAAATCTCCGTTTGCAACCCTGCAAAACACAGCGATTCTGACGCCAGAAGAGCTTGAGCTGCGCTCGCTCAATGACGAACCTTTTATTGTTTCTAATGTCCCCACAGAGCATGCCTACATCGTTGCACCCGAAATCAATTGGCTGCTTGCAAGCCGCGAAAACCCCGCGCAATGCGCCAAAGAAGCCGAGTTTCTCTACCAATCGCGCATGTTACAAGCAGAAAACATGCAATCAGAAAAAACATGCGATGTCGCCAACAGCCTCTTTGTCTTGGGCAGCGGCAAGAGCGCCGAAGATTTCTGCCTGTTGGCGAACCAAAACGGCTTCGAGGCTGCCTTGCTCGCGCCAAGCGATGTCGCGTCTGTCGGCGGGCATTTGGGCGCGTTTGCCGTGCATTTTGCCAACGATTCTGTGCGCAACTATGCGCAAGGCGTGCTGTTTGTCGACATTCCCGCGTTGCAACTCTATCGCGGAATCGAGAGCGCGGGCGATTTTGACGATGCGCATGCGCTGCTTTCGACCCTCAACGCGCGGCTTGGCGCATATACCTACCGCGAGACATTGCGCTTCGATTCGACATATTGCCAATACGAGAATCGCCGCGAGAAATGCTGCGCCGCGTGCGCCGATGCCTGCCCAACGTTTGGAATCTACGCCGATGACGCGAGCAAAAAGCTCCATTTTTCGGCAATCGATTGCGTCCAATGCGGCGCATGCGTGGCGCTCTGCCCCACAGGCGCGATTGACTTCAAAGAATCCCCAACCGAGCTCTTGTTGCGCCGCGTGCGCCTGTTTGCGGGCTTTTTTGTTCTGCTGATTGACGAACCGAGCCTCGCAGACTTGCTGCCGCATGCCCCCGCCCTGCCGCCCTCTGTGCTGCCACTCGTTGTGCCCGAGCTCAACGCGCTCAACGCGCCCGCTCTGCTTGGCTGTGTCCAAGAAAGCGGCGCGAGCGTGGCGCTCTACAAGCCTAACGCAAGCGATGTCTTGCAAAGCGCCGTTGCGATGACGAACGCCATTGTCGCGCGCGCTTATGCCGATTCTATGGGCGTTGTACTCATGCAGAATCGCGAGGAATGGAATCGACTCGATTCACTTGCGACAATCGCTGACGCGAAATATCTTTACACCCCGCGCACAAACGAGCACACGCGCAAGAGCTTCGCCGAGCGCCTGCGCTTTGTCGTCAAAGACCGCGATTTGGGCGTCTTGCCCATCGAGCCAACGTTGCGCTATGCGCAAATCACGCTCAAAGAGGGCTGTACATTGTGCCTAAGCTGCGTTGGGGCTTGCAATGTCGGCGCGCTGATTGCCAACGAGCAATATTTCACGCTCTCATTCAACCCCTCGCTTTGCACGACTTGCGGCTATTGCGCATTGTCATGCCCCGAAAATGTCATGAACATCGAAGAAAGCGGAATCGCGCTGAATGCGCAATGGTTCGTGCCGCATGTGCTCGCCCAAGATTCGCCCTTTTGCTGCGTGGAGTGCGGCAAGCCGTTCGCCACGGCACGTTCGGTGCAAAAGGTGCGCGACATGCTCACCGCGAGCTTCGCGGGCGATGCGCGCAAGCTCCGCTCGCTCGAGTGCTGCCCCGACTGCAAGGTCAAGGTCATGCTGAACGCAAGCGTTGGAGAAAGCCATGCTTAGCGCCGCCGAACTCGCCAGCCTCACGCAAGCGCGCATGCTGTATTATGACTTTTTCAACGGATTCTTCGTCTTTGAAATGCTCGATGAGCGCGCCGCAATTGCCCAAAAGCAGCTCGAGATTCTGCTAAATGAGCCGCTCAATGACGAGGCGAAAAGCGCGATGCTGCTCTTGCAAGACGAGCTCAAGGCGCATGGCATGGCAAACATCAAAGACGAGTTCTCGCGCCTCTTCGCCCTGCCCTTTGGCGCGAAACAGGTCGGAATCCACCTGTCGCATTTCTACCACAACTGCCTTGGCGCAGAATCGCTGCTTCAGGCGCGCCAACTCGTCAAACAAAGCGATGTGCGCGTGGATAGCGCGAACTTCAAAGAAACCGAAGAACATCTCGGATTCCTATGCGGCTTCATGCGCCACTTGCTCGAAACGGGCAATACGAAGCTCGCCAAAGAGGTCTTTGCGCTCGCCAAAGACGCGTTTTTGGGGCTCATCAACGAAATACGGGCGCGCGAAGACGCGACATTCTATGTCGCAATCGCGCAGATTCTGCAATCGTTTATCCAATTCGAGGAGGAATATGACACGTTAACGGCATAAAAGGCACGTAGTCCGACAAAGATTCTTATTGTTGAGAATCTTTGTGGGATTACCCCAAATCTCAAACAAGGAGTCGAAATGGAAAAAGACAGACGTAAGTTCCTAAAAAACGTCACCAAAACTTCCATTGCAGTTGCGGGCGCTGGAATCGTGCTCGCAGGCTGTGGCAAAAAAGGCACAAGCGAGAATCTCGTGCGCGGCAAATCGCCCAAAAAAGAGATTCTTTATCAAAAAACACAGCAATGGGATTTGTATTATTCCGTTGCTAAATAAAGAAAGGAGACACAATGAATGAGCTAGTCAAAAGACGCAACAGCAGACGTGCGTTTTTGAAAATGACGGCTCTTGGTGGTTTGGCAGGCGCGAGTGTTGCACTAGCAGACACAGACAAAACGATGCGCCCCGCGACCGCCCAAGAGCTCAAAGAAAGGTATCCGCAAAGCAAGAAAGTCAAAACGATTTGTACGCATTGCTCTGTGGGTTGCGGAATCGTAGCCGAAGTCGTTGATGGCGTTTGGGTGCGACAAGAGGTGGCGCAAGACCACCCAATCTCGCAAGGTGGGCATTGCTGCAAAGGCGCAGACCTGATTGACAGGGCGCGCAGCGAAACGCGATTGCGCTACCCTCTCGAGAAAAAGGGCGGCAAATGGACGCGCGTCAAATATGACGAGGCGATGGACAAAATCGCCGCGCAACTCAAGCAGATTCGCGAGGAAAGCGGACCCGATGCGGTGATGTTTTTGGGTAGTGCGAAATGCTCAAACGAGCAAAGCTACTATATCCGAAAATTCGCCGCATTCTTTGGCACAAACAACATCGACCATTGCGCTCGCGTTTGACACTCTCCAACAGTTGCCGGTGTGGCAAATACATTTGGATATGGTGGAATGACGAACCATTTGGGAGACATGCAATTCTCGAAATATATCCTTGTTGTCGGTGCGAACCCTGCCGTGAATCACCCCGTGTCGATGGTGCATATTTTGCGCGCGAAAGAAAAGGGCGCGAAACTCGTGTGCATCGACCCACGTTTCACCAAAACCGCAGCGAAATGTGATGAATACCACAGAATCCGCAGCGGAACAGACATCGCGTTTGCGTATGGGCTTTTGAATCACATCATCGCCAAAAAGCTCTATGACGAGCAATATTTGCGCGACAGAGTCGATGGCTATGAGATGATTATGGAAGAGGCGAAGAAGTTCCCGCCCGAAGTCGCAGCCGATGTTTGCGGGATTCCAGCAGACATGATTCGCCATATCGCCGAAGAAATGGCAGCGGCAAAACCCGCGAGCTTGATTTGGAATCAGGGGCTTACCCAACACACAGTGGGCACGAGCAATACGCGCATTATGCCAATCTTGCAAATGTTCTTGGGCAACATTGGCAAAAGTGGCGGCGGCGTGAACATCTTGCGCGGGCATGACAATGTGCAAGGCGCGTCTGATATGAACAACCTCGCCGATTCCTTGCCCGGATATTATGGTCTTGGCGAGCCCGCATGGCGACATTTCTGCAAGCATTGGAATGTCGATTTCGACTGGATGGTTTCGCGTTTCAAAGACAAAGAAATGATGGGCAAAACAGGCTTTGCGCACTCGACATGGAAATTTGGCGTGCTTGACGAAGAAAACGCGGCAAACAATGCGGGCACAAAACTCCGCGCGTTGGTTGTGATTGGCTCGGGTATGACGACCGTTTCGCTGCTCGACTTGCAACGCAAGGCGATGGACAAGCTCGACTTGGTCGTCTTTGTCGACCCCTATGTGAACGACTTGGCGATTTATGGCGACAGAACCGACAACCTATTCTGCTTGCCCGCCGCCTCGCAAATGGAGACAAGCGGCAGTGTCGCAGCGACAAACCGCAGCTATCAATGGCGCAGCAAAGTCATGGAGCCCTTGTTTGAATGCCGCCCCGATGAAGAGTTCCTCTTTGGGCTCGCCGAGCGACTCGGATTCCTCGAGGAGCTCCAACGCAGGCTCTATGACATCGCCAGAGAAAACGGCAGAGACAAGTTTATGTGGCCTGAAGACGCGACAACGGAGCTCACACAAAGCATTCGCAGCATTGGCTTGCAGGGCATGAGCCCCGAACGCTTGAAGGCACACCAAGAGAATTGGCATTTGTTCGACAAAGTAACTCTTGAGGGCACAGGACCATTCAAGGGCGATTACTATGGTTTGCCATGGCCTTGTTGGAGCGACAAGCACCCCGGCACGCCCGTGATGTACAATGACCAGATTCCGGTTATGCGCGGCGGCATGGGATTCCGTGTGAATTGGGGCGTTACGAATCCTAGCGGGCAGAGCATGCTCACGCCACGTTCGTTGCCTGACGCGAAATACGAAGGCGGGCATGCCCCCGTTACCGCAGCAAACGCCGAATCGCTTGGAATCCGCCTGACAGAGGCAGAGAAAGAAGCGATTGCGGGCAGCACCTTTGCGCTTGGAATCGGCAACAACATTTTGGTCGAAAAGGCGCTCGAACATGGGCTTTGCCCGTATGGCAACGGCAAGGCGCGCGCAAATGTATGGAACTGGTATGACAAAGTCCCCATGCACCGCGAGCCGCTGCACTCTGTGCGCGGGGATTTGGTCGATAAATATCCCAACTTCCCCGACAAGCCCAACCATTTCAGGGCAAACATCAAATACCGCTCGCGCCAAAAAGAGCTCGGCGATTCCAAAAACTGGGTTGATGATTTCCCTATCAACATGCTAAGTGGGCGTATGGTTGCGCACATGGGAACAGGCGCCGAGACAAGGAGCGCAAAATATCTCGCCGAGGTTGAGGGCGAAATGTTTGTCGAGATTCACCCCGACAAAGCCGCCGAGCTCAAAGTCAAAAACGGCGAAATGGTTTGGGTCTATGGAACGAATGGTTGCAAAATCAAAGTTCCTGCAAAGATTTCTACACGGGTAGATTACAACAGCATTTGGTTGCCGCAAAACTTCTCGGGCATGGACCAAGGAGTATCAAGGTTGGGTAACTACCCCGATGGCACAAAACCTTATGCAATCGGTGAGTCGGCAAATATGATTAGTAGTTATGGTTTTGACTACAACTCTGCTTGCCCCGAGACAAAATGCGGCTTGTGTCGCATCGAAAAAGCATAGGGAGGTGATTCCATGAGGATTTCTGTTTTGGATTCCGTGGAATCACCACAACTTCAAAACAAGGAGTCCTTATGGAAAAAGGCAGACGTGAGTTTTTAAAGACAGCCACAAAAACTGTGGCTTTGACGGCAGGCGCGGGCGTTGTGCTCGCAGGCTGTGGCAAAAAAGGTAGCAGCGAGAATCTCGTGCGCGGCAAATCGCCCAAAACCGAGATTCTCTATCGCCCAACACAACAATGGAAATTGTATTATTCCGTTGCACATTGAGAGAAAGGAGGTAGACGATGAACACATTCAAGAGACAAAGTGGCAGACGAGCATTTTTGAAAATGACAGCACTTGGCAGCTTGGCTGGCGCAAGCGTTGCGCTTGGCGACACACAAAAAACAATGCGCCAAGCAAGCGCGCAAGAGCTCAAAGAAAGGTATCCGCAAAGCAAAAAAGTCAAAACGATTTGTACGCATTGCTCTGTGGGTTGCGGAATCGTAGCCGAAGTCGTTGATGGCGTTTGGGTGCGACAAGAAGTGGCGCAAGACCATCCTATCTCTCAAGGTGGGCATTGCTGCAAGGGCGCAGACCTCATCGACAGGGCGCGCAGCGAAACGCGATTGCGCTATCCTGTGGAAAAGCAAAACGGCAAATGGCAGCGCGTGAGCTGGGATTCGGCTATGGGCAAAATCGCCGACAAATTGAGCAAAATCCGCGAGGAACATGGTCCCGATGCGGTGATGTTCATCGGCAGCGCGAAATGCTCGAACGAGCAAGCCTACTATATCCGCAAATTCACGGCATTCTTTGGCACGAACAATCTCGACCATTGCAATCGCGTGTGCCATAGCCCAACGGTTGCGGGCGTGGCAAACACCTTTGGGTATGGAGGCATGACAAATCACCTCGGGGATATGATGTTTTCTAAATATATCCTGATTATCGGGGCAAACCCTGCTGTGAATCACCCCGTTTCGATGGTGCATATCTTGCGCTCCAAAGAAAAGGGCTGCAAGCTCGTTTGCGTCGACCCGCGATTCACCAAAACGGCGGCAAAATGCGATGAGTTCCACAGAATCCGCAGCGGAACAGACATTGCGTTCGCATACGGAATGCTCAACCATATCATCGCCAAGAAACTCTATGACGAGCAATATTTGCGCGACAGAGTCGATGATTATGAAGCAATCATAGAAGAGGCGAAAAAATTCCCTCCCGAAGTCGTGGCGGACATCACGGGCGTTCCCGCCGATGCCATTCGCCATATCGCCGAAGAAATGGCGGCGGCAAAGCCTGCGTGCTTGATATGGAATCAGGGGCTCACCCAACACACAGTGGGCACGAGCAACACGCGCATTATGCCGATTCTCCAAATGTTCCTCGGCAACATTGGCAAAAACGGCGGCGGCGTGAATATCTTGCGCGGGCATGACAATGTGCAAGGCAGCTCGGATATGAGCGCAAACCCCGATATTTTGCCCGGGTATTATCCCTTGACAGAAAAGAATTGGCGCTATTTTGCACGGCATTGGAAGGTTGATTATGACTGGCTGAAAGGGCGATTCAAAAACCAACAAATGATGGAAAAAACGGGCTATGCCATTTCGACATGGAAATTTGGCGCAATCAATTCGGAAAACGCCGCAAACAATGGCGACACGATGATTAAGGCGCTCGTGGTGATTGGCACAGGCATGACGACAGCATCGCTTTTGCATTTGCACCAACAAGCGCTCAACCAAATGGAGCTCATCGTTTTCATCGACCCGTATGTGAATGACTTCGTCGTCTATACCGACAAGCCCGATGGCGTGTTCTGCTTGCCCGCCGCCTCGCAAATGGAAACAAGCGGCAGCCTCGCAGCGACAAACCGCAGCTACCAATGGCGCAGCAAAGTCATGGAGCCCTTCTTTGAATGCCGTCCCGATGAGGAGATTCTGTTTGATTTTGCCAATCGGCTCGGATTCTTGAAGGAATACCAACAAAGCCTCTATGACATCGCCAAATCCAAAGGGAGAGACCAATTTATCTGGCCTGACGATGCGACAACAGAATACACGCAAAGCATTCGCACGATTGGCTTGCAAGGCATGAGCCCCGAACGCTTGAAGGCACACCAAGAAAATTGGCATTTGTTCGACAAAGTAACGCTTGAAGGCACAGGGGCTTTTGCGGGCGAATATTATGGCTTGCCGTGGCCTTGTTGGAGCGACAAGCACCCCGGCACGCCTGTGTTGTATAATGACGAAATCCCCGTTATGCGCGGCGGAATGGGATTCCGCACGAATTGGGGCACAACAAGCCAAGCCACAGGCAAAAGTATGCTCTCGCCGCACTCACTGCCTCTTTCCACGATTAGCGGGCATGCACCCGTTACGGCAGAAAACGCCGAATCGCTTGGAATCCACCTCACCGAAGCCGAGAAAGAACTCGCACAAGACAATTCCTATCCTTATGGATATGGAACAAATATCCTAGTCGAAAAGGCGCTAGAAGCGGGGCTTTGCCCGTATGGCAACGGCAAGGCGCGCGCGAATGTGTGGAATTGGTATGACAAGATTCCATTGCACCGCGAGCCGCTGCACTCTGTGCGCGGGGATTTGGTCGATAAATATCCCAACTTCCCCGACAAGCCCGACCATTTCAGGGCGAACATCAAATACCGCTCGCGCCAAAAAGAAAAGGATTGGGTCAAAGAATTTCCTATCAACATGCTAAGTGGGCGTATGGTTGCACACATGGGAACAGGCGCCGAGACACGAGCCGCGAAATACCTCGCCGAGGTTGAAGGCGAAATGTTTGTCGAGATTCACCCCGACAAAGCCGCCGAGCTGGGTATCAAAAACGGCGATATGGTCTGGCTATATGGCACAATGGACACGCGAATCCTCGTGCCTGCCAAGCTCTCTTTGCGTGTGGATTATAATAGCGTATGGTTGCCGCAAAACTTCTCGGGAATGGACCAAGGCAAATCGCGACTTGACCTCTACCCCGAAGGCACGGCGCCGTATGCGATTGGAGAATCAGCAAGCATGGTTTCAAGCTATGGATTTGACTACAACACAGCTTGTCCAGAATCTAAATGTGGTCTATGTCGGATTGAAAAGGCATAAAGAAAGGATAAAAAATGAGTAACACAATTCCGAGTAATCTTGAGAATCACTCAAGAATCAAATTCTACTGCGATACAAATCGTTGTATCGAGTGCCACGGCTGCGATGTCGCTTGCAAAGAGGCGCATCACCTGCCTGTGGGCGTCAACCGCCGCCGAGTCATCATGCTCAACGAAGGCGTTGTTGGCAAAGAAACCGCCGTGTCTATCGCTTGCATGCATTGCGCCGATGCGCCTTGCGCGCAAGTCTGCCCTGTGGATTGCTTCTATATCCGCGCCGATGGAATCGTGTTGCATGACAAAAAGACATGCATTGGCTGCGGGTATTGCCTCTATGCATGCCCCTTTGGCGCGCCACAATTCCCCAAAAACGGCGTGTTTGGCTCGCGCGGGGCGATGGACAAATGCACATTCTGTGCAGGCGGACCAGAGGAAACCAACAGCGAGGCAGAATATCGCCTCTATGGGCAAAACCGCATCGCCGAAGGCAAAGTGCCGATGTGCGCGAGCATGTGCAGCACAAAGGCGCTGCTTGCAGGCAGCAGCGAGGAAGTGTCGAACATCATCACACATCGCGCCCAAACGCGAGGCGACAATATCCCCAATGCTGTGCCTAATGTCTGGAAAACGGCGTATGGTGATTAAGGAGGATTCTATGAGAAATTTCACAAAATTCCTTAGAATCTTCGCGCTGCTGCTCGCTATGGTGGGCGGCGCTGCCCTTGCGGCAGACCCAAGCGTGCCCAACAAAGACGGCAAGCAATATGCCGAGCTCATCGAGGGCAACAACGCGCTGATTACGCCCGAGCAGCGGGCAAACCCGCTACTTTATGGCGGTCCAGAGGTTGCGGCGATTAAAACTTGGGGCGTTGGCTCGCCCAACTCAAAGGGGCTTGGCGAAATCTTCACGCTCGTGCAGGGGCATTATTTCGCGCTTCTTTTTACGATTGTCGTCATCGGCGTTCCGCTCGCCTTTTTGGGGCATTTCATGCTCATCGGGCAGCGCAAGTTCAAACATGGCAAGATGATTCGCGTTTTCAGCGGCTACAACATCTGCGTGCATTGGTGCGCCGCTGTGCCGTTTGTGTTGCTGTGCCTCACGGGGCTTGTGATGATGTTTGGCGACAAGCTCGGCGGCGGCGCGCTCGTGCGCTTTGCGCGCGATGTACACGGAATCGCAACATGCGTTTTCGCACCCTTTGGCGCGCTCATGTTCTTGATGTGGCTCAAGGATTCCTTGCCCAAAGGCTACGACATCAAGTGGTTCATGATTATGGGCGGCTACTTGAGCCAAGAGAATCGCCCAATCCCCGCCGGCAAGTTCAACGCGGGGCAGAAAGTGTGGTTTTGGGTCGCGACACTCGGTGGCGCGGTGATGGTCATCACGGGCGCTATCATGTTCTTCCAATCTGGGGCAATCGACACATTGCGCCTTATGGCGCTCGTGCATAGCGTTGTTGGAATCTTGGTCGTTGCGATGCTCATCACGCACATCTATATGGCAGTCTTCGCAATCGAAGGGGCTTTGCAGTCGATTCTAAACGGCAAAATGGGCGAGGAAGAAATCGCGATTTTGCATACATATTATTACGCAGAGCTCAAGAAACAGGGCATTGCTTGAAAGAATTTCTGCACACATTGCCCATTGAGCAGGTGCAAAATGGGCAATGCACAATCACAAACGATTGCGTGATTGTCGAGCAAAAGATTGCCTTTTTTCTCAATCACTCGTTGCTGCTCTCGGTGATGAGCCTGCCGCAGTATCAAGACGCGCATTTGCTCGGATTCTTGGTCTCGGAAGGCGTTGTGGCAAGCCCCAAAGAGGTGCACAACCTGCGCGTCTCTGCCGATGGGCTGCAAGTCTTTGCGGAAGCCAACATCGACAAAGACGCCCTGCAAAGGCTCTTTGCTGACAAAACGCTCACCTCGGGCTGCTGCGTGGGCGTGAGCGGCAATATGGGCGAAAACGCCGCCGTGCTCAAACGTTTCCTCGACACGCCACTTGTCGTCCCGCTCGACTTTCTCGCGCGGCAGCTCGCGGTTTTTGAGACGCCCACGCCGTTGTTTGAGCAAACGGGCTGCGTGCACAAAGCCATGCTTGTCGGCAATCAGGGCACATTGCTATGCGAGGACATCGGGCGACACAACGCCATCGACAAGGTCATGGGGCGCGCGTATTTGTCGGGCTACAACACCGCCGATTCCGTGCTGTTCGTGAGCGGGCGGCTCTCGCTCGAGATGGTAACAAAGGCGCTCATGCACGGAATCTGTGTCGTGGTGAGCAAGGCTGCCGCGACCTTTCAGGCAATCCGCGCGGCGCAAGAAGTCGGAATCACGCTGATTGGCTTTGCGCGGGGCAAAAGGTTTAATATTTACACACATTCGGGCAGAATCGCGGGCTTGTATGCGCAGCAGCAAGCGATTTTGGAACAATAAAAGATTCTTGTTGTCATTGCGAGCGCTAGCGTTGCAATCAATGTTGTTTGTTTGATATTGTCATTCTGAACCTGCTTTGCAGGTGAAGAATCTCGGGTTGCGAGCGTCATGAGATGTTTCGCTTCGCTCAACATGACAACGGGGGATTCTTATTGTCATTGCGAGCGAAGCGAAGCAATCAACGACTTTGGGTTGCTCGGCACGGTTGATTGCCACGCTCGCGCTGCTCGCTCGCAATGACACTTGGAATCTTTTGTAATTCTGTTATTTTATTTGGAGGTGCGATTTCAATCGCACACATTAAATCATAATGAGTGCGACTAAAGTC
>JAAVGZ010000093.1 GCA_014799985.1 Helicobacter sp.
CAGCCTGCTGGATTGGGAGAATCTCTCGCTTGGCATCGCGACCCAAAGCTGGCTCTTTTGGCTCTTTTTCATCGGCTTTGCGGTCAAGATTCCGATGTTGCCCTTCCATACATGGCTTCCGCATGTGCATGGGCAAAACCCCACCATCGGCGACTTCGCCGCTGTGCTGCTCAAAATCGGCGCGTATGGCTTCTTGCGCTTCAACCTCCCGCTGTTCCCTGACGCGAGCGTGATGTTCCTAACCCCCATTGCGCTCATCTCGGTGGCAATGGTGATTTATGGCGCGCTTGTCGCGTATCACCACAACGACATGAAGCAAATCATCGCGTATAGCTCTATCTCGCACATGGGCATTGTCGTGCTCGGCATCTTCGCATTCAACGCGCAGGGAATCGGCGGCGGCGTGTTCCTCATGGCAAGCCATGTTATCGTGGGCGCGGCTTTGTTCTTGTTTCTCGGAATCCTCTATGAGCGCAAGCAAAGCTATCTGCTCGCCGACATGGGCGGGCTCGCAAAGGCAATGCCGCTGTGCACGCTGGGCTTTGGCGTGATGCTCATGGCAAGCGTGGGGCTGCCGCTCACGAGCACCTTCGTGGGCGAGTTTCTCTCATTGCTCGGATTCTTCGCCATCTCGCCCGTGCTCACGCTCGTTGCCCTAAGCACGTTCGTGCTCGGTGCGCTCTACATGCTCATGCTTTTCACGCGCGCCTTTTTGGGCGAAACGCCCGCGCGGAATCTCGCCGTTTCTGACCTCAACGCCAAAGAACGTTGCAGCATCGCGCTGCTCGTGCTCGTTGTGGTTTGGCTTGGAATCAACCCCAACCCAATCCTCAAGCCGCTCGATTCGAGCGTCTCGCATCTGTTAGAAAAAATGGAACGCAAGGCGCGCAACACGGAAACGATTCTATTCATTCAAGGAGCTAGCAATGCTTGAGCCTCTTTCTATCCCAACCGATAGCCTCAATATCGCGTCCATCATTCCCATGCTCATTAGCTTTGTCGGCGCTTCTGTGGTGCTCGTGGCGGGCGTGTTCGCCAAAGTGCACAAAAATTTCACGGCGCTTTTGTCCGTGTTGTTCCTGCTTGCCAACCTGCTCTATCTCTTGCAGATTCCGTTTCACCAAGAGGGCTTTTTCACGCTCGTGCGACTCGATGGCTACGCGCTCATCGCGCAAACCATCGTCCTCGTGGGCACGCTCGGCTTCGCTCTGCTCACGCTCACGAAGGGCAGCTTTAGCGAGTATCGCTATCCCGAGTTCCACGCGCTGTTGCTCTATATCGCCGCGGGCTTGCAATTCATGGTCTCGACCACGCACTTGATGATGATGATTATCGGGCTCGAGTGCGCGGCGCTTGCGACCTACACGCTCATCGCCATGCACAACCGCGCCAACGCCATCGAAGCGGCAATCAAATATTTCACGCAAGGCGCGCTCGCATGCGCGCTCTTCTGCCTCGGCGCGGCGTTTCTCTATTTTGGCACGGGCGAGCTCGACTTGCTGCGCATCGGGCAGCGGATTGCGCATTCAGAAATCCTAAGCGACATCATCGTCCTCGCCGGAATCCTGCTCATCTTCGCCGCGCTCGCGTTCAAGATTGCGCTTGTGCCCTTCCATGCTTGGTCTCCCGACATGTACGAGGGCGCAAGCGCGATGATGGCGGGCTTTGTGTCTATCGTTCCCAAAATCGGCGCGTTTGTCGTAACAATGCGATTCTTCGGCGTGTTTCTCGAGGCTTATAGCGAGCTGCAAATCGCGCTCTACACAATGGCGGTGCTTAGCATGACGCTCGCAAACCTGCTTGCGCTCGTGCAAACAGACGCCAAACGCATGCTCGCATACAGCTCTATCGCCCAAGCGGGCTTCGGGATTTCGGCAATCCTTATCCACACGCCCGAATCCGTCAACGCATTGTTTATCTATTGGGTCGTCTTCTTTGTTACCAACCTCGGCGCGTTTGGCATGCTCTATCTCGCCCAACCCTTGCAAAGCCCGCAAGACGGCAAATCCGACTTCGCGTTTGAACGTTTCGCCTCGCTCGCGAGCACATCGCCCCTTGCTGCGGTGCTGATTGCCATTTTCATGCTCTCGCTCTCGGGCGTTCCGCCCTTTGCGCTGTTTTGGGGCAAAATCACGCTGATTAGCGCCGCGTTGCAAGCCGACTTTGTCGTCCTCGCGTTCATCATGGCGGCAAATAGCGCCATCGCGGCTTTTTACTATCTGCGTTTGATTGTCTATTGCTTTTTTGTCCCCAAAAGCACATACGCGCTCGATGGCGCATGCCTCAATCCTAGCGTCCCGCTAAAGATTGTGCTCATCGCGAACGCCATCATCGCGACTTGCGCGCTTTTGTGGTTGCAACAATTGCTTGACTTTATCCAGCACTACACAACGCTATTCTAGGATTATTCCAAATCGCCGCTCGCCCAAACGCGCAAACGTTTTGCCATAGCCACAGCGGGAATCCCGAAGGTTTTGGCAAGACATGCCGTCTTGCTCTCGCATTCCATGAGGTCTTTGGTGTGCACACAGCCGCGCTTATCAAATGTGTTGCTTGCCTCGAGGATATTTTCGCCCGGGACCATAATCGCAACGGCGAGCCGCTGCACGTCTTCTTTGTCGCCCACAACCCAAGCGTTCAATGTGCGCGTGCTTTGTTTTTTCTTTTGGTCATGGTGTTGATAAATGATAAAATATGCCATCGCATGCGCGACAAAAAGCCGCTTGAAATCCTCGCGCGGGTCGTTGCGCACCGTGCAGACTTTTTTGCCATAATCGAGCACAGCGGAAATGCTTTTGTCATCGAAAGTATTGTATTCGAGCTTAAAGCCCAAGACGGAAGCAACTCGTTCGACATTCACAGGAATGCCTCTGCCAATTTTGCCGCGTATAAACTTCGCTTCTCGTTCAATCTCGCCAGTTTTCATGAGCAACCTCCTTGCTTACAGAATTATAACACAACAATAAACATTTGCTATGGAATTGCTTCTAAATCTATAAATTTGAAAAATATATAAAACTATAAATAATAATATATTTAAGGCAAAAGAGTTTATTATTTCCGCTCACATTCCAGCCTCACTATCTCACCAACAAGGATATACATGCAATGGCTACGTTCTTTAGGCATCGCCACTAAGTTATGCCTAATTATCTTTGGAATCTTGATTCTACTCATTGTAACCACGATGTCCATCGTGGCATTCAACACGCGAGCAACGCTCGCCCAAGAAGCCGATGAGCTGCTCCATGTGAGCGCCATGCGCTACACGAACTACATCAGGGGCATTTTCGATGAAGCCTTCACGTCTGTGCGCACAGCGCAAGCCACAATCAACGATGTGTTCAATGAACCCCTTGTGCGCGAAAAGGACTTTTTGCATATCCTTGAAAATATGGTCGATTCAAACCATTGGCTCACCTTTGCTTATCTCTACCTCGACCATAATGCTGTTTTTGAAAAAACAGAACGTAGCGGCAAAAGTTTGTTGCAAAACGGCGATGTGCTGTTTATTGTTGACGACCCCAATGGACAATCGCAGGGCGACCTACACTATCTCAACGCCGATGCTTCGCTGTTGCAAATTTATGCGATACAAGAGGCGCTCAAGGGGCAGCAAGATGTCGTGTTTGGCAACCCCATGGACATCACGCTCGAGAACAACACATTCTATGCGGTGAATATCGTTTCGCCGATTCATGATGCGAATGGCAAAGTGATTGGCGTCATCGGTGTCGCCATCGACCTCGAGAGGCTGCGCGATGCGCTGATTGAGCGCGACAGAATCTTCGAAAGCGAGGTGCGTGCGCTGCTTTCCAACGAGGGAATCATCGTTTCACACAAGAATCCACAAGCCGTGAAGCAAAAGGTTACGGCATACAACCAAGCGCCAGAGGTGCAACAGCTGCTGCAAGCCCTGCAAAACAAGGAAACTGCCGTTTTGGATTATCATTCAGCCAACACCAATAAGTCTTCGCGCTTGGCGCTTGCGAGCTTCAATGTCAATTCTTTCGACACAAAGAGCCCCGTTTGGGGGTTGGCGATTGTCGTGCCCTATGACGAAATCTTCGCCGCGACCAATCGGCTGTTGTTTGTCCTCACGCTCGTTGGAATCCTCGGGCTTGTGGCGAGCATGATTCTCATCTATTTCACGGGCTATGGGCTCACGCGCCGCATTAGACATGTACAAAGAATCCTCGCAAACTTTTTTGCGTTCCTCAACCACGAAGAGGTGAATCTGACGATACGTCCCGCGCGTTACAATGACGAGCTTGGGCACATGATTAACGACATCAACAAGAACATTGCGCATATCCAAGAGGTT
Source organism: Helicobacter sp. (assembly GCA_014799985.1). Taxonomy (GTDB): domain Bacteria; phylum Campylobacterota; class Campylobacteria; order Campylobacterales; family Helicobacteraceae; genus NHYN01. The sequence goes on from JAAVGZ010000093.1 coordinate 4,325, forward strand.
ACGCAGCAAGACAAAGCCGCAATCATGCAATCCATGCAAACCGTTGAAGTCGTCAAGCAGGGCAACTTGCAAGCGAGAATCGATGTTTCGCCCGGGAATCCCGAGCTTGTGCAGCTCAAAGATGTGCTCAACAATCTGCTCGATGTGTTGCAAACAAAGGTGGGCAGGGACATCACCAAAATTAGCGAGGTGTTTGAACGTTACAAGAAGCTCGATTTCACCATGTCCATTGACGGCGCCACGGGCGATGTCGAGACCACGAGCAACACGCTTTGCGAAGAAATCAAGAAAATGTTGCGCACCTCATCGGGCTTTGCCGAGCAGCTCACGGTCGAGAGCAATCAGCTCAAGGTTTCGATGCAGAAACTGACAGAGGCGACAACGTCGCAGGCAAGCTCGCTCGAGGAGAGCGCGAACACCATCGAACAAATCAGCAGCTCGATGCAGAATGTCGCCGACAGGACAAACGAGCTCACGCACCAAGCAGAAGACATTCGCAACGTTGCCGTCATCATACGCGACATCGCCGACCAAACGAACCTGCTCGCGCTGAATGCCGCGATTGAGGCGGCACGGGCGGGCGAGCATGGGCGCGGGTTCGCCGTTGTCGCTGACGAGGTGCGCAAGCTCGCCGAACGCACGCAAAAGAGCCTCGGCGAAATCGAGGCGAACATCAACACGCTCATTCAGTCCGTGAATGACATGACAGGCAGCATCAAAGAGCAGACCAACAACATTGTATCGATTAACGAAGCTGTCGCGAGCCTCGAGCAGCTCACGCAAGAAAACGCCACGATTCTGCACAGCAATAACGAGATTACGCAGCGAATCGATGGAATCGCGCAGGACATTCTCAATGATGTGCATGAGAAAAAGTTCTAGCCGCGCGCGACCCAAAACAGCAGTACGAACACGCAAAAGGGCAGCACGAGCGTGGTGAGCAAGAAAATGGCTGTGAGCTCGAGCAGCCTATCGACAAGCCCATCGAGAGATTCCACAATCGAATCGATTTTGGCAATCGCGCGCTCTTTTGTCTTTTGGAAATGATTGTTTGTGTTGCTCGCAATCTCTTTCGCATTCTGCCAAAGCGAGGTGAGGAATCCGAGATTCTCCTCGTTTTGTTGTAACTTTTGCGCCTCTTCTTCGCCCAAATCCTCGAATCGTTGGAGATTCTGCAGCCCCGTCTCTTGCGTCTGCAAAATGCTCAAGTTTTGCGTGCGCTTCTCGCTTAGGTATCCTTGCTGCAAGAAGTTGCTGATGTAGGCGCTCGCAGGGAAACACAGCCAAAGAACGAGCGCGATTTTGCACAGCTTTGCCGCAAGCGTCTTGGCAAAGCCAAGCCCGAAAAAGCCCGCGACATAGCATAGTAGCGCGATAGGGAATAGAATCTTGAGACACACGAAACTTAGGAATCCGAGACTGAACTGCTGCAACAAGAGCACGAGCACGAGCGCAAACAAGACATTGGCGATGCGCTCGAGATTGTCGCCCACGACAGCCAAAAGCTCGCCCGGAGCGAGGCTCACGCCCACGCCAAGCGGCGTGAAGCTGATTTCGCCACGTTGCAACATCGCTACTGTCTTGCTGCTGATTTTCACAATCGCCCACGCCGCCGCCATCTGCGCCAGAGTCGTTGTGTAATATTCCTCGCTCACGCGCTCCATGTCGCCCACGAGCCACAAATCGCGATTTGCGTCTTTTTCGCCAATCTGCACGGGCAAAAGCAGCAAAAAGACGAGCAGCAGGGCGGCGGCAATGGGTTTATAAAAGAGAAACAAAAATTTTTGCACATGAAGCATAGCAGAATCCTTGCAATTTTAGGTTTTTTGCGATACAATGGGAATGGCAAATTATATCAGGAGAGGGACAATGAAAAAGGCAGGTTGGATTCTTGCGCTCGTTGTTTTGGGTGTCTGCTTGAGTGCATGCAAAGGCAACGACTACCAGCACCCCATGCACCGCACAGGGCAAGTGAGCATCGCGATATAGTGCTCGCGCATGTTCTTGCGCCCCGAGTTGGGGCGCGACGTTGAAACTCTATATAAAGAATATTAAAAAGGAAATCAAATGGGAATCCTCGGAATAGATGATAATATTGAATACACCATTGAAACACGACAACAAGACAGATTGACACTCGATTCGACAGCCGAAGAAGTCCGCGCCGCAACGCCTGAAGCGCGAAGGGAATGGGCAAAGGCTATGGCAAAACGGAGCAATGAGCTCATCACAGAAGAGGAAATGGAGCAACTCCGCGAGTTGATTGCACAAAGGCAAAAGAGTGGGGCGAGGCTGACACATTAGCTTATCTCAAAAATACACCCGCATGCCAACAAGCACGCAATCGCGTCTGCGCTGCCTCTTGGGCGCTTGCACGTTTTGCCATGCGCGCCATTGCCCGCGCCCAAAAAGCGCGAGATTGTGCGCAAACTGCCAATGGATTGTGCCCTGCAAGTCATTTTCTACCGCTTTGGTCGTGTATAGCCGATTCGAGGCTTCAAACGTCAGCTTGAACGGATAGGAATCAAACGAAGCCCCAAGCGTCTGAATCGCCGCCGCAAGCGCGTCATTTGCGTCCGCACCGAGAATCTCAAACAAATAATAGCCAAGCACATCGACCCCCGCGAGCTCGCCGCCCGCGCTCGCCCCGGCGCCAACCTGCATGTATGGCGCGAGTGAATCATCAAGAATCGGCTTCGCGCCGAGAAAGAGGCGATAGGAAAAGGGCGAAAAAAGCTTGCTGTGCGGCACAAACGAGGCGAGCGAGAGCAGCGCGAAGTCCTCGACACGCACTCTGTCGCCCTGCTCTTGGAGATGCTCATAGCGCAACATGAGCCGCAAAAACTCAATCTGCGTCCCTGCCAAAAGCCCCCTGTCGCTCTCGCTTCTATCATGATAGGCAATGCGCGCCTCTAGCGTGAGCGCATTGGAGCTCTGTGCGCCGTCTTTGTGCAGCATTCCCAAAAACATGCGTGCGCTGCGGTGCGCAAGCATGGGCGAAGCGGGCGTTTTGGCGACCACAGGCGGGCTCGCGCCGAGCCTGCTGCGCGCCTTGGCGAGGTTGTGCGCAATCTGTGTGTAGGAATCCTTGTCCGTTTTGTGGGCGATGTAGTTGTATTCATTCAGCTCAAGCGCGGCTTCGAGCAGCAGCGAATCGCTCTGCGGGTCGCCCCGCAATGTCTCGGGCTGCACGCTGCCGCTAGCAAGCGCGCGCAAGGTGGCAATCTCGCCAAAATCGAGCCGACTCGTATAGAGCCCCAGCACCGTGCGCTTGCTCGGGCGGTAGCTCGTTTCGCCCAAAAGGGCGTTTTCGTCAAGCACGAAGAGCGTCTCGGGCGGAATCACATGGTAAGCAAACGCATCGCGCAGCCGCAGGCTCGGGCGCGCCGCCTCGAGAATCCACAGCAGGTTATACGAACAATTCTCATCGAAGAAAAAATAATCGCTATAAATCTCGCGCAGCTCCCAAATATGCTCGAACGCGCGCAAAGCCTCATGCTCGCTGAAGTTGATGCGAAACTCCCAAATGTCGCGACTCTCCGTGTCTTTGTAGTTCTTGAGCGTCTCATAATAGGGCAACATCGTGTAGTAGCCCTCATACAGCCCCAAAAGCCCGCGCACGGCGAACACGAAGCCGTTTTCGCGCTGCTCATCGGCGCGCGCGGCGAAATTCAGCGAATAGGCGAGCAGGCGGCTATCGAAATCGCCCTCGATGAGCAAAAAGGTGTGCCCAAACAGCGAGGCGGGCGAGTTGAAATAGGCGGACGGGAAGATGATAGAGAGATGTTTGGGGTTCAGATAGGCGCGCATTTTGTCGTATTCTGCGCAGGGGACATCGGGGAGATTGTCGAGCGACAAATGCGCCCGCAAGAACCGCAAGCGCGCGGGGAATCGGCACAGCGCATGGGTGTCGAACGGGTGGGTCGACATCTCCTTGAGCGATGGCGTGCTCGGCGGCACAGACGGAGGCGCGGCATAGAACGCCTCGAGCGTTGCGAGCAGCTCCGATTCTGCGTCCATCATGCCATCTGGCGCGTAAAAAAAGCGCGAATCGTCAATCTGGCTTCGGCTGCCCGAGTAATGCAACAAGACGCGCCACTCTGTGTCGCTCGCTAGATTCAGGTTGCGGGCTTGAATCTTGGCAGATTCCAAATCGACATTGTCTGTCGCAAACGCATAGGCAAAAAGCGCAAGGACAGCCCAAAAAAGGCGCATTAGAGGGCTTGAATCGAATCCAAAGTGCTTGCCATGTCCACATCGGCATTTTGATAGATGGCAAGGTAGTTTTCTTGCAAGAGCTCCCTAAAAGCCTGCTTGTCCTCAACTTCGAGCAGCTCGGCGAGCGTGTCGAGCGTGTCGCCGCGCGCCATCGCGATTTCTTTGTGCAATGCGTCCATGTTCGCCGCGACAAACTCCTGCACACGCTCGTCAAGAACGAACTTCGCCTTGCGGCAGTTCATCGTGCCCGAGCTAATCCCAAAAGTCTGCGTGAATGTTGAATGGTTCGTTGTCGCTTGGAGCGCATAGAGCACGGCAGAATTGGGCTGGCTAATGATAATCGTCCCAAGCCCACAACCCGTTTGACTGTTCGCGTTCGCAAACGCAGCGCCGCTTAGCGCACCCCACACCACAAAACCTAAAAGCATTTTTTTCATCATCTCTCTCCCTCAAAAATTGCGCGCATTATAACAAAAGCCCATTAAATAGCGCTTAACGCCTAGTAATGTTCAGACAGAATCTGCCCAATCACATCGAAGAGCGCGGCGCTGTTTTTCTCTGCCTCCTCAAACAAATGCACAATTTTTTCGTCATCGGCGTCTTTTCTGCCGTTTTTCAGAATCTCAAGCACAGACTTCACGGCATTATGCACATGCGCATGCGGGCTTTCGAGCAACGTGTATGACTTGGTGTGCGCGAACTCCTTGCCCGCGCCCTCATAATACCATTTGCCCAAGCGGCAGCTGTGGTGGTCGGCGCATTCATAATGCGTGCCGCTATTCACCGCCGCATAGGCATTTGCCTTGAACAAGATATGGTCGAGCTTGACGAGGTTGGAGAAGAGCTCGTGGCTCACCTTTTGGTTCGAATCCTTAATCTGTCGACAATTCTCAATCAGACTCGTCAATGTCGTTTTGAAGTCCTCGATATTGCTGCTCGATTGATTGGCGCTTGTCTCCATTTCGTGGCTTCGGTCCATCATCTCGTTGCTGTTTTGCTTGAGCACGCTAATGTTCGCGCTGACTTCGTTTGCCGCCTTTTGGGTCTGCTCGGCGAGCTTGCGCACCTCGTCAGCCACGACAGCGAACCCGCGCCCATGCTCGCCCGCGCGCGCCGCCTCAATCGCGGCATTCAGCGCGAGCAGGTTCGTTTGGTCAGAGATGTCGGAAATCAGCGACATGATATGGCTGGCCTTCAGCCTCATCATGGCCTGGCAGGGCTACCTCGCGGTAATGGACCTGCGCGAGTTCCCCTATGCCACCCCGGC
>JAAVGZ010000028.1 GCA_014799985.1 Helicobacter sp.
AAAGAGTGGCTAAAACTACTTCTGCTACATTGCAGCAACCTTGGTTATTCTAGCATGGAAGAGCTTAAAGAGTGGCTAAAACGCGGTAATCGCCACCTTTTTGCAGGTTTAAATTCTAGCATGGAAGAGCTTAAAGAGTGGCTAAAACATACGGACGCTAAGGTTGTCATGCGTATGTATTCTAGCATGGAAGAGCTTAAAGAGTGGCTAAAACCGCGATTTCCACCAAAAACGAGTGCTACAAATTCTAGCATGGAAGAGCTTAAAGAGTGGCTAAAACGGTGGGAATGAGCAGGAACGGGACCAGAAAATTCTAGCATGGAAGAGCTTAAAGAGTGGCTAAAACTCTTAACATTTCTGAAGTTCTGCAAACAGCATTCTAGCATGGAAGAGCTTAAAGAGTGGCTAAAACCTACTCTCGAGGTGGCACAGAACAAACCAATTCTAGCATGGAAGAGCTTAAAGAGTGGCTAAAACGTCAGCTGTTCCTTTGCCTCGATAAGCTTTATTCTAGCATGGAAGAGCTTAAAGAGTGGCTAAAACACGCGATAGCTCTTTGTTGTCAAGGTGGCAATTCTAGCATGGAAGAGCTTAAAGAGTGGCTAAAACAAATTCTTGCAAATCCTCATCACGGTATCTATTCTAGCATGGAAGAGCTTAAAGAGTGGCTAAAACAATGGCAACAATGGCATGGGGCTAACTGGCATTCTAGCATGGAAGAGCTTAAAGAGTGGCTAAAACATTAAACGATTGCGCACATACGCTGAACGTATTCTAGCATGGAAGAGCTTAAAGAGTGGCTAAAACTTGTAGAGGGTGAAAAGTAACTTTTTTAATATTCTAGCATGGAAGAGCTTAAAGAGTGGCTAAAACGTAGCGCCGAATGCGGAACGCGCGGCTCGCATTCTAGCATGGAAGAGCTTAAAGAGTGGCTAAAACTGCGATGAAGCCGCGAACGCCGCCTACGGCATTCTAGCATGGAAGAGCTTAAAGAGTGGCTAAAACAAAGGCTAGATGATTGAGATAGATAGGCAAATTCTAGCATGGAAGAGCTTAAAGAGTGGCTAAAACCCGTCTGGTGAGCAAGTTGCAGTTCCTGAAATTCTAGCATGGAAGAGCTTAAAGAAAGGGAATAACATAGCGCCGCCCATCGCTCCCCCTACGACTTCTCTTGAATATCCTTGATTCTATCGAGATATTTCATTCGGATTGTTTTGTTCCTCTCTTGCGCCGCTTTTTGCATGTCTGTTGCTTCGTCAAATTCATCGACAATCTCCTCGCCCAGCAATGTCTCAATCGCGTCTTCGAGCGTAACAATCCCGGCGAATTGCGCATATCGGTCTTGCACGACAAACAAACGTTCATCTTTAGTAATAAATAGATTCAGCAGATTGAGCACAGAGAGATTGACATGCACGACATACACCGACTGCGAGAGGTCAAAGAGCTTCTTGTCGAGCCCATTCTTGACGCCCTCGTTGAGAATGTCCCGCGCGCGGACAAAGCCGACAATCGTGTCGGTGTTGCTGCTATCGCCATAAATCGGAATGCGCGAATGCGAATACAGCCCCTTGTGTGTGAGCGCCTCGCCAACGGTGCAATCGGCGGGCAAAGAAAAAACGATGCTTCGCGGCGTGAGAATGTCGATGGTTTGATAATTTTTGAGCATCAGCACATTTTCAATAATCGCCTCTTCGCGCGTGGCAATCGAGCCGCCCTTTGTGCCAATCTGGCTCGCGGCGAGAATCTCATCGCGGCTAATGCTGCTTTGGCTCGACTTGACAAAATGCGTGAGCAGCCGCGCGACAAGCACGAGCGGGAAGGTGATTTTGAGCAGATAATGAATACAGAGCGTTACGGCGGGCGCGAGGCTTTTCCAATATGTCGCGCCGATGGTTTTGGGCAGAATCTCCGAGAAATAAATCAACACAACGGTCAGCAAAGACGCGCCAAACGCCTGCCACTCGATGCCATAGATATGCGCAACCTCGATTCCAACGCCCGTTGCGGCGGCTGTTGTGGCGAAGGTGTTCAGAACGAGAATCGCGCCCTCGGCGTCATCGACATTTGCCTTGAGATGTTTGAGATAGCCGCCGATTTTTGGGTTTTTCTTTTCGTAGCTTTCGACAAAGGAATGCGTGATAGAAAGGAACACGGATTCCATGATAGAACACAAAAAGGTGAAAACAATCGCGATGAAACAATAGAGTGCTAGCAGCATATCCCGTCCTTTCTAGTGTCGTTGGAGATTTCCAACGCCAATCACGGCGTTCATGACATCTTCGAGCGCGACAATCCCAATCAGCTTCTTTTTGCTATTCACAACGCAAAACAAGTGCTCTTTTTGGACGATAAAATTTTCGAGCAAGTCGAGCAGGTGCATGTTTTCGTCGACCTGCTCGAAGTCTGTGGCAATGCTCTTGATGCTCTCCTGCCCACGTTTCTCGAGGTTGGCTTGCAGCAAATGCTGCCGATAGACGAGGTTTGGCGCGTTGCCCTCGCTGTCGAGCAGCGGAATGCGCGAGTATTTGTGCGTGTCAGAGACGAGCAGCGCTTCGTGGATTGTCATCGTGTCATTCAGCGAGAACATCTGCTCTTTTGGCGTCATGATGTCGGCAATCGATAGCGACTGCTGCGCGATGATGTGTTCCAAGATGTCGGATTCGAGCTCGTTAATCGAGCCGCTTTTTTCGCCGAGCTCGACAACGGCGAGAATCTCATCGCGACTCATGTTGTCGGAATTGCCCTTGCGGAACATGTGCGTGATGATGCGCGAGACATACACGAACGGAAAGGTGATGAAATACAACACATAGATGAGATAGCTCGCGGGCAAAACGAGGCTTTTCCAATATGTCGCGCCGATGGTTTTGGGCAGAATCTCGGAGATATAGAGAATGCTAAGCGTCATAAAGAGCGCCACGAAGCCCTGCCACGCCTCGCCAAAGATTTCGATGGCTTGCGCGCCAACGCCTGACGCGCCCACGGTGTTGGCGAAGGTGTTGACAACCAAAATCGCGCCAATCGCGTTGTCGATGTTTGCCTTCAAGTGCCGCAGAATCTTGCCACTCTTCGGGTGGTTTTTGGCATAGCTTTCCATGAATGGCGGCGTGATAGACAGCAGCACAGCCTCCAACACAGAGCAAACAAACGAGATGACAACCGCAAACAGAAAATAACCAATCAACCAGCCCATAAAGCTCTACACTACCTCACATTGATAAAAGATTCTCGGCATGATAATGCAAGTTTAGTAAAACGAAAATTAAGGACTTGTGGCTTTGTGTTGCAAGGGGATTTCTCATTTTGACGTTGCGTCTCATGTTTGTGTTGTGCAGCCTAAGAATGCCGCAACGCCATGTATTCAGAGGGCAACAAGAAATCTCTCGCGGCAATCTTTTGCGGATAGAATCCATGCGCATGCCCGAGCGCAAAGAGCCTATCGAGCGCGTCTAGCTGCGTGTCATCGAGAGAGATAGAATGCTCGTTGGCATAGAATCGGAGATAGGTCTCGAGCTCTGCGCCGCTAATGCGCAAAAGCTTGCGCTCATGGAGCATGTTGCTTAGAATCTGTGGGTGATGGTGCGCCATCGCCACGCCTTTGGTCAGCAGCTCCTCGATTTGCAACGCGAGGTGCAGCGGAATCGAGCGCAAAATCGCCATTCCGCCAAGCGGCAGGGGCAGCGCGCCGCCGCTTAGATTCTCCCAAATCTCCCATATCTCGCGCTCCACGCAAAGGCTCGCGTCAAAATTGAGAATCGATTCATGAATCAGCACGCCCGCATCGACTTCGCCGCCAACAACGGCGCTCTCGATGTCGAGAAAGTTTTTGTACACAACGCGCGCGTCAGGGTAGGCGATTTGAAACAATAGCGCGTTTGTCGTGTGCGCGCCGCTTAGCGCCACCTTGAAGTTTTTCTTAAGTTGCGTGCCCTTGCGCTTGATGAGCTTTGGTCCATAGCCCTGCCCAAAGCTCACGCCCGTGCGCAAAAGCGCGTAGTTTTGGGCAATCAGCGGATAGAGCGCAAACGAAATCGCGCTGATTTCATAGCTCGAGCGCAGCGCGTTCTCGTTCAGCGTCTCGATGTCGAGTGCGAGATTCTCGAAGCACACATCGGGGCAGTCGACCCAGCCAAACGCGAGCGCGTAGTACATAAAAATATCATCAGCATCGGGAGAATGCGCCACGCGCACAAAATGTTTGTTGTTCATAGACGCGATTCTAACGAAAAAAGATAAATCTTTAATGATATGAGCGCTCATCGCGCGAGCGTGAGGATTCCATGCTCCAAATCTTTGTGGCATGCGAAGCAATTCGCCTTTGTCTTGACGCTCGGCTGCGCGAAGACGTCTTCGGCGATGTGCGCATGCCGCTCTATCCAATAGGGATTCTTCGTAATCGCGATGTTCGCGGAATCTGTCTGCCTTTCGATGATGTTGCGCGCAACCTTCGTGTCAAACGATTCGGCAGAATATTTCTCCAAAAATGCCAGAATCTCGGCGTTGAGTTCGGAATCGATGCTCGCATCATCGCCAAAATGATTCTCCAAATCGTCCATCATCAGCGCCCAGCTGTGTTTGGGCAGCAAAAACGGCGGATAGATGGCATGGCAGCTGCCGCACTCGTTGGCAAAATCTTTGTGCAGCGCCGCATAGTCGATTGGCTGCGCATGGCTCTTGGTTAGCGGGTTGTCGCCGAGCATGAAAACGGCGATAGCCGCGAGCAGCGCGATTCCGACAAAGCCGAAGATTCTTTGCCCGATGTTTGGCGCAATGCTTTCGTTGCCCTCTGTTTTCTTGAATCCCGAAATCATCGAAGCCACCGAGTCGTTTTTGTGCACGAGCCAATCGATGAGCGCGCCCAAGATATGCACGCAAACAACGAGCAGGAGGGCGTTGGCGAACATTTCATGCACATCATCGAGGAATCGCACGCGGCTGTATTGGTCGTGCAAAAACGCGAAGATTCCCTGATTCTTAGAAATTCCTGCCTCGAGCATGCCGCTTATTGCCGTGCAGATTCCAAGAAAGAGCATGAGCAAAATCGCCCAGCTGCTCGCGGGGTTGTGCCCCACGAAGCGCCTTTTTGCCCCAAAGACAGAGGCGAGATAGCCCAAAACGCCGCGATAGGGGAAATCGGCGAAGCGGGAATGCTTTGTGCCCACAAAGCCCCAGATGATACGCAACACAACCGCTGCGCCAAAGAGAGTGCCGAAAAAGATGTGGATTGGTAGGAAATCATCAAGGCAATAGGCGAGCGCAAAGCTGACAATCATCACGACATGGACGAAGCGATTGAAAAAGCTCCAGATATAGCTCTCAATCACGCCATGCCCCATAGTTTGGAATCTTCACATCACGTTTCTTGTACACGCCCTCATCGGCGCTCGTGTGGCATGCCGCACATCGCGCGAGGCTGCCCACCTCTTTTTGGGTAATCAAATGTTTATCAATCTTGCGATGTTTTTTGATATGATACGGAATCTCGGTAATCGACAAATAGATGACACCGGGCTGCATCGAAGCCGTCAACTTCGCGCTGCGGCGATACGTTGCCGCCGCCTTCTCGCTCGAGTTGGCGAGGACATAGTTCGTGATAGCAACGCGGTCTTGCTCGTCAATGCTCGCATCGACACCATAATGCTTCTCGAGATTCTGCATGATGTAGCTCCACGATTGCGCGGGCAACAGACCGGGCTGATAGCCAAAATGGCAGCTCGCGCATTCCTTTTTGTATAGCGCATTATCGACAGGCGCAATCTCGCGCCCGCCGCCCCTTTTCCCAAACATCGCAAATCGCGAATCGTCTTGCGCCACCTCGACAAACTCGGGCGCAGCCGCCGCCAAGCCAATGGCAAGAAGCAAAAGGAATCGTTTCATGGTCAGCTCCTATTTTGTGAGGATATAATAAAGGACATCGCCCTTTTCTTTCGCGCTACCCTCGCGCAGATAGACGTCTTTGAAGTTGCGCTTGAGCCACTTTTGCACCTGTTTTGGGTCGGTCAGGCTCTCGGCGTTCGCGCTTGGCGCAAGCGGCGGCAAAACCTTGTTCGTGAAGACATTGCGCCCGCTTTGTTGCAGGTTGCTCCCGTGGCAGCTCTCGCACGAAAGCTTTTGGTTGTCTCTGCCGATGTTTTGTGTCGTGAAGATTTTTTGCCCCTCGCTCGCGCTAAAATCCACAAACGCGGAATCCTCGCCCTTTGCCTCGAGTTTGAGGCTCTCGATGTAGCTTTGCATGCTTTGGTTGAGCGTTGCGGCGCTCAATGAACAGACGCAGGCAATCCAGATGATTTTTTTCATAGTATCCTCCTAAAAATGAATGAGAAATACTAGCGCTTAAATGTGAAGTTAGTGTGAAGTTTTTTTGAAATTGTGCACACAAAGTTGGATAGCGCTTTGTAGTGCCCATTTTATAGCACATGTTAAAATCATAAATTCCTAGTTTCATTCTCATTAATCAATAGAAAAAAGCTATATTTTGAATGGTTTCTTATTATTATTGGCAAGACGACAGGAGGGCGGGGGATTTTGTTGTTCGTTGGTTGCTCGCAATGACGTTTCATTGGGTCATTGCGAGCGCTAGCGTTGCAATCAACAGGCACAGAATCCCCAGAAAAAGCGCGCGCAAAGCTATGGCGAAGCCACAGCACAGCCGCGCTTTGGATTCCACAATTTGTGATTCTCCATTGCTCACCAATTATAGAATCCCCAGCCACAGCGCACACGTCTATGTTCTCATATTAACATAGACGAAGCGCTGTGGAGCATGACATAGTCCGTGCGGAGCACAAACCTTTAAGAAGCGTGCTAGGGATTGGGGGTTAAAGGGGGATAA
>JAAVGZ010000075.1 GCA_014799985.1 Helicobacter sp.
AGATTGGAATCATAAGAGATGTTTCGCTTCGCTCAACATGACAAGATTCCAATTGTCATTGCGAGAGGCTTTAGCCTCGTGGCAATCAACCGTGCCAAGATTCCCTTTGGGATTCTTTGCTCGTTGATTGCCACGTTCGCGCTGCTCACTCGCAATGACGTCAAAATATTGGAGGTGCGACTTTAATCGCACTCATTGTCTCAACGACAAACGCTCGCTTTGCGAGCAAAGAGAATATTTTCTAGGAGTAAAAAATGGGATTTTACAAACATGATTTTGCAATTTTAGATTTTCTACGTTCGGAAGGTTGGCTCAAAAATGACATGAGTGTGCTCGAGTTTGGTTCGCAAGACCTCAAAGAAGATAGAAATGGAAATGTGTGCGGGGGGGGGGGCAGAATCAGAGAATTTCGGCACGATGTGTCTATGAGGAATATGGCTTTGAGAAATACCAATGTATCGACCTCGATGGCGGGCATGATTGCTTGCGATTCGACTTGGGCTTGAGCCTGCAAGAACATTACCATTTTAACGGTACCTTTGACCTCGTCACGGTGAAAGACATCGGGCATTGGATTTTTGACCAAAAGATGCTCTTTAGCAATATCCACAACGCGCTCAAAGTCGGTGGCTGCCTCGTTTGGCGTTCGCCCATCGCGGGCGGCTTTGGTTCGGGTTGCTTTACTTATTTGCCCCAAAAAATCTTACAGCTCGGATTCTGTAACCATTATCTCTACAAAACAGCATGGATTTTCGAGCAACTCTCTGGACGCAGCGGAAAGTTTGGCAGCTGGGAGCAGAGCGAGGCGACACATCTTGGCAATAGCGCCGCAACGTTTCTGGGCAATATCCAAAGCTATCTTTCTCGCGATGATAGCTGGCGCATGCGCCCTATTTGCGATGGATTGCCCATCATTCGTATCACGGCTGTCTTTCAGAAATTGCGCGATACCTCTTTTGTTGCCCCCACCTTCCCCTATGCGCCGTTTCATGAGTGCATTTGTCGTAATGCGCAAGCCGTATTGCACAATTGCTTGCCGCCCGCGCCAAAAGGCAAAATCGCCATTTTTGGGGCGGCAGAGGCGGGCAAGCTCGCGCATATTTTTGCGCAAACAGCGGGGCTTTCTGTGGTTTGCTTTGTCGACGATGTCGCATGTGGCGAGCTTTTGGGCTGTGAGATTGTCGATTGGGAAAACTTTGTACAGCACAAACAACAGCTTTGCGATTTTCTGCTCTTTGGTCCCCACCAAAAGGGCGATGTGTCGCAACGAAGCGGCTGCTCCGTGCCCGTTGCTTCTCTTGATATGCGATGGTTTGTTTAGAGATTTTGCCACAAAGTCTGCTATAATACCCGCATTTTTCTAAGGAGACACCATGCAAAAAATCGTAGAACAACAATGGGACTACACCCAGCATGCCAAATTTTATTCCTATCGCCCAAACTACGCGCCCAAAAGCCTCGACATGCTCGCCTTGCTCGCAAGTGGCGAGGGCAGATTCGTGGCGGGGGGGGGGGGGGCAGAATCTCCTCTTGTTGCCGACATCGGCGCGGGGACGGGCAACCTTAGCCTAATGCTGCTTGAGCGCGGCTTTCGCGTTGTCGCTGTTGAGCCAAACGATGCGATGCGCGAGATTGGAATCGAGCGCACAAAGGGGCAAAACATCGAGTGGGTGCGCGCCACAGGCTTGGATTCGGGGCTTGGCGATGGCTTGTTTGATTGGGTAACCTTTGGCAGCAGCTTCAATGTGATGGACCGAGACGAGGCGCTGCGCGAGACGCATAGGCTGCTCAAGCCCTCTGCCTATTTTTCGTGCATGTGGAATCACCGCGATTTGCATGACCCCATTCAAGAAATTGCCGAAGAAGTCATTCTTGACTTGATTCCAAACTATTCGCGCGGTGTGCGCCGCGAAGACCAACGCCCGATTATCGAGGCGCATAAGGAATTGTTCGATAAAATCCTCTATCTCGAGGAGGATTTCTACTTTCACCAAACCATCGAGAACTACATCAACGCATGGAAAAGCGTCAAGAATCCCTATTGGGACATGCAAACGCAAAAGGGGCAGGAGCTCTTCGAGAAAATCGCCTATCAGATGCGCCACAGGCTGCCAAGCGCGTTTGACATCAAATACACGACCCGCTGCTGGAGCGCGCAAAAGGTGTGAGCGCCACTCTTTGCAAAAGCGCTCAAATCTTGTGTGCAATCGCCGATATAGAAACAAAGGGAATGGAGCGCAAAGTGTGCAGCACATCTTGACAAGGTCGAGGGTTGTGTTGTATAATGACACCAACAAAGGGGACACTATGCGCAAGAGTTTTATCTCTATCAATGCTTTTCTGTTTGCGCTCTGCATTTCAGGGTGCTCATCAACCATTAACCAATACGATTCCGAAGGCTTGCGAGACGGGCTTTGGAAAGAATATTATGATAATCGTCTTGTTCGTAGTGAGACCTATTTTAGCAATGGGCAGCTCGATGGCGTTGCGAAGATTTGGTATAGCAACGGGCAGCTTGGCAGCGAGGCTGTCTATGCCAATGGCAAGATTGAGGGCATTCGGCGGCTGTGGTATAGCAACGGGCAGCTGCAGCGCGAGGAGACGTATGCCAACGGCATTCTGAATGGTCCGCGCAGAATCTGGCTCGATAATGGGCAATTGTGGGAAGAATCCAACTATGTCGATGGCAAGCTCGATGGCTTGATTAAGGCATGGGACAAAAACGGCAACCTCGTGCTTGAGCACACCTATGTCAATGGGCAGCGGACGCAGCGCGCCGCCGACTAGATTCCGCATTCTCGTATGCAGTTTGACCTCGCAGTCATCGCCCAATCCTACCTCAAAGGCGCGCGCGATTGCCTAAAGCCGCGCATGCTCGCGCTCATGTGCGTGCCCTTTGTCGTGGCGCTTGTCGTTGTGTGGTTTTCGTGGAGCGCCTCGGGCGCGCTGCTTCAGTCGATGGCGCAAAGCTACGCGCTGGTGGACGCAAACAGCAGCACGATTTGGACATCGACACTCGGCATGCTCATTACGATTCTCAACAGCGCGCTGAACTTCATCTGCTTCTTTGTCGTTGTCGTGCTCGTACAGCTCGTCTTGTCGATTTTTTATGCGCCCTATCTCATGGCATATCTCCGCAAGCACCATTACCCAAACGTGAACATGGACGAGGGGCTTAGCCTTGTCGAATCCTCTGTCGCGCTGCTCAAGGTGTTGGTGATTTTCTTCTGCCTGCTGCTTTTGTGCATTCCGCTCTACTTTATCCCCGTTGTGAACGGAATCGTTATCTTCGCGCTGATGTTTTTCTTGTTCAAATCCACGATGACGCTCGATGTCATCGGCACGCTTTTTTCGCATGAGGGCTCGAAGCAGCTGCACAAACGTTACCGAATCGAGCTCTTTGTGCTCTCGCTCGGGCTCTATGCGGTGAGCCTCATTCCAATCGTCAATTTTTTTATGGCAATCTTTCAAATCTTAGCGTTTGGGCATTATGCTTTTGTCAAAAAGGCGGTGATAGAACAGAACGCAAAATAAGGAGTGTCCAATGTGGCAGCAAATCAAACGACTTAAGAAGCTCATCGAATCCGTTCTCGATACCGAGCTGAACTTCTACGCTGCTAGCTTGAGTTTCTATACCATCTTCGCCCTCGTGCCGCTGCTGTTGGTCGTGTTGTCCATCATCGCGACTTTGCCCAACTTTCACAATCTCTATCTCGAGATGAAGCAGCTCATCTTGTCGAATCTGATTCCAACCAACGAAGAAATCGTTTCGAGCTATCTCGACACCTTCTTGCAAAACTCCGCAAAGCTTGGCGAGCTTGGTTTTATCTCAATCCTCATCACTTCGGTGTTTTTCTTCAAAAACTTCCAATACATCGCGGCGAAAATCTTCCAATCCAAAGTGCGCGATTTTTGGAACTCGATTACGATTTATTGGACGCTCGTTACGCTTTTGCCCATCGGCATCGGAATCTCGATTTTCCTAAGCGGCTATGTCCAAGACATGCTCGCGAGCGTGGATATGAACGTGAGCCTCTTTACGCTCTCGCCCTTTCTCATCACCGCCGTTTTGTTTTTTATCGTGTTCAAAATCTCGGCAAACAAGCCCTTGAGCAATTGGGCGGTGGGCTTTGCGGCGTTCATCGTGGCGCTTGTGTGGATGTGTTCCAAGTGGTTCTTTGTCGCGTATGTGTTCTACAACAAAGCCTATCTGACGATTTATGGCTCGTTTTCGATTCTGCTCTTTTTCTTGTTGTGGATTTATGTCTCGTGGTTCATTATTCTCTATGGAATGCGTCTTTGCGAGTGGTTTAGCGGCGCACCAAGCCAGCAGCTAGGCGAGTGGCTTTGTGCGCGCTGGAATCAATACTTAGGCAAGGATTCCGGGAAAGACAAATGCGGCGCAATACACGAGGATTCCGATAATAATCACAAATCCAATCGAGTACTTGACGGTAAAGCGGAATAGCTCCGACTCTCTGCCCACAAGCCCCACAGCAACGCATGCAATCGCGATGCTCTGCGGGCTAATCATCTTGCCTACCACGCCGCCAACGCTGTTTGCTGCGAGGAACAAGACTTCAGGGACGCCAATCTGACGCGCCGTGAGCTGCTGCAATGTGCCAAAGAGCAGGTTGCTGCTCGTGTCAGAGCCTGTGAGGAACACGCCAATCCACCCCACGATGGGCGAGAAAAACGCGAACGCATCGCCTGTTTGCGCGAACGCAAGCGCGAGAGAAGCCGAGATTCCGCTGTTGTTGCACACGAACGCGAACCCAACGACAAGCCCAATGGTCAGAATCGCCATTTTCATCTCGTTGAGCGTCTCGCCAAAGGCGCTAATCGCATCGCTCGGTTTGATTTTGAGCATGGGGATTGTGATGAGCGCGGTGAGCAGAATCGATGTCCCAACGGTGTTAATCAGCGGCAGGCTGTATGTCGCATTCACGGCTTTGTCGGCTGCGACAACGGGCGCTGTCTGAATCACGCCCGCGAGCGGCTCGAACTTGAACGCGAGCGTTGTGAAAGCGAGCGCGCCTTCGCCGGCAAAGAGCGCCTTGAACCAGCCCTGTGTCCAGATTAGAATCGCGACAATCAACACGACAAAGGGCATCCACGCGAGGACGATTTGGTTGGTCGCGTGTTTCTTGACCTCGATTTTCTTGTCGCTCGTGCTCTCAAAGATGAAGGGCTTTGCGGGCTGCCAAAAGCGCAAGAAGATTGTGGTGCAAGCGATAGAAACAACGGCAGAGGCGATGTCGGGCAGCTCTGGTCCCAAGAAATTCGCGGTGATGAACTGCACAATCGCGAAGCTCCCCCCGGCAACGAGCACGGCAGGCCATGTTTCTTTGATTCCCTTGAATCCGTTCATCAAAAAGACGAGGAAGAAGGGCACGAACACCGACAACGGCGGCAACATCTTGCCCGCAACGGCGCTAATCTCGATTGCGGGGACGCCCACAACGCCAGCCATTGCGATAATCGGAATCCCCACAGCGCCAAACGCCACGGGCGCGGTGTTGGCAATCAGGCAGAGCCCGGCGGCATACAGCGGCGGTAGCCCGATGCCAACGAGCAGCGCGGCGGTAATCGCGACAGGTCCGCCAAAGCCCACAGCGCCCTCGAGAAATGCGCCGAAGCAGAAGCCAATCAGAATCACCTGTAAACGTTGGTCGGGCGTAATCGCGATGATGCTGTCGCGCAAAATGCTGAAATAGCCCGATTTGTCGGTGAGCTTGTAGAGGAAGATTGCCGCGACAATAATCCACGCAATCGGCCACATTCCATAGACAAAGCCATACACAAAGCTCGCCCCAACCATTGCTGTGGGCATTCCATAGACACTAATGGCAATCACCATTGCGAGCACAACGGTGAGCAACCCGGCAACATGCCCCTTGAGCTTGAGTACTAGCAAGCAACAAAAGAACAGCGCAACGGGCAGAAACGCGACAAGCGCGCTTAGCCATTGGTTGCCCAAGGGGTCATAGTTTTGAATCCAAGTCATGTTTTCTCCTTTTAGACTTAAGATTTTGCATTTTACTTTATTTATTTTTATCTGTCAATAAAGCCTCACATCGCTAGAATTTCAGGTTTCTATCAGTTGTAGGTGGGTAGATTGTCTCGACAAAAAGGAGAGGGACAATGAAAAGAGCTTTTTTCGTTTTCGGCATGCTATGCGCGCTCGCGCTCGCGCAAGATGACGGCTTGTTTCTTGGGTTGTCAATGGGCACAAGCAGGCTGCATTTTGACATCACGAGCGATACGCTCTCATCGCAAACCACAGAGGTTGATGACGGCGAGGGGAATGTTTCGAATGTAACGACCTATACGGGGGAGCGCACGAACAATCGCTTCAGCACGAGCACGCGGAACTATTTTGGCGCGATTGTGGGATTCCGCAGCTTCTTGCAGCCCGACCTCGCGATTCGTGGCTATGGGGAATATGAATACCACCCCACGACCATCAAACATAGCGTTGAGGGCGACAGGAACTCGAAGTATTACAACATCACATTGGGCGTTGATGGAATGTATTATTTTATGCGCAATGAACAGTTTGGAATCAGCGCCTTTGCGGGTGTTGGGGCGGTGTATAGCCGCTATGATTCCTATCTCGTGAGCGCGGCGGGCGAGGCGTTTAAGAAAATCGGCACGCTCGGATATATGGCGAATGCGGGTGTGCATGTCGATGTCGCGACACATCACGGAATCGACATTGGCGCGCGCTACATCGGAAACGAAGTCAGCAAGAAGGCGGGCAGCTTTGTCGATGATGTGCGCATCGACAACACGGCGAAGATTCTCCAAAAGCCCGCGTTTTTTGTGCGGTATGTGTATCAGTTTTGAATCTGTGCGCGCGATGACGCGATGTTTCTCTGCTGCTTAACATGATGATAGGCATTTCTATAAAATATGCTATTTCTCGTCATTGCAAGCGTCCGCAGCTCTAGCTATCGTCATGGCGAGAGGCTTTAGCCTCGTGGCAATCAACCGTGTTGGGATTCCTTGTGATAATCTTGTGTCATTGCGAGCTTACGCGAAGCAATCAATAGGCAAGGAATCCCCCAACAAAGAATCCCCAGAAAAAGCGCGCGCAAGCTAGCGTAGCTCACGCAGCGCCGCTTTGGTTCTTGTCTTCCCAATCAAGAAGAAGAGCGTGCAGGGGTTGGGG